>DATLBJ010000218.1:0-108170 GCA_035526975.1 Ramlibacter sp.
GGGTCCTGCTGCGCGGCCGACGACGCGATGCAATCCGCGCAACCGAAGGCGAAAGCGTGCTGCGCATGAACACCGCGGTGGCCCCCACGCACGCTGCGATGCCGGGGCACCTCCCGCTCGCGGCTCACAGGTCCGTGATGCTGCAGCCGCGCATGTGCGGGGAGCTGAAGGTCGGTGCCGGCCGCGTCTCGGTCAATGACAAGCTGCTGGCCGCAGGCGATCGCATTCGTCTTTGGGCAGGCGATCGCGTCGAAGTGGTGAACGTCACACGCAGCGGGGCGCTTTATGCATGGGACCTGTGCAGCGAGCAGCCGTCCTGGCGTGAACGCCTGCGGCGCGCCGCGTCACGCATGGTGCAGGCCGTCACCCTCCGCAAGGCTCGCAGCCTGCAGGCGTGCTCGAACGAGGCATGGTGCTTGCACCCTTGACTCACGTCCGGCGCGCGCTGCTCGCCGAATTCATCGGCACGGCAATGCTGCTGTGCGCGGTGATCGGGTCGGGGATCATGGCGCAGCGATTGAGCGCGGGCAACGACGGCGTTGCCTTGCTCGCGAACACGCTTGCGACAGTCTTTGCCCTTTATGTCCTGATTGAAGTCCTGGGGCCGGTGAGCGGCGCGCACTTCAACCCGGTCGTCACGAGCGTGCTTGCATTCAAGGGGCGCCTTGGCGCGAAAAACCGGGTCGCGAACGCGGCGTTGTGGATCCTCGTCCAGCTTGCAGGGGCCGTGACGGGTGCACTGCTTGCCAACGCGATGTTCGACCTGCCCGTCCTCCAGCTGAGCGCGAAGCTGCGCGCGAGTCCAGGTCAGTGGCTGGCCGAAGCGGTGGCTGCTGCGGGGCTCATTTTTGTCGTGCTGCGCGCTCCTGAAGGAAAGTCCGCCATGCTGGTTGCCGCGTATATCGGCGCCGCCTACTGGTTCACCGCCAGTACATCCTTCGCAAACCCCGCGGCGGTCTTGGGGCGGATGTGCAGCGACAGCTTCGCCGGCATCGCGCCCTCGAGTGCCCTTGCATTCATCACGGCACAATTCGTGGGCGGTGCGGCCGGCGCCGGGCTGTCGAACATCATCGGCAACATCGACGAACCCAGGTCATGAACGTCACCATCTATCACAACCCTGATTGCGGCACATCCCGCAACACGCTCGGCATGATCCGCAACGCCGGAATCGAGCCCGTCGTCATCGAGTACCTCAAGGCACCCCCGTCGCGCGAAGAGCTGAAGTCCCTCATTGCGGGAATGGGCATCCGGGTGCGGGACGTGCTGCGCCGAAAGGGCACTCCGTACGAGGAACTCGGTCTCGATCGCGAGGACCTCGCGGATGACGAACTGCTCGACGCGATGATGGCCCACCCCATCCTGATCAACCGCCCGATCGTCGTCACATCGCTGGGCGTGAAACTCTGCCGCCCTTCAGAGGAGGTGCTCGACATCCTTCCGTCGCCGCAAAAGGGCGGCGTCTTCATGAAGGAGGACGGAGAAAAGGTCGTCGGGAAGCCCACGGCTTCATGACAGTTCGATGACGGTTTCTTGATGGCCGCAGGGGTGTCACGACGGCGTCACAAAGGGTTCCTAGAGTCGCCACAAACGACCCAACCCACGAAGGAACCTTCATGCTTCGAATTTCAAACATCGCGCTGGTCGGCATCGCCGCCCTGATTGGCGCCGGCCTCGCGCGCGCGCAGGAAGTGACGGGCGCGGGCGCGACATTCCCCGCACCCCTGTATGCGAAGTGGGCTTCCGATTACAACAAGGCCACCGGCGTGAAGGTGAACTACCAGTCGGTGGGCTCGGGGGCAGGCATCAAGCAGATCGATGCGAAGACCGTCGACTTCGGCGCCTCCGACATGCCGCAGAAGGACGAGGACCTCTCGAACAAGGGCCAGGTCCAGTTCCCCGTGGTGATCGGCGGCGTGGTGCCCGTGGTGAACATCAAAGGTGTCGCGCCAGGCCAGATGAAGCTCACGGGCCAGGTGCTCGGCGACATCTACCTCGGCAAGATCACGAAGTGGAACGACGCTGCGATCACGGCGCTGAACCCCGGAGTCGCGCTCCCCGACACGCAGATCGCCGTTGTGCGCCGCGCGGACGGCTCCGGCACGTCGTTCATCTTCACGAATTACCTGTCGAAGGTGAACGCCGAATGGAAATCGAAAGTCGGCGAAGGCACGGCCGTGAACTGGCCGACCGGTGCGGGCGGCAAGGGCAATGAAGGCGTCGCCGCTTTCGTGAACCGCCTGCCGAACTCGATCGGCTACGTCGAATATGCGTACGTGAAGCAGAACAAGATGGCCTACACGTTGCTGAAGAACCGCGACGGCAACTTCGTGCAGCCGAACGACGCAGCGTTCAAGGCCGCTGCCGCGGGCGCGGACTGGAACCGCACTTTCTACCAGGTCACCACCGACCAACCCGGAAAGGACGCGTGGCCCATCACGAACCCGACGTACATCATCATGCACAAGGTCCAGGACAAGCCCGCGCAAGCCGCGCAGGTGCTGAAGTTCTTCGAGTGGGCGTACAAGGCCGGCGACAAGACGGCGGATGACCTCGACTACGTCCCGATGCCCGCGAGCGTGAAGCTGGCAGTCGAAAAGCTGTGGGCGTCCGAGATCAAGGACGCCTCGGGCAAGTCGATCTTCGCGTCTCTCGCGAAGTGATGGCGGCAAGCGGAGAGGCGGCATTCAACGTGAGGCCGGTGCCGCCGGCGACGCGGCTTGCCTTGAGATTTCCTTTCGCCGATCAGCTCTTCGCCGGCGCCGCGCGCGCAGCGGCGATCTTCACCCTGCTGCTGCTGGCCGGGATTCTCACGTCGCTGCTCGCCGGCGCATGGCCGGCGATCGAGAAGTACGGAGTCGAGTTCCTCACCAGCAAGGTCTGGGACCCCGTGGAAGGCAACTTCGGCGGCCTCGTGATGATCTACGGCACGCTTGCCACTTCGCTGATTGCGCTCGTGATCGCCGTGCCCGTGAGCTTCGGCATTGCACTGTTCCTTACCGAGCTCTCGCCGTCGTGGCTGAAGCGGCTGCTGGGCACCGCGATCGAATTGCTCGCAGCAGTCCCATCGATCGTCTACGGCATGTGGGGCTTGCTGGTGTTCAGCCCGATCCTCGCCGCGTACGTCCAGCAGCCGCTGCAATCGTTGTTCAGCGGTGTACCGTACCTTGGTGCGCTCGTGTCGGGGCCGCCAGTGGGCATCGGCCTGCTCTCGGCGGGCATCATCCTCGCGATCATGATCATCCCGTTCATCGCGGCGGTGATGCGCGATGTTTTCGAAGTGACGCCGGCGCTCCTCAAGGAGTCGGCCTATGCCCTCGGCTCGACGACGTGGGAGGTGGTCTCCCGGGTCGTGCTGCCCTACACGAAGACCGGCGTCGTCGGCGGGATCATGCTGGGCGTGGGCCGCGCCCTGGGCGAGACGATGGCGGTGACCTTCGTCATCGGCAACTTCAACCAGCTCGATTCGCTCTCGCTGTTCCAGCCTGCGAACAGCATCACTTCCGCGCTCGCGAACGAATTCGCGGAGGCCTCGAGCGGCTTGCACCAGGCGTCACTGATTTACCTCGGCCTGGTGCTGTTCCTGATTACCTTCGTGGTGCTGGCGTTCTCGAAGTTGTTGCTGGCGCACATGCGTCGTGCCGAAGGGTTGCGCGCATGAGCATGTATGCCCGTCGCAAGCGCGTGAACGGCATCGCCCTCGCACTGTCGCTCTTCGCGATGGCCTTCGGCGTGTCCTGGCTCGTCTGGATTTTGTGGGAGACGCTGCGGCAGGGCATCGGCGGCATCACATGGGCGACACTGGTGCAAATGACGCCGCCACCCAACGAGGACGGCGGCCTCGCGAATGCGATGTGGGGCTCGTTCGTGATGGTGTCGCTCGCCACATTCGTCGGCGCACCGATCGGCATCATGGCGGGCATCTACCTGGCCGAATACGACCTCAAGGGCTGGCTGGGTTCGGTCACGCGCTTCGTCAACGACATCCTGCTGTCCGCGCCTTCCATCGTGATCGGCCTGTTCGTGTACGCGGTAGTCGTCGCGCGCTACAAGCACTTCTCGGCGTACGCGGGGATCGCAGCGTTGGCACTCATCGTGATCCCGGTGGTCATCCGCACCACCGAGAACATGCTGCAGCTCGTCCCTGCGGGGTTGCGGGAAGCAGCCTATGCGCTCGGCGCACCCAAATGGAAGGTCATCACAAGCATCACCTTGCGCGCCGCGCGCGCGGGGGTGGTCACGGGCATCCTGCTCGCCGTAGCGCGCATCGCGGGAGAAACCGCGCCACTCCTCTTCACGGCGTTGAACAACCAGTTCTGGACCAGCAACCTCGACCAACCGATGGCGAGCCTGCCCATCACGATCTTCAAGTTTGCAATGAGCCCCTACGAAAACTGGCAGCAGCTGGCGTGGGCAGGTGTGTTCCTCATCACGCTCGCCGTGCTCGGCCTCAACATCCTCGCGCGCGTCCTCACGCGCGCCAAGCTCTGAACATGGAAACGCAAACGGCCCCGGCCAAGATCTCGGTCCGCAACCTGGACTTCTACTACGGGCGCTTCCACGCGCTCAAGGGCATCAACCTCGAGATCGCCGAAAAGAAGGTGACGGCCTTCATCGGTCCCTCTGGCTGCGGCAAGTCGACGCTGCTGCGCACGTTCAACCGCATGTACTCGTTGTACCCCGAGCAAAGCGCGCAGGGCGAAGTGCGGATGGACGGCGAGAACCTGCTCACGTCGAAGAAGGACGTTGCGCTCATCCGCGCGAAGGTCGGCATGGTGTTCCAGAAGCCGACGCCGTTCCCGATGTCGATCTACGACAACATCGCTTTCGGCGTGAAGCTGTTCGAGAACCTCTCCCGCCCCGACATGGACGACCGCGTGGAATGGGCGCTGCGCAAGGCGGCGCTGTGGAACGAAGTGAAGGACAAGCTCCAGCAGTCGGGAGCCGGCCTGTCCGGCGGGCAGCAGCAGCGCCTGTGCATTGCGCGCGGCATCGCGATCAAGCCGGAGGTGCTGCTCCTTGACGAGCCGTGCTCGGCCCTCGACCCCATCTCCACGGGGAAGATCGAAGAGCTGATCGCCGAGTTGAAGAACGACTACACGGTGGTGATCGTCACGCACAACATGCAGCAAGCCGCGCGTTGCAGCGACTACACCGCCTACATGTATCTCGGCGACCTGATCGAAGTCGGCGAGACCGAGCAGATCTTCTTCAAGCCCAAGCGCCGCGAGACCGAGGACTACATCACGGGGAGATTCGGATGACCGACAAGCACCTTTCCACCCAGTTCGACACCGAACTGAACGCCGTGTCGTCGCGAGTGATGGAGCTCGGCGGCCTGGTCGAGTCGCAGATCCGGCAGGCGATCTACGCGCTGTCGCAGTACAGCACCGACGCCGCGGAGCAGGTCATCGAGATCGAGACGCGCGTGAACGCGATGGAAGTCGAGATCGACCGCGAGCTGTCGTCGATCATCGCGCGCCGCCAACCCACCGCGCGCGACTTGCGCTTGCTGATCGCGATCTCGAAGACGACGGCCAACCTGGAGCGCGTCGGCGACGAGGCAGCCAAGATGGCGCGCATGGTCAAGTCGATCGTCGAGAAGGGCGCCACCCACGTTCGCACGCTGCCGGCGTCGGAGCTGAAGGTCGAAGCCGAACTCGCGTCGGAGCAGTTGCGCAAGGCGCTCGACGCGTTCGCGCGCCTGGACGTGCAGGCGGCCCTCGCGATCCTGAAAGGGGACGACCTGATCGACCAGGAGTTCGATGGCTTCGTGCGCAAGCTGATCACGTACATGATGGAAGACCCGAGGACCATTTCCGCCAGCCTGGACCTGCTGTTCCTGGCCAAGGCCATCGAACGCATCGGCGACCACGCCAAGAACATCGCCGAATTCATCATCTACATCGTCAAGGGCGCGGACGTGCGCCATACTTCGCTCGCCGAGATCGAATCCGCGGTTCAATGAAGCAAAACCCCCGCATCCTCATCGTCGAAGACGAACCGTCGATCGCGGAGCTCATCGCAGTCAACCTCAGGCACAACGGCTTCGCGCCGGTGTGGGCCGAGGACGGCACGGCCGCCCAGCGCGAGATCGACACCGTCCTGCCGGACGCGATCCTGCTGGACTGGATGCTTCCGGGCCAGCCGGGCATCGAGCTGGCCCGCCGCTGGCGCAAGGAGTCCCGCACGAAGGACGTTCCGATCCTGATGCTCACTGCCCGCGGCGACGAGCCCGACAAGATTGCGGGCCTCGATGCCGGGGCCGACGACTACATCACGAAGCCGTTCTCGACGCAGGAGATGCTTGCGCGCCTCCGCGCGGTGCTGCGCCGGCGTGCCCCCGATCAGGTCAACGACACAGTGGCCCTCGGTTCACTGTCGCTGGACGCCGCCACGCATCGCGTGAGCTGGGACGGCCGGCCGGTCAAATTGGGCCCCACCGAGTTCAAGTTGCTCCACTACCTGATGACCCATCCCGAAAGGGTCCACAGTCGGGGACAATTGCTGGACAAGGTCTGGGGTGACCACGTGTTCATCGAGGAAAGAACGGTCGACGTCCACATCAAGCGCCTGCGCGAGTCGCTGGGCGGCGCCGGCGGCATGATCGAAACGGTGCGAGGCGCGGGCTACCGGCTCACGGCGCAGTGATGCAGGAATGGTGGCCCGTCGTGCTCGGCGCCTTCGCGTTGGCGGGGATGTGGGTTGCCCAGCGCCGCTCGCGCCAGCGGGAGCGCGAGAAGCGCCGCCTGATGCGCGGCTGGCAGGACACGAAAGAGGAGCTTCGCGACAGCCATGCGCGGCTGGAGGAGTTCCTTGTCGCGCTCGAGAACTCACCCAATGGCGTGGTGCTGCTCGACGAGAACGGCCGCATCGAATGGTGCAACCAGACTGCGGCGACGCATTTCAGCTTCGACGCGGTCCGCGACCGGCTTCAATACATCGGCAACCTAGTGCGCGATCCCACGTTTGCGTCGTACATGGCGTCGTGGAATTACACGCGCGATGTGGTGCTGACGATGCCGCTCCCCGCGTCAGCGCCCGTCAAGCTCTCCGTGCAGGCGCACCCGTATGCGGGCAGCCGGCGGCTCGTGCTCAGTCGCGACGTCACGGCAATCGAGCAGGCAGAGGCGATGCGGCGCGACTTCGTGGCGAACGTGTCCCACGAGATCCGCACACCGCTCACCGTGCTCGCGGGGTTCGTCGAGACGCTGCAGAACCTCCCACTCGATGCGGACGAGCGCAGCCGTTACCTGCAGATGATGTCGCAGCAGGCGCAGCGCATGCAGACGCTCGTGAACGACTTGCTCACGCTGTCCCGGCTTGAAGGCAGCCCCCCGCCCGGGGTCGGGGACTGGCTCGCGGTCGCGACGTTGCAAGCGCAGTGCGAGCAGGAAGCACGCTCGCTCTCCGGCGTGTTGTCGCCGGGCCGGCCGCAGGAGTTTCACTTCGATGCGGCGCCGGGGATCGAAGTGTCGGGATCGCCCAGCGAATGGCAAAGCGCGATGTCGAACCTGCTGTCGAACGCGGTGCGCTACACGCCACGGGGCGGGCGCATCGAAGTGCGCTGGCAGGTGCTGCGCGATGGCCGCGCGGAGTTCTCGGTGAAGGACAGCGGGCCGGGCGTCGCGCCGGAGCACGTCGCGCGCCTCACGGAGCGTTTCTATCGCGTGGACCGCAGCCGCTCGCGCGAAACAGGCGGCACCGGGCTGGGCCTCGCGATCGTGAAGCACGTCGTGAACCGCCACGGCGCGGAGCTGGGGATCGAAAGCGCGGTCGGTGCGGGCTCGACGTTCACGATCACGTTGCCGGCGTCGCGTGTCCGATCGACGGCGACGCCGGGTACCGCCGAGCCGCCCGCCACAGTATCGCAGCCAGGATAGGCCCGAGCAGCACCAGCGCGATCGACGCCGCCTGCCAGAACGCGGCGGGCGAGCGCTCCGCGGCGATGGGCCCGACACCCACATACGCAAGTGCATAGCCGCCGGCCAGGCCCACGCCCCACAGGAAAACGCAATACGCGATCAGGGGTGCGACCGTGACGCGATAGCAGCGCAGCACGAACACGCACATCGCCTGCGTCGCGTCCCCGATGTGGAAGACCACAAGCCACGCGAGCAGACCGGTTGCGATGCCGACCACTTCGGAACTCGGAGAGTAGACCGATGCGATCCACGACCGCCCAACGAAGAGCAATGCGCACATCATTACGGCCATCGACATCGCCACCTTGAAGCCGGTGCGCGCGGCGCCGCGCGCCTTCCTTGGATCGCCACTCCCCAGCCAGAAACTCACTCGCGCACTCGTCGCGATCGCTATGGACAGGGGCACCATGTACATCACCGCCGCAAGGTTGCCGCAGATCTGGTGCGCGGCGGCCGACGTCGCGCCTTGCCGCGCGATGAACAAGGCCATCAGCGTGAACGACGTCACTTCCACCAGCACCGACACGCCGCCCGGAACGCCTAGCCGCGCGAACTCGGCGATCGTCGGCCAATGCGGCGCTTCCAATGCGCGCCAGATCTGGTAGGGCTTGTACAGCTCCTGCGTGCGCAGCATCCACATCGCCAGCACCACCATCAGCCAGTTCACGAGAACGGTCGCCCATGCGCAGCCCACGACACCCAGCGCGGGCACGCCGAAGCCTCCGAAGACGAACCAGATCGATAGCGGTATTTTCACGGCCAGCGAGAACGCCTGCAGCCACGTGACGAGCCGCGGATGCCCCAGGCTCTGGTTCAGCGTGCTGTACATGCGGAACAGCAGCGCCGCCGGCAACGCAAAGATCAACACGCCGAGATATCGCAACACATCTTCCTGCAGCGCAGGCGGCACTTCCGTGGAGCGCAGCAACGTTCCCGGGAAGAGCAATGCGACTGCGCCCACGATCATTCCGGCGAGCGCGATGTACAACGCCTGGCGCACTGAACGCCCGAGCTCGTGATGTTTCTGCGCGCCGTGCAATTCCGCCCATGTGGGAAGCAGCGCCTGCAGCACGCCGATCAGCGCGACGAACACCGTCATGTACACCGCTGAGCCCACGGACAAGGCCGCGAGTGCCTGCTCGGAGTACCGGCCCGCCACGATCGTGTCGGTGACCCCGAACGCCATCACGGCCAGCTGCCCCACCAGCACCGTCGACGCGTGGCGGGAAATGATGCGCAGCTCGCTCACCGCGAATCCGCCCTGCGGTAGACGATGACGTTCTCGTCCTTGTCGGACGGGCGGCGCACGTTCGCGATCATGTGCCAGCGTCTCAGGTCGATCGAGATGTGCGCGGCGGGCTGGATCGGCGCGGCGACGAGCAGCCATGGGCATATGGGGTCGAGGCCCGCATGACGCACGTCCATCCGGCCGTGGTACATCAACGCCGTCAGCTGCGCGCGCGTCAGGCCCAGCTCCTCGACGCATCCCGGGCGGTCCATCAGCTTGCGCACGTTGTTCACCAATGGAACATAGCTGCGCGCGTAATCGAGCGCGGGCAACCACAACGTCGTCAAGAGCAGCCAACACAGCGCAGTTCCCGACGCCGGCAGCACGAGGCTTTTCCAGATCACCTGCGGATGGCGTCCCGTACGCCAGCGAACCAGCCAGGCCCACGCCAACGTGCCGAGCAGGGCGACCACGAGCGCAACGATCGAGAAGGTCGGGACGAAGCCGGGTGCAAGGCGCGCGACGTTCTCTGCGGGTTTCGCGGGGATGCCGGTGTGCAGCGACAGCCAGATCACCCAGATGGTGATCGCGCACACGCTGAAGAACAGGAGCGAGAACCAGTCGATCAACGCCGAAGCGCTGCGGCTGAATGTCGGCAGCGCGAATGCGGCAAGCGCCGCGAGCGCAGGCAACGCGAGGAGCAGGGAACGATCGGACGATGGTGTTGCGATCGTGGAGCCGATCGCAACGATCACGAACCACAGCGGCAACGCGACGTGCCGGCTCGCCAGCTGGCGGCGCCAGCGCCACAAGGTCCAGATCGCAAGCGGCCACGCGGGCCAGGTGAACCACAGCAGCAGGCGCAGAAGCGAACGCGCCTCGTGCGGAATCGCATTGCCCACACGCCACTGCCACAGGTCGAGCGCCGTCGCGACCGCTGCGGCAACCAGCATCGCAGCCGCGACCAACGCGGAACGCACCGCCGGATGGAGCATGGCAGCCGGGTCGGGATGACGATCGAGCAGCACGATGAGGATGCCACCGGCCGCGAACAGGATCGCGATCGAAGGCCCGCCGCTCAGCACCAGGCCGGCAAGTCCCGCGACCAATCCGAGCCAGGCCTGCAACGGGCGATAGCGCATCGCCGCGATGCCGAAGAACGCTGTCGCCGTGAAGGCCAGTTGCGCAAGCGAGGGCGTGGTTTCGTGCGAGAACTGCGCAAGGCCCAGGGACGCGACCAGTGCGAGCAGCCCGCCATCCGCGATCGCGCGCGCGTAGTCGGTGGGCCGCGCTTCGCCGCCGAATGCGAATTGCACCGGCTGGGCCTGGGGGCTGCGCGCAAGGTAGTACACGCCGTACCAGGTCGCGGCAAGCGTCACGACGAGCAGCAGGACGAAGGGAATCCGCGCAGCGAAGTCGGGCGGGATCCATGCCGGCGAGAGCTTGATCGCCCACGCGCCGAGCCAGTAGGGCAGCAGGGCATCGAATTCGGGCGGTTGTCCCATCAGCGTCGGCGACAGCCACGCCGACCCGCTTCGCGCGAGCTCGAACATGTAGCCGAAACCGGAGATGTCCGCGCTTTTCCACGGCTCGCGGCCGACGAAGCCCGGCACCACGTACGCAAGGCAGAACAGCAGGAGCGCGACCCGGGGGAGGCGGCGCACCGCATCCTGGGCGACGATGGCGGGAGTGGGTTGATTCACTAGCCCGCGATTATGTGCGGGCAAAACAAAAGGCAGCCGAGGCTGCCTTTGTTCCTGAGCGAAGAAGGCTTACTTCTTGCCGAAGCGGTTGCGGAATTTCTCGACGCGGCCGCCCATGTCGCTGACCGACTTTTGCGTGCCGGTGTAGAAGGGGTGCGATTCGCTCGACGTATCCAGCTTGTACAGCGGCAGCTCGCGGCCGTCGTCGGCCTTGCCGGTTTCCTTCGTCTGCACGCACGAGCGCGTGACGAACTTGAAGCCGTTGGAAAGGTCCACGAAGAGCACTTCGCGGTAGTTCGGGTGGATGCCGTCTTTCATGTCTGTCCTGATTGGTGATGGCAGCCGGGAAGCGTTAGAACGTTCCTACTTACCTTAAGGGAAGCCTCACATTATAGCCGGGAAGCCCCATTTGCGGGAAGAGGCAGCCAAAACCACACTCCGCGCCGTCACCAGCCAAGGAGTTCCCATGAGTTTTTCCCTGACTTTCAGCGGACCGGCGTCCGGCAGTTTCGGCCAGCTGACGACGACGGGCACATTCACCGCGTCGATCACCGGCAATTCCGACGGGTCCCTGTCCGGCACGTGGTCGTTCGGCGGCACGTATCGCGATTCGAGCTTCTACGGCACGAGCGGATCCGCGCAGCTTTCCGGCACGTTGAGCGGCACGGGTTCCGCGGCCGGGCCGTGGACCGTGAACCTGTCAGGCGCGAACATCTCGAGCAACGGACTCACACTGAGCTACTCCAACGGCCAGTACACGCTCGCCGGGACCGCCGGCTACCCGATCGACTACACGGTGAACCTCGGGTACGACGGCAACTACAGCTATCACGACGTCTTCAACTTCACCGCACAACTGGCCACGAGCGGCGCCCCGCCCAATCCGACGATCACGGACGGCCCGGACGCGGTCCTCGGCACGTCGATCGGCGACACGATCGCAGCGCTGGGGGGCAACGACACAGTCGCGGCCGCGGACGGCAACGACACGATCACGGGAGGGACGGGCGATGACAGCATCGACGGGGGCGGCGGCGTCGACACCGCGATGTTCAGCGACATCCGGGCCAACTACTCCATCACGCAAACCCCGGGGACGGCGCACACGTGGACGGTCACGCACAACGTGGGCTTCTCGGACGGCACCGATACGCTCGTGAACGTCGAGCGCCTCACGTTCGCGGACTCGAAGATCGCGATCGACCTAGATGGCCACGGCGGGGAAGCGTATCGCCTGTACCAGGCCGCGTTCGACCGTGTGCCGGACATCGGAGGCCTGGGCTTCCAGATGAACGCGCTGGATACAGGTCTCACGCTGGAGCAGGTGGCGTCGAACTTCATCGCGAGCCCGGAGTTCCAGGCAAAGTACGGCGGCGCCGTGGACGACACCGCTTTCGTCACACTGTTGTACCAGAACGTGCTGCATCGAGCGCCCGATTCCGGCGGCCTGGAGTTCCACCTCGAAGAGTTGCAGACCCAGTCGCGGGGTGACGTGCTGATCCACTTTTCCCAATCGCCCGAGAACCAGGCGAACGTGATGGGCGCGATCCAGAACGGGATGCTGTTCGTCTTCTAGCGCTCGCGCTCCAACCGGTGCTCGAGCGCGCCCGAGAACTGCGTGAGCAACGTCGTGAGCAGCAAGTAGATGCAAGCCGTGGTCGCGAGAGTGGCCACCGGCTGGAAGGTGACGGCCTGCACGCGATTGCCGACGTTCGTGAGCTCGACGACGCCGATGGCGAACGCCAGCGATGAATCCTTCAGCAACGCAACGACGTTGCCCGCAAGCGGGGGCAGGGCGACGCGCGCGGCCTGCGGCAAAACGACGGAGACGAGCACGTTGAAAGGCCGCATTCCGAGCGCCACCGCCGCATCCCGCTGGCCCTGCGGCACCGCGAGCAACGCTCCGCGAATCACCTCTGCGTTGTACGCACCGACGTTGAGGCCGAGAGCGAGCACGGCCGCGGCGAAATCCGGCAGCACCAGCGCGGGCACCATCACCGGCAACGCGAAGTACACGAACAGGATCTGCACCAGCAGGGGAGTGCCGCGGATCAGCCAGATGTAGAAGCGCGCCGGCGCTTGCAGGAACTTGTTCGGTGACGTGCGCGCCAGCGCGGCGGCCAACCCCAGAACGAGGCCGATGGCTCCCGAGAACAGCGTGAGCCACAGCGTCGTGCGCGCGCCTTGCGCGAATTGCTCCGCGTTGTTGCCGATCGGTTCGGGCAGCATCGACAGCAGCGCCCCGATCACCCACAGCACGATGACCAACAAGACCGCCGCCGCGGCAATCGTGGCGTTGCTGCGCGCGGGGCGCGACCACGACGCAGGCCACAGCGCGACGAGCATGGCCTACTTGCAGCGCACGTCTTCGCCGAAATACTTCTTCGACAAGGCGGCGTACGAGCCGTCGGCCATGCTCTTCGCAAGCGCGTCGTTCCACGCCTGAGCGAGCGAGCTATTGCCCTTGGCTGCAGCAGCAGCGATACGCTCGGTGAAGAACAGGTTGCCGAGATGGAGCTTCAGCTGCGGGTTCTTGCGCACGGATTCGATCGCGGTGAAGCGGTCGGTGACCCACGCGTCGACGCGGCCCGCGGCCAGCGCTGAACGCGCATCCGAGTCGGATGGGAAGTTGCGCACCGACTTCACGCCGGGAACCTTCTGCACGTTCTCAAGGTAGGTCGTCCCTGTCTGTACGGCCACGGTGCGTCCGGCGAGGTCCGTAGCCGATTTGATGGCCGCATCGCGCGCCACGATCATCCCGCCGGAGCAATAGTGCGGCGACGTGAACGTGACGGCCTTGGCGCGCTCATCGGTGATGCCGTGCGAGGCGATGACGAGGTCCCAGCGGTCCTGCGCGAGGCCGGTCAGGAGGGCGTCGAAGCCGACGGTCTTCCACTCGATCGACACGCCCATCTTCTTCGCGAGCAATTCCGCGAGTTCGACCTCGAAGCCGGTGAGCTTGCTGCCTTCGAAGTAGTTGAATGGCGTGAATGCGCCTTCCGTGGCGGCGACAAGCTTGCCGCTCTTCTTGATTGCGTCGAGCGGGCGTGCGAACGCCGCGCCCGATGTGAGCGCGGTCACGATCGAGAGGAAGGAACGCCGGCTGGTTTTCATGCGCCCGGAGTGTAGCCACCGGTCACGGGCCGGCCAGAGGGGATTTACCCGCCGCGGCGCATCATGTCGAAGAACTCCACATTGGACTTCGTGGCCTTCATCGACTTGAGGACCATCTCCATGGCCTCGATTTCGTCCATGTTGTACATGAACTGGCGCAGGATGCGGGTCTTCTGCAGCACCTCGGGCGGCAGCAGCAGTTCCTCGCGGCGCGTGCCGGAGCGATTGAGCTGGATCGAGGGGAACACGCGCTTTTCGTAGAGGCGGCGGTCCAGGTGCAGTTCGCTGTTGCCGGTGCCCTTGAACTCTTCGAAGATCACTTCGTCCATGCGCGAGCCGGTGTCGATCAGCGCAGTGGCGATGATGGTGAGCGAGCCGCCCTCTTCGACATTTCGCGCAGCGCCGAGGAAGCGCTTCGGGCGCTGCAGCGCGTTGGCGTCCACACCACCGGTCAGCACCTTGCCGGACGAAGGCACGACGTTGTTGTAGGCACGGGCGAGGCGGGTGATCGAATCGAGCAGGATGACGACGTCCTTCTTCAGTTCGACCAGGCGCTTGGCGCGCTCGATGACCATCTCGGCCACGTGCACGTGGCGCGCAGCGGGTTCATCGAAGGTCGACGCGATCACTTCGCCCTTCACCGAGCGCTGCATGTCGGTCACTTCCTCGGGACGCTCGTCCACGAGCAGGACCATCATGTAGCTGTCGGGGTAGTTGGCGGCGATCGCGTGCGCGATGTGCTGCATCATCACCGTCTTGCCGCTCTTGGGCGGCGCGACGATCAGCGCGCGCTGGCCTTTGCCGATGGGGGCGATGATGTCGATGATCCGCGACGTGATGTTCTCTTCGGCCTTGAGGTTGTCTCGCTCGAGGCGCATCTGCTCCTTGGGAAACAGGGGCGTCAGGTTCTCGAACATCACCTTGTGCTTGTTCGATTCCGGCGCCATGCCGTTGACTTTGTCCAGCTTGGTCAGCGCGAAGTAGCGCTCGCCGTCCTTGGGCGTGCGCACTTCGCCTTCGACCATGTCCCCGGTGTGCAGGTTGAAGCGCCGCACCTGCGAAGGCGAAATGTAGATGTCGTCGGTGCTTGCGGTGTAGCTCGTGTCCGGGCTGCGCAGGAAGCCGAAGCCGTCCGGCAGGATTTCCAGAACCCCGTCCGCAAAAACCTGTTCGCCGGCGCGGGCGCGCTTCTTGATGATCGCGAACATCAGCTCCTGCTTGCGCATGCGGCCGGTGTTCTCGATCTCCAGTTCCTCGGCTTGCTTGAGGACTTCGGAGACGTGCAGTGCCTTGAGTTCGTTCAGGTGCATCGGGGGACTCCGCTTCGGAGTTTCTTGTTGGACTGTCTCGGGGGAAAAGGCCGTTGGGAGCGAATGCCCGGGCCGGGGACTCGGACCGGATTGCTCAAAAGCATCCGGCGAAGCTGGGCGGATTATAGACAACAAAAAAGGCCCGTGTGGGCCTTTTGTGGGCCGGCGCGGCGCGCCGGTTGGCATACCAACGTTCGCCGGCTCAGCCGAGCTGCTGGTCCAGGAACGCCGTGAGTTGCGCCTTGCTCATGGCGCCGACTTTCGTCGCCGCCAGCTCCCCGTTCTTGAACAACATCAGCGTGGGGATCCCGCGGATGCCGAACTTGGCGGGCACTTCGCGGTTTTCGTCCACGTTCATCTTCGCGACCTGCAGCTTGTCGCCGTAGCTGCCGGCGACCTCGTCGAGGATCGGCGCGATCATCTTGCACGGCCCGCACCATTCCGCCCAGTAGTCCACGAGCACCGGCTTGTCCGCCTGCAGGACATCCTGTTCGAAAGTCGCATCGGAAACGTGCTTGATCAGGTCGCTGGCCATGAAGGATTTCCTTTCTTCGCGTTCTGCCGTTCGTAGCGATCGGCTCATGCCGCTACAGTGAGGTCATTGTGTCAGAAACCAAGTCCCCGCAAGGTCCGCGGGTGAACCCGCAAGCCCCTATCGCGGCGATAGCCCAAGCCCATCGGGCCGCGCTCGACGGGCTGATGAGCCGTGTTCGCGAGCTGATCGACTCGCACGCGGCGCATGCCGCACGAACCGTCGTGCTGCTGCCGTTCATCCACCTGTTGCAGCCCGCGCGCGAGGCGTGGGCAAGGCAGGTTCCGCTCGGGTTCATGCCGCGTTTCGAGACGACGCAGACATGGAGTGCGGCCTCGTGGTTCGAGCCGGGCGAGCAGGACATCACGGGCGAAGCGGCGCGTGACCTGCTCTCCGCGCAAGCGATGCTCGCGCGCGCGGGGCTGGGATCGCACGCGGACGTCCTCGCGCCACGCCTCGTGGAAGCGGCCCGGGGCCTGGTGCCTGTCGCTGCGGCCATCGAGCCCGGTTCGCGCCGCGCGTGGGCCGCGCGCATGCGCAGCGCGATCGCACCGGGGCTCGACTCGGCGGTGCTATCGCGCGAAGCAGCAATCGCGAACATCGCAATCGAATGGACCGCCGCTTCGTCGTTCGCCACCGACTTCCTCTTCACTCCCGCGGCCACGACGGATGTTGATGTTCTCGTGGTGACCGAGGGCCTGCGTCCCGATCCGTTGGCGGCAGCGCTCGTGAGGCGCTTTGCGCCGCGTGGCGAAATCGTGAAAGTCCCGTTGGAAGGCGATGGGGGTTGCATTGAAGTGCATGAAACCAGCGATCCGGCCGACGAGGCCGAGCGCGCCGCGGCATGCGTGCTTCGCCATATCCGGGAGGGCCGCGCGCCGGTTGCGCTGGCCGCCATCGACCGCGTGCTCACGCGCCGCATTCGCGCGATGCTGGAGCAAGGCGGTGCGGCGATCCGTGACGAGACCGGCTGGAAGCTTTCGACCACGCGCGCCGGCGCGCACGTGATGCTGGTGTTGCGCGCTTGCCTGCGCACGGCGGGGACGGATGCCGTGGTTGACTGGCTGAAGAACTCCAGCGCGCACCCGCCGGGCTGCGTGCTGGCGCTCGAGCGGCGCGTCCGCCGCGAAGGCATTCGCGAATGGCGTTTCGTACGCCCAGCGGACTTCGGCGCAGGCACGCAGGCCGTGTTCGAGTCGGTGAATGCGTTGCGCGACAGCATGCAGGAGTCGCGCGCATTGCCGCAATGGCTGCGCCAGTTGCGGGCCACGTTGCAGGCGAGCGGCCAATGGCGTGAACTGGAGCGCGATGCGGCGGGCGAGCAGGTCGTTGCTGCGTTGCACCTGTCCGACGCGGGCCGCGCCGAGCTCGAACACTTCGCGCCGGCGCGCCGGCGCATGTCTCTCGCGGAATTCGCGGCGTGGGTGAACGACACGCTGGAGGCCGGCAACTTTCGCCCTGCGGCGGCCGACGGTGCGGACGTCGTGATCCTGCCGTTCCACCAATTGCTTGCGCGTCCGTTCGCAGCCTTGGTCATGCCGGGATGCGATGAAACGCGCCTGCCGGTCTCGCCCGATCCGGCCGGGCCCTGGTCCTCATCGCAACGAAAGCTGCTTGGTTTGCCCTCGCGCGAAGAGCTGGAGACTGAAACCCGTGAGGCGTGGCGGCAGGCTTTGCAGACTGCACGCTGCGACATCTTGTGGCGCCGTACCGACGACAGCGGCGAGGCGCAGTTGCCCAGCCCGCTGTTGCAGCAGCGGGTTCTCGAAGGCGGCACGCAGGCGGGCACCGATCCGCGCACGTTGCGAGACATCGCCACGACCGGCACTGCGCGGCCAGTCGCGAAAGGGAAATTGCTGCCCGTCGAAAAAATTTCGGCCACGGCGTATGACGACCTTCGCCTGTGCCCTTACCGCTTCTTCGCGCGGCGCCAGCTCGCGCTCCAGGAGCCGGAGGAGATCGACGTCGACATCGACAAGCGCGAATTCGGCAATTGGCTGCACCGCGTCCTGAACAACTTCCACACCTCGCTTGCCGCACGCGGCGGCGATCGCAGGAAGCTGCTCGACGAGGCCGCGGCGCAAGTCACGGGCGAGATGCGCCTTGACGAAGGCGAGTTCCTGCCCTTCAGCGCCGCATGGGCGCAGGCGCGAGAGGGCTACCTCGATTGGCTGGCCAGGCACGAAGCGGCCGAAGGCGCGGCTTTCGAGTCGGCGGAGGAAGAACTGCGCCGCGAATACGAGGGCGTGCACCTGCTTGGCCGCATCGACCGGATCGACATGCTGCGCAGCGGCGTTCGCATGGTCATGGATTACAAGACGGAGAACCACGAGAAGACCCGGAACCGGGTGCGCGACCCGGGCGAGGACACACAGCTCGCGTTCTATGCCGCGTTGCTCGCCGACGATTCGCTGCGCGCCGCATACGTCAACGTCAATGAACGGGGCGAAACCCGCACCGTCGAACAAAAAGAGGTTGCGCTCGCACGCGACCTGCTGCTCGAAGGAATCGTGCACGACCTTCACCGCATCGAGAAGGGGGAATCGCTCACGGCCCTGGGCGAAGGGGTGGCATGCGAGTACTGCGCCGCCCGCGGCCTGTGCCGAAAGGACTTCTGGGCATGAGCACGCGCAAGCCTGCGCTGGCGTACGAGCACGACGGCAAGCGCGTGCAGGGCGCGCACTTCTACGAAATCGCGTGCGACCCGCGCCGCAGCGTGGCCGTCGAAGCGTGCGCCGGTGCGGGCAAGACCTGGATGCTCGTCTCGCGCATCCTGCGGGCGCTGCTCGATGGCACGCAGCCGCATGAGATCCTGGCGATCACGTTCACGAAGAAAGCCGCGGGCGAGATGCGCGAGCGCCTGCACAAGTGGCTGGCCCAGTTCAGCGTCGCCGGCCCCGATCAGCTGCGCGAGGAACTCGCGATGCGCGGCATCGCCCAGCCTTCCGCCGAACAGGTCGCCGGGTTGAAAGGGCTGCACGCGCGCCTGCTGGCAAGCGGCCGCCCGGTGCAGGTCCGCACCTTCCACAGCTGGTTCGCGGCCCTGCTGCGCACTGCGCCGCTGGCGGTGCTGGAGGAGCTGCGGCTGCCGGCCAACTATGAACTGCTGGAGCGCGACGACGAGGCGATCGAGCTCGTGTGGCGGCGGTTCTACACCACGGTCGCGCGCGATGACGTGGCGCGCGCGGACTACGAAGCGTCCGTCGCGGCGCATGGGCGCACGCAAACGCAAAAGGCCCTGGGCGCCGCGCTGGACAAGCGCGTCGAGTTCGCTTTCGCCGACGAGCGAGGCATCCCCGCGGAGTCGGTCAGGCGTTTCGACGAGCAGTTCCCGCAGTTCGGCGGCTGCGAGCGGCCCGAAGACCGCCTCAGGGGTGACATCGCACGGCACCGGTGGATGCAGCGTGCGACGCAATTGGGTGCGCAGAAGAACAAGACGCCGCTCAAGGCGGCCGATGCGATCGTCACCGCCTTCCTCGGCGATGACCTCGAGGCAAGGTTCGAGGTGCTGCGCAAGGCATTCTTCGTTGCCGGAGAGGATCGGCTGAATGCGAACCTCGTGAAGTACGCGGCGGCGCAGGAAGCGGAAGCCGAGCTGCGGGAAATCTGCGAAGCACGTTGCCAGCACGAAGCGTGGCTGCACCAGCAACGGATGACACGGCTCGCGCGCATCGTGATCGAGGAGTTCGCCGCGTTGAAGCGCGAGCGCGGCTGGGTCGACATGAACGACGTCGAACGCGCTGCCATGCGCCTGCTGTCCGACGAAGTGCTGTCCGGCTGGGTGCAGGAAAAGCTCGATGCGCGCACGCGCCATCTCCTCATCGACGAGTTCCAGGACACGAACCCGCTGCAGTGGCATGCGCTTGGCGCGTGGCTGGAAGGCTATGCGGGCGCCGGCAATGCGCCTGCGGTTTTCATCGTCGGCGACCCGAAGCAAAGCATCTACCGTTTCCGGCGCGCGGAGCCCCTGGTGTTCAAGGCAGCCCAGGCGTTCATCCGTGACGGGCTGGGCGGCGACATCCTGAGCTGCGACCACACGCGCCGCAATTCACCGCAGGTTCTGGACGTGGTGAACCAGGCGATGGCCGCCGCGCAGGACGAGGGCTTGTACGAAGGCTTCCGAGCGCACACGACTGGATCGAACGACGCGGGCGCCGTCCTGCGCCTGCCGCGCATCGAGCGCGACGCGATCGCGAAACCGCAAGGCATTGCCCAGGCGTGGCGGGACAGCCTGCTCACGCCGCGCGAGCTGCCGGAAGAAAAGCTGCTGCAGGTCGAAGCGCGCCAGGCGGCGGCATGGATCGCTTCGCGCATCGCCGCAGGCACACCGGCCGCGCAGGTCATGGTGCTCGCGCGCAAGCGCAGCCGGCTTTCGGTTCTGGAGGCAGAGCTGCGCGAGCTGCACGTGCCGGCGCAGCAGCCGGAGCGCGCCGACCTGTGCGATGCGCCGGAAGTCAGGGACATCGTCGCGCTCCTGGACGTGCTCGTCTCGCCCAGCCACGACTTGTCGCTGGCACGGGCGCTGAAATCGCCGCTCTTCGGCTTCGACGACGACGCGCTGGTCGAGATTGCCTTGGCTGCGCGCGCGCAACCCGCGGCGACGTGGTTCGAGCTCCTCCGGGACGACGCGGCCGCGAAGCTCGCCCGGTGGAAGAGTTGGGTCGACGTCCTTCCGCCGCACGACGCGCTTGCGGCGATCTACGCAGACGCCGACGTGCTGGCGCGTTTCGCCGCCGCGGCACCCGGGCAGATGCGAAGCCTCGTCGTTGCGCGCCTGCGCGCACTGCTCGGCGCCGCACTCGACTGGAACGGCGGGCGCTATCCGACGCCGTATTCCTTCGTGCGTGCGATGAAGGCGGGCGGCATCGACGCCCCGGCGGCCGAAAGCACGAACGCAGTCAACCTCCTGACCGTGCATGGCGCCAAAGGCCTGGAAGCGGACGTCGTACTGCTGCTGGACACCGATTCGGCGCCGCAAAACACCGAAACCATGGGGGTGGTCGTCGAATGGCCGGCCGAAGCCCCGTCGCCGTGGCGCTTTTCTTTCCTGGCGAGCGAGAAGCGTCCGCCTGCATGCCACGAGGATGCGCTGGCCGTGGAGCGCACGGCGCGGATGCGCGAAGAGCTCAATGGCCTCTATGTCGCGATGACGCGCGCGCGCCGCGAACTCGTGATCTCGGCGATCGCACCGCATCGGGTGAATGAAGGCAGCTGGTGGCGGCGGCTCGAAGCTCTTGCTACGCCTGTCGAAGCTCCCCCTGCCCGCGCACTGCCGGGAGTCGCCGCATCGCATTTCCCGTTGGCCGCGATCGCAAAGCTGCCGGACCCGGCCGGGCAGCCTTCCACGTCCGCCCGCGATTCATTGCAATCGCGTATTGGCCAGGCGATGCACCGCCTGCTGGAGACCATGCAGGCCGGTGCGCGATTCACACCTGCGCAGTTGCGCCGCGTCGCGCGTGACTTCTCGTTGGGGATGGACCAGGCAGAGGATGCGGCGCGCATGGCGCAGTCGATCGCACAGGGCGAAGGTGCATGGGCGTGGGATCCGGCGGCCGTCGACTGGCAGGGCAACGAAGTGGCCTTGCACCACGAAGGCGAGCTGCTGCGGATCGACCGCCTCGTGCGGCGCACCGCATTGCAGGAGTGGTGGGTGCTCGATTACAAGAGCGCGACGCAGCCCGAACGCCGCGCGGACCTCGTCCAGCAGATGCAACGGTATCGCCAGGCCGTGCAAGCGTTGCACGGCGCGAACACCGTGCACGCGGCCTTCCTGACCGCGGATGGCCGCATCGTCCGGGTGCCTTGATCAGAAGGTGTTGCGGTAGTAGAGCATCGGCACGCCGCCGGTGCGCTTGACCGTCAGGCGTGCGCCGCTTTCGAGCTGCAGGCCGACGAATCCGTGTTCGGCGACGAAGCCCTTGCGCAGGCGGTTGGAACCGAACGCCATTTCCACACGCGCGCCGTACGACGGGTCGCGGCTTTCGATGAGGGCGATCGCATCGTTGTTCGGCAGGCGGCGGTACGCCGTCACGTCCACGCGCGAATGGTTGTCGAGCATGTAGCGCCAACGCAGGCCCAGGTCGAGCGATTGCGAGTTCGGCGCACCGAAAGCGGGAAGCGTGGCGGTGAAGGTGTTGATCCCCAGCGCCAGGCCGATGCCGGAGTGCTGCTGCGGCATCACGCTCAGGTCCAGGCGCGAGGAGCGCGCGGCGCCTTCGACGCCATCGAGGCGCGGCATCGTGGATGTGCTGACTTCGAGTGCGGGACGGGGAAAGTCGCCGGCGACGACGGTTGCATCCGGTTGTGCCGCGCCCCGCTCGGTGGTGGCGGCGATCGCATCGCACGCCCACAGGAGCAACGCCACGGTGGCGAACCGCGCGAGGATGTGAGTGAAAACGATGGCCGGCATTGATGAACCTCCCGAACTGCCAACGCAGTATGGGAGCGGTCAATGCACGAGCTTGTCGGACGCTGGCGGGATGCGCGGTCGGTGCGCCAGCGCTCGCTGTGAGGGAAGTTCCCGACCCGGGCTAGGCGGAAACGGATGGTGGCGGAAGGAAGGGGAGAAGACGAGCCTTACCCCCGGCACTGGCTCCACAGTTAGGGCTGCTTGGTTCCCCACCTGACCCGGTTGGCCGCTTCACCATGCGGGGAGGCCCGTCACTGGCAATTGTACGTGCGCCGCATGCGCGCCCTGCTGAAGAGCGGCGAAAACGCGGCACGTAGAATGCGCGCGATGTCGTACGTCGTGCTCGCCCGCAAGTACCGCCCCCGGACGTTTTCCGAGATGGTCGGCCAGGAGCATGTCGTGCAGGCGCTGACCAATGCGCTCACGCAGCAGCGGCTGCACCACGCATACCTTTTCACGGGCACGCGCGGCATCGGCAAGACGACGGTCTCGCGCATCCTTGCGAAGTCGCTGAACTGCGTCGGGCCGGATGGCAACGGCGGCATCACCGCCACGCCGTGCGGCGTTTGCCAGCCGTGCCGCGACATCGACGCGGGGCGCTTCGTCGACTACACCGAGCTCGATGCGGCGTCGAACCGCGGTGTCGACGAAGTGCAGGCGCTGCTCGAACAGGCCGTGTACAAGCCCGTGCAAGGCCGCTTCAAGGTCTTCATGATCGACGAAGTGCACATGCTCACGGGGCACGCGTTCAACGCGATGCTCAAGACGCTGGAAGAGCCGCCCGAGTACCTGAAATTCGTCCTCGCGACGACCGACCCGCAGAAGGTGCCCGTCACGGTCTTGTCCCGGTGCCTCCAGTTCAACCTGCGGCCGATGGCCCCCGAGACAGTGCACGTGCACCTCGATCGCGTGCTCGAGGCAGAAGGGGTTCCTGCCGACGCGCACGCGCTGCGCGTGATCGCCCGCGCCGCACGCGGATCGATGCGCGACGCGCTGTCGCTCACCGACCAGGCGATTGCCTACGGCAACGGGAAGATCGAGGAAGCCGGGGTGCGCCAGATGCTGGGCAGCGTGGATCGCAGCCACGTCTTTCGCGTGATCGAAGCGCTTGCGCAAGGCGATGGCAAGGCGGTCGTCGATGTGTCGGACCAGTTGCGCGAGCACGGCTTGTCCGCCGGCTCGACGCTGGAAGAAATGTGCGCGGTGCTGCATCGAATGGCGGTGATCCAGGCCGTGCCGGGGTCTGCCGACGAGAGCGACGATGAAGCGGTGCAGGCGGCGCGCCTCGCGAAGGCGATGGCGCCGGATGAGACGCAGCTGCTCTACAGCATGTGCCTGAACGGCCGGACCGAGCTGGGCCTCGCGGCCGACGAATACGCCGCGCTCACGATGGTGTTGCTGCGGCTGCTTGCCTTCAAGACGCCGGCCGGCGCGGTTCAAAAAAAAACTTTGAATGAGCCCGCGCCGGCGAGGCCCGCGCCGCCGGGTCGCGTGCTGCCGGTGGTCGAATCGCGTCCGCAGCGCGTTCAACCCACGGCGCGGCCCGTCCCCGCCAACGGAAAACCGCAGGGCGACGTCGTCGGCGTGCCGGTGCGTGTGCAGTCCGAATCCGCGCGCGAAACCCCGCCGCCCGCAACCGAATACACGCCGACTGCGGAAGGCGATTTCTGGTACGGCACCGTGAAGGACCTGGTTTCGCGCGAAGCGGTGACTGCGCTCGTGCGTGAACTGGCGCTGCAGTCGCAGCTCGTCGCGCGCGACGTGGGCCACTGGATGCTTCGCGTGGACCGCGAGTCCCTCAACCAGCCCGCCAGCCGGGACCGCCTGCAAGCCGCGCTGCGCGGGGCCGGCCATGAAGTCAATTTGAGCGTCGAAGTGGGCGTCGTCACGGACAGCCCCGCGCGGCGCAACGCTGCTGCGGCGCAAGCGCGCCAGAAGGCCGCGGAAGAAATCATCCTCAAGGACCCGTTCGTGCAGGACATGATGCGCGACTTTGGGGGGAAAATCGTGCCGGGAAGCATCAAGCCGTCTTAAGGCAAACCGCAAGGATCAAGACATGTTCAACAAGGGACAGCTCGCCGGCCTCATGAAGCAGGCGCAGGCCATGCAGGACAACCTGAAGAAGGCGCAGGACGAACTCGCCCACATCGAGGTCTCGGGTGAAGCCGGCTCGGGGCTGGTCAAAGTGACGATGACCTGCAAGCACGACGTGAAGCGCGTGGAGATCGACCCGAGCCTGCTCGCGGACGACAAGGACATGCTCGAGGATCTTGTCGCCGCAGCGTTCAATGCCGCCGTGCGCAAGGCCGAGGAAACATCGCAGGAAAAGCTCGGCAAGATCACCGCCGGGATGCCGGGCCTGCCGCCCGGGATGAAGCTGCCCTTCTAGATGGCGGGTGCGCTCGACACGCTGATCGAAGGACTGCGGCGGCTGCCCGGCGTGGGGGTGAAGTCCGCCTCGCGCATGGCGTTTCATTTGCTCCAGCACGATCGCGTCGCGATGCAGCATCTCGCGCAGTCGCTGCAGCAAGCGGCGACGAACATCCGGCACTGCACGCGCTGCCATACGTTCACCGAAGGCGAGGTGTGCGGCACCTGCACGGATCCGCGGCGCGACGCGACGAAGCTGTGCGTCGTCGAAACGCCCGCGGACCAGGCGGCCGTCGAGCGCACGTCGGCCTACAAGGGCCTGTACTTCGTGTTGATGGGCAAGCTCAGCCCGCTCGACGGTGTCGGGCCGAAGGACATCGGGCTTGCCAAGCTGTTCGAGCGTGCGATGGACGGCACCGTGCAGGAAGTGATCCTCGCGACGAATTTCACGGCCGAGGGCGAAGCCACGGCACACGTCATCGGCGAAGCGTTGAAGGCCAGGGGGCTGAAGGTGACGAGGCTCGCGCGCGGCGTGCCGGCCGGCAGCGAGCTCGAGTATGTCGACCTGGGAACGATCGCACACGCGCTGGTCGACCGGAAGTAGGAGGGAACAGTCGTGTATCCGCATTTCACCATAGCGTACTGGTGCGTCCTGGTGATGGCTTTGCTGCCGTACGCCTGTGCATACATCGCGAAGTCGCCCGGCTTCGGCAAGCCGCGCAAGCAAGGGGGTTTCGACAACGCGGACCCGCGCGCATGGCTGGCGAAGCAGACCGACTGGCAGGCCCGCGCGAACTCGGCGCAGGCCAACACCTTCGAAGCGCTGCCGTTCTTCATCGGCGCGGTGATCATTGCCCACCAGCTGAACGCGTCGCAGGGCATCGTCGACATCCTTGCGGTGATCTTCGTGACGCTGCGCATCATGTACGTCGCGATGTACGTGGGCGGGCTGCCGATGGCGCGATCGGGGATCTGGGCGCTGGCGCTGGTGGTCAACGTGGCGATCTTGTTCGCCGGGTTCCGCTGACGTTGCGCTGACGGCGCGCCCGTTACGTGTTAACCCGCAGGGGATGGTCCCGATGCGGATCGAATGCGCGCTGACTAACCTCGACGGAGATCAGTTGAGGCGTCTGTCAGTATGAAGAACAAAACCATTTCCCGCCGCGGATTCACCATTGGCGCCGCCGTTGCGGCCGCTGCCGTTGCCGCACCTGCGCTGCGTGCGCAGCCGCGCGTCGAAAAACCCAAGCTCTCGCTCGCGGTCGGCGGCAAGTCCGCTTTCTACTACCTGCCGCTCACCATCGCGGAGCAGCTGGGCTACTTCAAGGCGGAGGGGCTGGACGTTGAGATTTCCGATTTCGCGGGCGGTGCGAAAGCGCTCCAGGCGTTGATGGGCGGCTCGGCCGACATCGTCAACGGCGCGTACGAGCACACGATCAACATGCAGGTGCGCAACCAGTCCATCCAGGAATTCGTCCTGATGGGCCGCGCGCCGCAGATTTCCGTCGGCGTGTCGACCAAGACGATGCCCGGCTACAGGACGCCGGCCGACCTGCGGGGCAAGCGGGTCGGCGTGTCTGCGCCGGGCTCATCGACGAACATGGTCGCGAACCTGCTGCTCTCGCGCGCGGGCGTGAAGGGCACGGAAGTGAGCTATGTGGGTGTCGGCACATCGTCGGGCGCGATCGCCGCGGTGCGCTCGGGGCAGGTGGACGCAATCTCGAACACCGACCCCATCATGACCATGCTGGAGCAGAAGGGTGACGTCAAGATCATCAGCGATACGCGCACACTCAAGGGCACGCAGGATGTCTTCGGCGGCATGATGCCCGCCGCGTGCCTGTACACGCGCACGGAATTCATCAAGGCCAACCCCAACACGTGCCAGGCCCTGTCGAATGCCGTCGTGCGGGGCCTCAAGTGGCTGCAGACCGCGGGCCCCAGCGACATCATCAGGACGGTGCCCGAGACGTACCTGCTTGGCGACCGCGCGTTGTACCTCGCGTCGTTCAACAAGATCCGCGAAGCGCTCGCGCTCGACGGCGTGATGCCCGAAGACGGCCCGCGCACCGCATTGCGCGCGCTCGCGAGCTTCGAGCCGGAAGTGCATCCCGACAAGATCGACCTCGGGAAGACATACACGAACGAGTTCGCCCGCCGCTCCAAAGAGAAGTACAAGGCATAGGCGTTAAGCTCGGCCCCATGGCCGCGGCCCTCGAATTCCAGGACATCACCGTCACGTTCCGCTCGCGCGAGAACGGCGAGCGGTACACGGCGGTTGCGAACACGACGATGCACGTCGGCGCCGGCGAGTTCGTGTCGGTGGTCGGGCCCACGGGCTGCGGCAAGTCGACGCTGCTCAATATCGGCGCAGGGTTGCTCGCCCCATCGGGCGGCGAGGTCCGCGTATTCGGCGAGCCGCTGCAGGGCATCAACCGCCGCGCGGGCTACATGTTCCAGTCCGAAGCGCTCATGCCCTGGCGCAGCGCGATCGACAACGTCATGGTCGGCCTGCAGTACCACGGCGTGCAGGAAGCCGAAGCGCGCGCACAGGCGCTCGCGTGGCTCGAGCGCGTGGGCCTGCGCGAATTCGCGGATCGCTACCCGCACCAGCTCTCGGGGGGCATGCGCAAACGCACGTCGCTCGCGCAAGTGCTCGCGCTGGACCCCGACATCATCCTGATGGACGAACCGTTCTCGGCGCTGGACGTCCAGACGCGCCAGCTCATGGAAAACGAGGTGCTGGACTTGTGGGCGGCCAAGCGCAAGGCGGTGCTGTTCATCACGCATGACCTCGATGAGGCCATCGCGATGAGCGACCGCGTCGTGGTTCTCGCTGCCGGTCCTGCGACGCACCCGATCGGCGAATTCCCGATCGACCTCGACCGCCCACGGGACGTCGCCGAGGTTCGCACGCATCCGCGCTTCGTCGAGCTGCATTCACGCATCTGGGGCGTTCTGCGCGAGGAAGTCCTCAAGGGCTACGCGCAGCAACTGAAGAAGCCTGTCCTGAGCCATGTGGAAGGGGCGGCGTGACGATGCGCGGCGCACCGAACGAGAAGTCTTTGGTGGTGTGGCAGGTCGGGGTCCTGGTCGCCGTGCTGGTGCTCTGGCACCTGCTCTCGCGCAACGAGCAGACAGCGTTCTTCCTCGGCGAGCCGGTCAAGGTGGCGGGGCGGATCTGGTCGTGGTTCATGCCCGTGACAGTCCCGCCGAACTCGCTTTTCGAAGACGGGCTCGCGGGTCGCGCCGACATCTACGTCCACCTGGGTGTCACGTTGCTGGAAACCGTGCTCGCATTCGCGGTGGGGACGCTGCTGGGCCTCGCCTTCGGCCTGTGGCTTGCGCTGGCACCCATGGCCGGTGCGATCCTCGACCCGTACATCAAGGCGCTCAACTCGATGCCGCGCGTGATCCTCGCGCCGATTTTCGCGCTCTGGTTCGGCCTTGGCATCTGGAGCAAGGTCGCGCTGGCGGTGACGCTCGTGTTCTTCATCGTCTTCTTCAACGTCTACCAGGGCGTGCGTGAAGTCAGCCCGGTGGTGCTCGCGAACGCGCGCATGCTCGGCGCGAATCAAAAGCAACTGCTGCGCACCGTGTACTTGCCGAGTGCGACGAGCTGGGTGTTCGCAAGCCTGCACAACTCGGTGGGCCTCGCGTTCGTCGGTGCAGTGGTCGGCGAGTACCTCGGCTCCGCGCGGGGCGTGGGCTACCTGATCCTGCAGGCCGAAGGAACGTTCGATGTGAACACGGTGTTCGCGGGGATCGTCGTGCTCACCGCATTCGCACTCGTGCTCGACGCAATCGTCGGCAAGGCCGAGAAGCGGCTCATGAAGTGGCAACCGCGGGCGGGGGAGACCGAGAAAATCTGATGTCATTGCGGGCTTGACCCGCAAACACTCGCCCGCGAGTCAGTTTACGAGTGCTCGCGCCCTTCGGGCTACCTTCGCTGTCGCCGCGGCGGCCCGGTCGCCGGCGGTGGTCGAAATCGGCCTTGCCGGATATCGCCTGCCGCGAGAGGGCACACTCGTTGAGATCAACCGGTGGCGCCCAACGAGCGTGCCCTGGCGTCCGTGGAGCCGCCAACGGTCTCCGCACAACGAAGAAGGACACTGGATGCGGGTCAAGCCCGCAATGACAATGGCGCGCCTATTGCTTCGCCGTCTTCGCCGGCTTCTTCGCAGACGCAGCCTGCTTCTTGGTGGATGCGCCCTTCGCGTGCGTTGCACCCTTGCGGGTGTGCGAGGCCTTGGCCGTGCGCACCGGCACATACACAACGACCTGCTGGCCCGCGTGGAACGCGCCCGAAACCGTCGTCGAGTTCCACTCCGCGACTTGTTTCGTGCTGACCTTGTAGCGGCGCGCGATGCTGGCGACCGTGTCCTTCTTGCCCGCCTTCACGGTCATCTTGCGCGTGACCATCTCCGACTGGAGATTGAGCTGCGCGTTGTCTGCCAGGTCATCCGATACGTCGGCCTGCATCTTCGACGAGCGGGGCACGATGAGGACCGAGCCCGCCTTGATCAACATGCGCGGCGGGATCGTGTTGATCGCACGCAGGTCCGTCTCGCTCATGCCCGTGCGCCTGGCTGCTTCCGCCGGGTTCATGTTGGCGGGGACCTTCCATGCGGTCCAGCTCGCATACTGCCCGGCCGTGTAGGCCTCGAAATTGCGCTGGAAGATCGTGGCGTTGTCCCATGGCAGCAGGATCTGCCCCGTGCCGTTGGCCAGGATCACGGGCCGGTTCATCGACGGATTGAGCGCCTTGAAATCCTCGATCGGCACGTCGGCCAGTTGCGCGGCGAGCTTGACGTCGATGTCGCGCGACAGCGTGACCGTCTGGAAGTACGGGTGGTTGCCGATGACGGGCAGCTCCGCGTTGTAGGCGTCGGGGTTGGCGACGATGTTCTTGAGTGCCTGCAGCTTCGGCACGTACCAGCGCGTCTCGTTGGGCATGCTGAGCTCGGCGTAAGTGGTGCCAAGCCCTTGCTTCTGGTTTCGTGCAATGGCGCGGCCCACGCTGCCTTCGCCCCAGTTGTAGGCGGCCAGGGCGAGCTGCCAGTCGCCGAACATGCCATGCAACTTCTGCAGGTAGTCGAGTGCAGCGCGCGTCGAGGCGAGCACGTCGCGGCGATCATCGCGGAAGACGTTCTGCTTCAGGTCGAAGACGCGGCCTGTGGACGGGATGAATTGCCACATGCCGGCGGCCTTCGCGCTCGACATGGCCTGGGGGTTGAATGCGCTTTCCACGAACGGCAGCAAGGCGAGCTCCGTCGGCATGTCGCGGCGCTCGAGCTCCTCGACGATGTGGAACATGTACTTGCGCGAACGCTCGGTCATCCGCCCGATGTACTCGGGGTTCCTCAGGTAATACTGCTCCTGCTGGCGCACGTAGTCGTTCTGCAGGTCCTTCATCTTGAAGCCGCGGCGGACGCGCTCCCACAGGTCCGCGGGCGGCACCAGCAGCGCGACGTTCTTCGACTGCACTTCGATCGACGCGATCGGCGTGAGGTCGCCGCCGGGGATCACGGAAGCCGCGGGAGGCGCGATGGGGCCGACAGGGCCCGCAGAAGGAATCGCCTTGGCGATGGGCGGCACCGAGTCGACAGGCGCGGGCTGCTGCGGCGAAGTGGCGCACGCGGCAAGCGCAAGCAGGACAACGGCACAGGCCAGAGGCGATAACTTCATCTGAATCCGTTCTTCATTGCCGGAGGGTGGTGAAGACGCTCACTTCACCTGCTTCGAGCTCGACGCAGTTTCGCAGCGCCTGCTGCAATTGATCAGCTGTAGGTTACCCGGTTCCACCATCCGTGCGAATTTCAAATTGATGAGTGTGTATTCATGTGTGCGGCAGACCCGGGTTTCAGCCGGCCGGGATGCCAACTTTTCCAGTGGTTCGACCCTGCGGGCCGGTATCCCCTCGAAAAAGCGCCCGCATCCGCGGAGTGGAGCGTGACTAGAATGGCCCTCGCCGGACACGTGCAAGAACCACAAACAGTTGTCCTGGAACGCCGGGAGCGGGATCAGCCTCATGAGCGACGCGATTATAGGAATGCGCCAGTGGTTCGAGACGCCTGCCGGCCGCTACCTGCTGGCCTGGGAAAGGGCGGAATTCGACCGCGCCGTCGCCGACATCTTCGGGTTCCATGCGCTCCAGCTCGGCCTTCCGGAGCTCGATGCCCTCGCCGCGAACCGCATGCCGCATCGCTGGCTGGCGTTGTCCGAGCCGGCCGAGACCGGCGGCATCAAGCCGGCACTGGTCACCGATTTCGCTGCGCTGCCCTTCGAGGAGAACAGCCTCGACCTCGTCGTCCTGCCACATTCGCTCGAGTTGAACGTCGATCCGCACGCAACGCTGCGCGAAGTCGAACGCGTGCTGGTGCCCGAAGGGAAGGTCGTCATCTGCTGCTTGAACCCTGCGAGCCTCTGGGGCCTTCGCCAGCGCCGCGCGCACGTCTACCGCAAGCTCGGTTTCGGCGAACTGTTCCTGCCCGCCGAGGGCGAATTCATCGGCTATTGGCGCCTGCGCGACTGGTTGCGCTTGCTCAGCTTCGAAGTGGAGGCCAGCACGTTCGGCTGCTACCGGCCGTCATTCATGACCGACCGCTGGCTCGAACGCGTCGACTGGCTCGATCATGTCGGCGAGCGCTGGTGGCCGATCTTCGGCGCCGTGTATTTCATGGTCGCGGTCAAGCGCGTGCGCGGGATCAAGTTGATCGGCCGCGCGTGGAAGGCCACGCCTGCGATCGCCACTGCGCCCGTCCCGCTCGCGAACCGGCAACGCCCCACCTACAACCTCGAACAAGAAGAAGTGCTGTGAACGAAGTGGAGATCTACACGGACGGGGCATGCAAGGGCAACCCCGGACCGGGCGGGTGGGGCGTGCTCATGCGCGCAGGCAGCAACACCAAGGAGCTCTACGGCGGTGAGCGCGAAACCACCAACAACCGCATGGAGCTGATGGCGGTGATCCAGGCCTTGCAGGCGCTCAAGCGGCCGTGCGCCGTGCGCCTGCACGTGGACAGCCTGTATGTCCTGAAGGGCATGACCGAGTGGGTGAAGGGATGGAAAGCCAAGGGCTGGCGCACCGCCAGCAAGCAGCCGGTGAAGAACGTCGAACTCTGGCAGCGCCTCGATGAACTCGTCGCGCAGAGCGGGCACGACATCGACTGGCGCTGGGTGAAGGGACACGACGGCGACCCGGGCAACGAAAGGGCGGACGAGCTCGCGAACTTCGGAGTGGAAGTGGCGCTCGGCCAGAGGCCGCCGCCCTCGATGTAAAGCGGGAGTAAAACGGGGAGGGGTGAAAGCGGGAGAATGTCCCGTTAGCATGCTGCCCGATACACTGTCGGGCAGGCTCTTTTCCACCCACGCGTGCGGCGCATTTCCGTGCGCAGACAGCATTCGATGGCATCCAGAAGAACAATCGCCGCGGTCGCCGCCGCGGTCATCGTCGCGGCCGCAGGCGCCCTTTGGTGGACTTCGTCACCGAAGAACGGCGCCGGGGGCGCCGCCAAGGCTGCCAGCGGCGCGGGCGGCCCGGGGACGCTGGTCACCGTCGCCGTCGCGCAGAAGCAGGACGTTCCCCTTGAAGTGAATGTCAGTGGCAATGTCGTGTCGCTGAACACCGTCGACATCAAGCCGCAAGTCAGCAACGTCGTCGCCAAGGTGCACGTCAAGGAAGGCGACTACGTGCGAGCCGGGCAGCCGCTCTTTTCGCTCGACCCGCGGGCGGACGTCGCCAACCTCGAAAAGGCGAAGGCGCAGCAACTCAAGGACCAGGCCACCCTCTCGGACCTGGAGCGCCAGTACAAGCGCAGCCAGGAGCTGCTCGCGCAGAACTTCATCGCGAAGAGCGCCACCGAGAATGCGCTCGCGCAGGTCGAGGCGCAGCGCGCCGCGGTGGCAGCCGATCGCGCGGCGGTGCAGTCGGCGCAGGTCGCCCTCAGCTACGACGAGATCAAGGCGCCGATTGCCGGGCGCACCGGCGCCATCCCGGTTTTCGCGGGCACGCTCGTGCAATCGTCGATGACGCTCTTGACCGTGACGCAGCTCGACCCGATCGCCGTGACGTTCCCCGTGCCCGAAGGGCGCCTGCAGGACCTGCTCGATGCATCGAGGGCGAAGTCGCCCGTGTTCGCGACGATCCCGGGGCGCGCCACGCCGCTCAAGGGCACGCTCACCTTCGTGGACAACGCCGTCGACCCGAACGTGGGCACGGTGCGCGCGAAGGCGCAGTTCGGCAACAAGGAAAACCTGTTGTGGCCGGGGCAGTACGTCAACACGAGCATCACGGTGCGCACGCTGAAAGACGCCATCGTCATTCCCAGCGCCGCCATCGTCACGAGCCCGGCGGGGCGGGTCGTCTACGTCATCAAGGACGACACCGCGCAGACGCGCAAGATCGAGCTCGATTACACGACCGGTGACCGCGCGGTGGTGCGCGGCGTCGAAGTGGGCGAACGCGTGGTCGTCGAAGGAAAGCAGAACCTCAGGCCCGGCTCGCGGGTGCGCATCGAGCGACCGGGCGGGCAGGGTGCAACTCCCGGTGCTTCGGCGTCGCAGAGGAACCCGACGTGAACATTTCCGAGCTGTGCATCCGCCGCCCGGTGATGACCGTGCTGCTGAGCGCCGCGCTGGTGGTGGCCGGCGTGCTCGCGTACATGCGCATCCCGATCGCGGCGCTTCCCAGCTACAACACCCCGGTCATCGCGGTGACGGCGCAACTGCCCGGCGCTGCGCCCGACACGATGGCCAGTTCGGTCGCGCTTCCGCTCGAGAAGCAGTTCTCCACCATCTCGGGCATCAAGCTGATCAGCTCGACCAACACGCTGGGCAATACCCAGATCACGGTCGAATTCGAGAACGATCGCGACATCGACGCGGCGGCCGTGGACGTGCAGGCCGCACTGCTGCGCGCGCAGCGCCAGTTGCCGGCCGAGATGCAGCAGTTGCCCTCGTACCGCAAGGTGAACCCGGCGGATGCGTCGCTGTTGTTCATTGCGCTCGATTCGCCGTCGATGGGGCTGGCGGAGCTGAACGACTACGCCGAGAACCTGATCGCGCCGACCCTGTCCACAGTCGACGGCGTCGCGCAGGTGAACGTGTTCGGGCAGAAACGGTTCGCAGTGCGCGTGCGCGCGAACACCGACACGCTCAATGCGCGCGGCATCACGCTCGAGGAGCTGGCCGGGGCGATCAAGTCGGCCAACTCCAACACGCCGGTCGGGGTGCTCGACGGGCCGCGCCAGACACTCACCATCCAGGCCAATGCGCAGCTGCGCAACGCCAAGGAGTTCTCCAACATCATCGTCGCCCAGCGCAACGGCGCGGCGGTCCGCCTGTCGGAAGTCGCGACGGTGGAGGACAGCTATGAGTCGGTAAAGACCTCGGCCAGCTACAACGGGCAGCGCGCGATCATGCTGGCGGTGCAGGGCCAGCCGAACGCGAATACGGTGCAGGTGGTCAATTCCGTCAAGCGGCTGCTGCCGCAGTTCCGCTCGCAGCTTCCCGAGTCGATCCGCCTGACCGTGCTCAACGACCGCTCGCTGTCGATCCGGGACGCGGTGCACGACGTGAACATCACGCTCGGCATCACGGTGCTGCTGGTGATCCTCGTGATCTACCTGTTCCTGCATCGCGCGACGGCGACCATGATCCCCGGCGTCACGATGCCCATCTCGCTGATCGGCGCGATCTCGATGCTCTACTGGCTGGGGTATAGCCTGGACAACGTGTCGCTGCTAGGGATCACGCTTGCCGTGGGCCTCGTCGTCGACGACGCGATCGTGGTGCTCGAGAACATCGTGCGGCACATCGAGGACGGCATGCCGCCGATGCAGGCGGCGCTGCTCGGCTCGCGCGAGATGGGGTTCACCATCGTCTCGATCTCGGTGTCGCTGGTCGCGGTGTTCATCCCGATCTTCTTCATGCCGGGCGTGATCGGCCTGCTGTTCCACGAGTTCGCGGTGATCGTGGGGCTGGCCGTCGTCGTGTCCGCGGTGATCTCGCTCACGCTGGTCCCGATGATGGCGAGCCGCCTGCTCAAGCCGGAAGACGGTGACGGCGCGGGACATGGCAATGCGGCCGCCGACGGCGAAATCCACGTGGCCGGCGGCTGGCTCGGCCGCTCGTTCGAGAAGCTGTTCCGGTCGGTGCACGGGCTGTACATGCGCACATTGGACTGGACGCTCGTCCGCCGCAAGCTGATGCTGCTGGTCGCGGCCACGACGGTGGTCGTCACCGCGCTGCTCGGGACAACGATGCCCAAGGGGTTCTTCCCGGAAGAAGACGTCGGCCAGATCCAGGCGACGACGGAAGCGTCGGAAGACATCTCGTTCCCGGCGATGCAGGTATTGCAGGATCGCGTGGCGGAAGTGATCCGGCAGGACCCGAACGTGAAGGACGTGACGTCGTTCATCGGCGCCGGCGGTTCGACCAGCACGCTGAACTCGGGGCGGATTTTCATCGTGCTCAAGCCGCGCGGTGAGCGGGCCAAGATGTCGCAGGCGATGGAATCGCTGCGGCGTACGGTGCGCCAGGTGCCCGGCGTCGCCGTCTACCTGCGACCGATCCAGAACCTGCGCCTGGGCGGCCGGCAAAGCAAGAGCCGCTACCAATACACGCTGCAAAGCGTCAGCGCCGACGCGTTGTCGGAATGGTCGCAGAAGCTGATGGACCGCATGCGCGCCGACAGCGGCTTTCGCGACGTGACCAGCGATTCGCAGAACGGCGGCTTGCAGGCGCAGCTGCGCATCGATCGCGACAAGGCCAACCTTCTCGGCGTGCAGATCGCCGACATCCGCAACGCGCTGTACGACGCGTTCGGCGAGCGGCAGGTCTCCACGATCTACTCGTCGGCCAACAGCTACCTCGTGATCCTGGAAGCCTCCGAAGCGGACCGCCGGTTCGAAGACGGCCTGGCCAAGATCAACTTGCGCGGCAAGGGCGGCGCGATGGTGCCTTTGTCGTCGCTGGCCAGCGTCGACCGCACCGTTGGTCCGACGGCGGTGAACCACCAGGGACAGCTGCAGGCGATCACCATCTCGTTCAACCTGGCGGAGGACACGCCGCTCGGCGTGGCCACAGGGAAGATCGACCGCTTCTCGCACGAGCTGAAGCTGCCTTCGACGATCGTGACGAGCTACGGGGGCGACGCGGCCGTGTTCCAGGATTCGCAAGGCAGCCAGGCCATCCTGCTTGTCTCCGCGCTGCTGGTGATCTACGTGCTGCTCGGCGTGCTCTACGAGAGCTACGTCCACCCGCTGACGATCCTCGCGGGCCTGCCTTCGGCGGCCGTCGGTGCGCTGATCACACTGGCGATCTTCGGCTTCGACCTGACGCTGATCGCGACGATCGGCATCCTGATGCTGATCGGCATCGTGAAGAAGAACGCGATCATGATGATCGACTTCGCTCTGCATGCGCAACGCGAGGGCGGCATGTCGCCCCAGGAGGCGATCCGCGAAGCGTGCCGCCTGCGCTTCCGGCCGATCCTGATGACGACGCTCGCGGCACTCATGGGGGCGCTGCCGATGGCGATCGGCCTCGGCGCGGGCGCCGAGCTGCGCCAGCCCTTGGGTCTTGCCGTCGCGGGCGGCCTCGTCTTCTCGCAAGTGGTCACGCTGTACATCACGCCCGCGATCTACCTCGCCCTCGACAAATACAGCGGCCGCGGCCCCGTGCAGGACCTGGAAGCTTTCGGCCGCATGCTGGCCGGCAAGCGCGATCACGGCGATTTGATCGCCAAGTGAACGCGGCGCAGAATCGCGCACGTGCCCCTCATCGAATTCGCTCCGGCGCTGACGCGTCACGTCGCCTGCCCGCCGCGGGACGTGGAGGCGCGCACGTTGCGCGAGGCGCTCGCGAAGTCATTCGAAGCGGCGCCGAAGATGCGCAATTACGTCCTTGACGAGCAGGGCGCGGTTCGCAAGCATGTCGCGGTTTTCGTCAACGCACGCATGGTCACCGATCGCGTGAACCTGGATGTCGCGCTCGAACGCGGCGACAAGGTGATGGTGATCCAGGCGCTTACCGGAGGGTGATCCCATGGCAACTCCCACGATCTGGGTCGGCACGCGCAAAGGCCTGTTCTCGGTGCGCAAGGGCGCATCGGGCTGGAACATCGGTGCGCCGCGCTTTCCGGGCGAGCCCGTGTCGCAATTCGTGCGCGACGCGAAGACCGGCACTTGCTACGCCGCGCTGCGGCTGGGGCACTTCGGCGTGAAGCTCTGGCGCAGTGACGACGGAAGCGAATGGAAGGAAGCCGCGGCACCTGCGTTTCCGCCGAAACCAACCGAAGGCGAATGGAAAGACGACACGACACCGTGGACTGTCGACATGGTGTGGGGCCTGGAGTCTGCCGCCGGCACGTTGTGGGCCGGGTGCCTGCCCGCGGGATTGTTCAAGTCCGCCGACGGCGGCGCGAGCTGGACCCTTGTCGAGAACTTGTGGAAGCGCCCGGAGCGCAAGGAGTGGTTCGGCGGCGGCTACGACTACGCCGGAATCCATTCGATCGCGGTGGATCCGCGCGATGCGAATCACGTGACGATCGCGATCTCATGCGGCGGCGTGTGGCAGACGCGCGATGGCGGCGACACGTGGACCAACACGTCGAAGGGAATGGTCGCCGACTTCATGCCGCCCGAACGCAAGGAAGACCCGAACATCCAGGACGTGCATCGCATGGTGGTGTGCGCCGCCCAGCCCGATGTGTTGTGGGCGCAAAACCATTTCGGGATCTATCGCAGCAACGACGGCGGCATGCAGTGGGTGCGCATCAAGGCGCCGCAGCCGACCGACTTCGGGTTTGCGGTTGCCGTGCATCCGCGCGATCCGCAGACCGCGTGGTTCGTGCCGGCGCATTCGGACCAGCAGCGCATGCCGGCCGATGGACGGATGGTCGTCACGCGCACGCGCGACGGCGGCGCCTCGTTCGAGACGATCGGAGAGGGCCTGCCTGCGCGCGACGCCTATCACCTCGTGTACCGCCACGCGCTCGACGTGAGCGACGACGGCAACACCCTGGCGATGGCGTCGACGACCGGAGGCCTGTGGGTCAGCGAAAACGGCGGGGCCGCGTGGACTTGCGTCTCACGCGACCTGCCGCCCATTGCGATGGTGCGAGTCTCTTAGGACTTGTTGGCCTTCTTGGCGGCCTTCGCGTCGGCTTCGGCGCGCTTGATGTCGGCTTCGGCCTTCTCGTGCGCGGCCTTCGCGTCCTTCTTGCAGGCGCGCTCTTCGGCGCCCTTCAAAGGCTTGCACTTGGCCTTGGCGGCCTTGTAGTCGCCTTCGGCCTGCTTCTTCATGGCCTTGGCGTCGGCCTTGGCATCGCCGGACGAAGCCATCGGGGACGTGGTGGCGGGCGCGGTCATGGGGGCCGAGGCGGTCTTGCTGGCTGCGGGAGCCGAAGCGGTCCGGGCGGCGGTGCCGGTTTGCGCGAATGCCGATGCGGACAGGCCGAGGCACAGCGCGGCGGCAATGGCGAGAATGTTCTTGGTCATGGCAATGGTTCCTGTTGTGTGAAAGCCGGCAATCCCGGCCTATTCATCAACGGATGGCCGACCTGTCTCGGCTGTAGGACAAATTCGACACTTGATTAAATCGCCCCGTCGAACATCAGCACGTCGACTTCATCGCCGGCGGCTACGCTGCCTTGCGCATGGTGGAGAACGATCAGGCCGTTCGCCTGGACCATCGAGCTGAGCACGCCCGAGCCTTGATTGCCGGTCGTACGCACCTGCAACTGCCCATCCATTGCGCGGGTAACGATACCGCGCTGGTATTCGGTGCGCCCCGGCTTCTTGCGCATGGCTTCCGCGCTGCGGGCGCGCAAGTACGGTTGGGCTGCCGCTTTCGCGCCCATCATGTTCAACAACGCAGGGCGCACGAACGCGAGGAACGTGACCATCACCGCCACAGGATTGCCCGGCAGGCCGAACAACACGGATGAGCCGATGCGGCCGACGGCCATCGGCCGCCCGGGCCGCATCGCGATGCGCCAGAACGCGACGTCGCCGAGCTTGGCCATCATGGCTTTCGTGTAGTCCGCTTCGCCGACGCTCACGCCACCGCTCGTGATGATCGCGTCGGCCTTCGATGCCGCGCTGCGGAATGCTTCCTCGAGTTTGGCGGGTTCGTCGCGCACGACCCCCATGTCGATCACTTCGCAGCCAAGACGCGTGAGCAGGCCATGCACCGTGTACCGGTTGCTGTCGTACACGGCGCCTTCGCGCGGCGCGTCACCCAGCGAGAGGATCTCGTCGCCCGTGGAAAAGTACGCGACGCGCAGCTTCCGGAACACCGGCACTTGGGCGATTCCCAGGCTCGCCAACAGGCCGCAAGCCGCGGGGCCGATGCGCGCGCCGGCGAGTAGCGCAGGCTGGCCCTCCATCAGGTCTTCGCCTTTGAGCCGCCGGTTGTCGCCGGCGCGCACCACACCCGATGCGAACGTCACCTGGTCGCCGTCGACCTGCGTGAACTCTTGCGGCACGACGGTGTCGAGCCCCGCCGGCATGATCGCGCCGGTCATGATCTTCAAGCATTGGCCAGGGCCGACGGTCCCCTGCCACGCCTTGCCCGCGAGTGCCGTGCCCAAGACTTCCAACGTGACGCTGCCGCCCGGGTCCGGCTCTTTCGCGCGAACCGCGAATCCGTCCATGGCTGAGTTGTCGTGGGGCGGCACGCTGATCGGGGAAATGATGTCTCGCGCGAGCACACGATCGAGGGCATCGAAGGCCGACACACTTTCGACGTCCGGCACAGGCTCGACGAGGCGCGCAAGGAAATCGTTCACCGCATCGGCAGCCAACGCCTTCGGGTCGTAGCCCTGCAGTTGCGCGGCGATGTCGGCCAGGCTCTTCACGGCTTCTCGAGGCGGCGCAGTTCTTCGAGCGTGTTCGCATTGAAGAACGCGCGCGGCGAATCGCCCGGCTGGTCGAACGGCACGACGACGGTCTTGTGCAACGCCGTCCACTTGTCGATCTTGCGGCCGCCGTCGTGCGTGAACGCCACGAGCGATTCGAGCAAGTCCAGCCGCAGCAGGCAGAAGACGGGCTGCGTGCGCATCTGGCCGTCCTCCTCGGGTCCGGACGCCATTGCGATGTCCGCTTCCTGTTCGTGCGCCTCGCGCGCGAGGCGTTCGACGAGATCGAGCGGGAAGAGCGGCGTGTCGCAAGGCACGGTCGCGATCCATTGCGTGTCGCAGCGCTCCAGCGCGGTGAGGAACCCCGCAAGCGGCCCCGCAAAATCCGGCAGCACGTCGGGCCAGACCGGGATGCCGAAGGATTCGTAAGCGCCGAGGTTGCGATTTGCGTTGATCATCACGGCGCCCACTTGCGGCTGCAGGCGCATCAACGTTGCCAGTGCGAGCGGCATGCCGTTGAAGTTCTGCAAGCCCTTGTCGACGCCGCCCATGCGCGAGCCGCGCCCGCCGGCCAGGATCACCCCCGTAATCTGCGAGACGTCGATCATCCGCCGATATAGCTCATCTCGACGCGGCGGGCCGCGCGCGCATCGGCGGGCAGCGTGGCACGCAGTTGCGAGTAGCGGTCGTCGCGCCGCTGCCAGATGTGTCCGATGGCCGATGCGACCTGCTCGTCACTCGCTCCGTCACGCAACAGCGCTCGCAGGTCGTGCCCTTGCGTCGCGAACAGGCACAGGTACACCTGGCCTTCCGTCGAAAGCCGCGCGCGATTGCAATCGCTGCAGAACGCCTGCGTCACGCTGCTGATCACGCCGACTTCGCCGCTGCCGTCCGCATACGACCAACGCTGCGCCGTTTCGCCGGGTGCTGCCGACTCGAGCGGAACGAGCGGCAATTCGCGGTGGATCGTCTCGATGACTTCGGCGGACGGTACGACTTCGTCCATGCGCCAGCCGTTGCTGCTGCCGACGTCCATGTACTCGATGTAGCGCAGCACCATGCCCGTGCCCTTGAAGTGGCGCGCCATCGGCAGGATTTCGTGTTCGTTGGTGCCACGCTTGACAACCATGTTCACCTTGACCGGGCCGAGCCCCGCTTCGCGTGCGGCTTCAATTCCGTCGAGGACGTCGGCGACCGGGAAATCCACGTCGTTCATGCGGCGGAACACCGCGTCGTCGAGGCCGTCGAGGCTCACCGTCACGCGATTGAGGCCCGCGGACTTCAGCGACTTCGCCTTGCGCGCGAGCAGCGACCCGTTCGTGGTGAGCGTGAGATCGAGCGGCGCACCTTCCACCGTGCGCAGCTGCGCAAGCTGCTCGATGAGGATCTCGATGTTCTTGCGCAGCAGCGGCTCGCCGCCCGTCAGGCGGATCTTCTGGACACCATGCGCGACGAACAATTTCGCCACGCGGGTGATCTCCTCGAACGTCAGAAGCGCGGAGTGGGGCAGGTACTTGTAGTCCTTGTCGAACACCGATTTCGGCATGCAGTAGCTGCAGCGGAAGTTGCAACGGTCGGTGACGCTGATGCGCAGGTCGCGCAGCGGCCGGCCCAAAGTATCGGACAGCAGGCCGTCCGGCGTGATGGCGTGCGCGGGCACCGTCGCCGCCCGTGCAGCGGCGCGCTGGTCCACGAGGGGAATCACGCGTTCGGCCATGCCGCGATTTTCTCAGTCAAACGCAGCGGGCGCCATCGACCTCGATGCATACCCCGGAGATGAAGGCGGCTTCATCGCTGGCGAGGTACAGCGCGGCATTGGCCACATCCAGCGCGGTCGAGAAGCGCCCGAGGGGAATGGTCGCGAGGAATTTTGCACGCCGCGCCTCGTCGACGGGGCCGCCCGCGAACTCGGCGGACAGGCCGGTGTCGGGGTTGAATACCGGGTTGATGCAGTTCACCCGGATGTTGTCCGGCCCGAATTCCGCCGCGAGCGACTTGCTCGTCGTGATCACCGCACCTTTCGAGCCGTTGTACCAGGCGAGGCCGGGGCGCGGACGGATCCCCGCGGTGGAGGCGATGTTGATGAACGAGCCCCCCTTGTTCGCGCGGAAAGCCGGAACGGCATGGATCGTCGCGAGGTAGATGCTCTTCATGTTGATCGCGAAGACCTTGTCGAACTCGTCTTCGCTCACTTCGAGGGCAGGGCGGTTGCGATGTGTCCAGCCCGCGTTATTCACCATGACGTCGAGCTTGCCGTGCTGCCTGACCGCGAACTCGACGAGGGCCTTCACTTCCACGGACTTCGTGACGTCGGCGGCGAAGAACGACGCCTTGCCGCCCTTGTCGCGAATCTGCGCGGCGACGCGTTCGCCCGCATCGCGGTTGATGTCGTTGACCACGACGTGTCCGCCTTCTTCGGCGAGCCGCTTGGCAATGCCCTCGCCGATGCCGCCGCCCGAACCCGTCACGATGATCGATTTGCCTTGCACACCCATGCCGTACTCCTTGCTCAGCCGTGTTTGATGGCGACGGTCTTCAGCGTCGTGAAGCCGTACAGCGCTTCGAAGCCCTTCTCGCGGCCGTAGCCCGAGGACTTCACGCCGCCGAATGGCAACTCGACCCCGCCGCCGGCACCGTAGTTGTTGATGAACACCTGGCCGCTCTTCACGCGTTTGGCGACGCGCAGTTGCCGTCCGCCATCGCGGGTCCAGATCCCCGCCACGAGGCCGAAGTGCGTCGCGTTGGCGAGTTGCACCGCTTCGTCTTCGTCCTTGAAGCTCATTGCCGCGAGAACGGGGCCGAACACTTCCTCCTGCGCGAGCCGGTGCGTGACCGGCACGTCGCGCAACAGCGTCGGCGCCTGGTAGTAGCCGCCTTCGGGCGCTTCGTCGACGATCCGGCCTTGCGCGACCATCGGGATCTCGGCGACTTGCGCATCCGAGAGGAAGTCCCACACGCGTTGTTGCTGTGTCTGGCGGATCAGCGGGCCGACGTCGAGGTCCATCGCAGCGGGTCCGACACGCAGGTTTTCGAATGCGGTCGCGAGCTTGTCCAGGAGCGCTTCGTAGATCGTCTTCTGGATCAACACGCGTGAACCGGCGGAGCAGGTCTGGCCCGCGTTCTGCACGATTGCGTTGATCACCACAGGCAGGGCCTGCTCGAGGTCCGCGTCCTCGAAGATGATTTGCGGGCTCTTGCCCCCCAGTTCGAGCGTGACGGGGCAGTGACGCTCCGCCGCGACCTGCTGGATGATGGTGCCGACACTGGGGCTGCCGGTGAAGCTGATGTGGTCCACGCCGGGATGGCGCGCGAGCGCGTCACCCACTTCGTGGCCATAGCCGGTGACGATGTTGATCGCGCCCGCGGGAAAGCCGACTTCGGCCGCCAGTTGCGCAACGCGAATGAGCGACAGGCAGGCATCTTCGGACGGCTTGACGACGCACACATTGCCCGCAGCCAACGCGCCACCGACGCTGCGCCCGAAGATCTGCATCGGGTAGTTCCACGGAATGACGTGGCCCGTGACGCCGTGAGGCTCGCGCCACGTGAGCACCGTATAACCATCGAGATAGGGAAGCGTCTGCCCGGTCAGCTTGTCGCACGCGCCGGCGTAGAACTCGAAATAGCGCACGAGCGCGAGTGCATCGGCACGGGCCTGCTTGGTGGGCTTGCCGCAATCGCGCTGTTCGATTGCCGCGAGTTCTTCCGCGTGGTCCGCGATCTTGTTCGACAGGCGCATCAGCAGGCGGCCTCGTTCGGGCGCGCTCAGCTTGCTCCAGACGGAGTCGTAGCAATTGCGTGCCGAACGCACGGCCACATCGATGTCCTCGGCCGAGCCGCGCTGGATCTCTTCGTAGGGCTGTCCGTCCGACGGGTCGATGACCGGGATCGTGCGGCCACTCGTGGACGCCTGCGACTGGTTGGCGATGTAGTTGAACTGCATGGCGCCATTTTGCGCCATGCCTGCCCGCGCCGTTTACGCGCCGACGGGGGTGAATGCGTCGCCGTGGGCCCGCAGCCAATCCTGCGATGCAGACGTGTCCTGCTGGCGCGGATGGAAGTCGCGGTGGAAGTATTCGCGCCACGCCCTGTAGTTGCCGCGCACGAGGCCGCGCCTGCCGAACAGGTACGAAGCTGCGGACTTCCATGTTGTCCACTTCCATAACGTGCCGTCGCAGCGCAGGTTCACGATCGTCTGGCGCAGGGTGTCGGTCAGGAAGAACCACGTCACGCGGCGCATCCACTGCACGCGCCATTCGTGGCTGCCGCCCAGTGCGACGTACACGTCGAACGCGGTGCTCTTGTGCTCCGACTCCTCGGCGCTGTGCCAAAGCCACAAGGTCTTCAGGCGCTCGTCGGTGTCGCCTAGCAAGTCGGAGTTGTGCAACATCCACTCGGCGAGGATCGCGGTGAAGTGTTCGTTGGCGGCCGTGATCGCCACGGAATGCCGCGGGTCGATGCCTTCGAGCAGCTTCATGCGCTCACGCGCGCGAGGCTCCCATTCGTTGGTGAGCCCGAGTTTTTCGAGGTGCGCGTTGTACAGGGAATGCAGGCGGCGATGCGTCGCTTCCTGGCCGATGAATCCCTGCACCTCGGTCCTGAATTTCTCCTGCGCGTCCGGCGCAAGTGCCTCCAGGCCGTTGCGGACGGAGTCGATGAAGAACTGTTCGCCCACCGGAAAACTCATCGACAGCGCATTGAACAGCGCGGTGCGAAATGGGTCGCCCGCGCACCAGTGGCGGGCGATCGGTGCTTCCATGTCGATGAGGAGCCGGCGAACGACGAGATCGGTCATGCACGTATGGTACTTGTACGTACCAAGACCGTCAAGTCACTGTTTTCGGACAGAAGAGCCACAATGGCCAAATGCTCGACACGCAAGTCTCCGTTCGTGAACACCGCACCCGTGTCCTCGAAGGCATGGCGCATGCTGTTTCGCGCAAAGGCTATGCGGACACGACCATCGGCGACATCGTCGCCGAGGCAAGCGTGTCGCGCCGCACGTTCTACGAGCATTTCGATTCGAAGGCCGAGTGCCTGATCGCGCTGTACGAGGCGGCGAGCCACAACGCGCTGAAGGTGCTCCGGGACGCGATCCAGCCGGGGCATGGCTGGCAGACGCAGGTCGAGTCCGCACTGCGCGCCTATCTCGGTTGCCTGGCGTCGAACCCGGTGCTGGTGCGAACGCTCTTCATCGAGATCCTCCATCTCGGCGCGCAAGGCCTCGCATCGCGCCGCAGGGTGAATCGCGAAATCGCCGACTTCATCGTGCAGAAGGTCAATGGCAGCGGCGGCGCGACGATCACGCCGAAACTAGCGATGGCGATCGTCGGCGGCATCAACGAGCTGGTGCTGGAATACATCGAGCAGGACAAGGTCGCCGACCTCGAAGACCTGGTCGAGCCTGCGAGTCACCTCGTCCACGCCGTCACGGGCCAATGAAAAGGCCCGCGTAATGCGGGCCTTTCGTTTGTCACCCCGGCGAAAGCCGGGGTCGTTCGCGATCGAACATTGGCGACCCCGGATCGAGTCCGGGGTGACAAGCCTTTACTTGCTGGCCGCAGATGCAGGGGCAGTTGCAGCAGGCGGAGTCGCAACGTGCGTCACCGGCGCCGCATCCGCCGTATGGAACTTCACCACCAGCGGCACGATCAGCAGTGCGACGATGTTGATGATCTTGATCAGCGGGTTGACCGCGGGGCCGGCCGTGTCCTTGTAGGGATCGCCCACGGTGTCGCCGGTGACTGCAGCCTTGTGCGCTTCGCTGCCCTTGCCGCCGTGGTTGCCGTCCTCGATGTACTTCTTGGCGTTGTCCCAGGCCCCGCCGCCGGTGCACATCGAGATGGCCACGAAGAGGCCGGTGACGATCGTGCCCATGAGAAGGCCGCCGAGCGCCTTCGGCCCGAGCGCGATGCCGACGACGATCGGCACCACGACCGGCAGCAGCGACGGGACGATCATTTCCTTGATCGCCGCGCGCGTGAGCATGTCGACGGCGACACCGTACTCGGGCTTCGCCGTGCCTTCCATGATCCCCTTGATCTCGCGGAACTGGCGGCGCACTTCGACCACCACCGAGCCTGCCGCGCGGCCGACGGCTTCCATCGCCATCGCACCGAAGAGGTAAGGGATCAGCCCGCCGATGAACAGGCCGACGATCACCATCGGGTCGGACAGGTCGAACGAGATCGAGCTGCCGTAGCTTTCGAGCTTGTGCGTGTAGTCCGCGAACAGCACGAGCGCAGCAAGGCCGGCCGAGCCGATCGCATAGCCCTTCGTCACGGCCTTCGTCGTGTTGCCGACGGCGTCGAGCGGGTCGGTGATGTCGCGCACCGTAGAAGGCAGGTCCGCCATCTCGGCGATGCCGCCGGCGTTGTCGGTGATCGGGCCGTAGGCGTCGAGCGCCACCACGATGCCTGCCATGCTCAGCATGGACGTCGCGGCAACCGCAATGCCGTAGAGGCCGCCCATCTTGTACGAGACCATGATCGCGATGCAGACGAACAGCACGGGCCATGCGGTCGACCGCATCGACACGCCGAGGCCCGCGATGATGTTCGTGCCGTGGCCGGTGGTGGAAGCTTGCGCGATGTGGCGCACGGGCGAGTACTGCGTGCCCGTGTAGAACTCGGTGATCCAGACCAGCGCGCCCGTCAGGACGAGGCCGACGAGGCAGCACCCGAACAGGCGCATCTGCGTGCCCGATGCAGTGATCGCGTTGTCCGGGATCAGCCACGTGGTCACGAAGTAGAAGGCGATGAGCGACAGGATGCCCGCGATGGCGAGGCCCTTGTACAGCGCGGGCATCACGTTGCGCATGCCCGGTGATGCCTTCACGAAGAAGCAGCCGATCACCGATGCAACGATCGACACACCGCCGAGCGCGAGGGGATACAGAGCCGCATTCGCGCCGATATTGCCGATCAGCAGTGCGCCGAGCACCATCGTCGCGATCAGCGTCACGGCATACGTTTCGAACAGGTCGGCCGCCATGCCGGCGCAGTCACCGACGTTGTCACCCACGTTGTCCGCGATCACCGCGGGATTGCGCGGATCGTCTTCGGGGATGCCGGCTTCGACCTTGCCCACGAGGTCCGCGCCGACGTCGGCGCCCTTCGTGAAGATGCCGCCACCCAGGCGCGCGAAGATCGAGATGAGCGAGGCGCCGAACGCCAGGCCGATCAGCGGGTTCAGCAGCCGGGCCATGTTCGCATCCGGCGTGGAGTTGCCGTTGCCTGCGAGGAACCAGTAGAAGCCCGAGACACCCAGCAGGCCGAGGCCCACCACGAGCATGCCCGTGATCGCACCGCCGCGGAACGCGACGTCGAGCGCGGGGCCGATGCCTTGCGTCGCGGCTTGCGCCGTGCGCACGTTCGCCCGCACGGACACGTTCATGCCGATGAAGCCGCACGCGCCCGAGAGCACCGCGCCGATGATGAAGCCCACGGCAGTGGTCGTGTCGAGGAAGACGCCGATGAGGATCGCGAGCACGACGCCGACGATTGCGATGGTGCGGTATTGGCGTGCGAGGTAAGCCGCGGCACCGGCCTGGATGGCCGCCGAAATTTCCTGCATGCGGGCATTGCCCGCGTCGCGTGAGAGGATCCAGCTGCGGGCCCAGATGCCGTATCCAACGGCGACGAGTCCGCAGACGAGCGCAAGAATGAGCGCCGAGTTGCCTGCCATTTGTTTCTCCTGTCGAGTCATACGTTGCGAAGAGGTGCCACGCTGCGGCACCCCCGCTGCGTTGCTTCCTCTTGGCTCCCGACGGGAAAGCCAGATTGGCCAACGCGCGGACTATACAGGCAGATAACTGGCCGATTTACGGTGAGCGCGGCCGTGCAAGGCCCGCGAAAGTAAAATCAGGGTTAATACCGAGTTCATTGATCCCTACAGAAGAAAACTTTCATGTCCCTCGACCAGGTCACTCCCGGCAAGCACGTCCCCGACTCGTTCAACGTGATCATCGAAATCCCGATGAACGCCGATCCCGTGAAGTACGAGGTCGACAAGGAAAGCGGCGCGATCTTCGTCGACCGCTTCATGAGCACGGCCATGCATTACCCGACCAACTATGGTTACGTCCCGAAGACGATCAGCGGCGACGGCGACCCGGTGGACGTGCTCGTGATCACGCCGGTTCCGCTGATTCCGGGCGTTGTCGTTCCGTGCCGCCCGATCGGCATTCTCAAGATGCATGACGAAGCCGGCGACGATGCGAAGGTTCTCGCTGTTCCCGTCGACAAGGTCCTGTCCATCTACACGCACTGGCAGAAGCCCGAGGACATGAACCCGCTGCGCCTGAAGACCATCGCCCACTTCTTCGAGCACTACAAGGACCTCGAGCCCGGCAAGTGGGTGAAGGTGCTCGGCTGGGAAGGGCCCGAGTCGGCGAAGAAGGAAGTGCTCGAAGGCATCGAGGCCTACAAGAAGGCCAACGGCTGATCAACGCGGGAATGCAGGAAGGCGTTGCTTCGCCTTCCAGTAACCCGCCCACGGATCGTTCTTCAACGCGTCGAGCCGCTTCGGCGCGGTGACGATGTTCCAGTGATCGCCGCTTGCGACGCGCGGCAATTCATCCCATGTAACCGGCGTCGAAACACCCATGCCGGGACGGGCTCGCGCCGAAAACGTTTCGGCCGTCGATTGCACCCAGCCGTTGCGAAGGTAGTCGATGAAGATCTTGCCGACGCGGTTGCGCGGGCCGAGTTTGGCGACGAAGCGATCGGGAATCGTGCGCGCGAGGTGCTTCACGACCGCCCCGGAGAATGCGTGGACGGTTTCGTAGTCCTTGTCGGGCTTCAACGGAACGAACAGGTGCAGCCCCTTTCCCCCTGTCGTCTTCACCCAGGCACTCAGGCCCAATTCCTCGAGCAGTGCGCGGAGCAACAAAGCTCCCTCGCGCATTGCTTCCCACGCCACACCTTCGCCCGGGTCCAGGTCGAAGACGATCCGATCGGGCTTCGCGATTGCGCGGTCCGTGGAGTTCCACGTGTGGATTTCGACCATGCCGACTTGCGCCGCGGCGACGAGATCCTCCGGTGTGTCGAGTGCGATTGCCGGATCGTGGCCGGGCCACAGCTTCGGGTCCGTTCCCTTGAGGTTGCGGTAATCCGGGTGCTGCATGAACACCATCGGCTTGTGGATGCCCAGGGGCGCCTGCCGGATGTACGCAGGGCGGCCCTTGAGATGCGGCATCGCCCACGGCGCAACCCGCACGTAGTAGCTCACGAGATCGAGCTTGGTGAATCCGGTCGAAGGATCGATCACGCGGGACGCGTGCGTCACCTTCAGTTGAACGGGGCTCATGCTGCCGCGATGCTAGGCAGCAGCGAGCTCAGCCGTTTGTAGGCCTACGCACGTTTCGGGTCCGGGTACATCAGCTGCTTGAGCCCGAGCAGGCCCTGGCGCTCGAACGGCCGCCACCAGCCTTCGGCTTGCGACAGGCGATCCGCTATCGCCCACCACGCACTCGGGTTCACGCCCATGCCGATGTGGCTCGCCACCACTTCGATGTTTTCGGTGCGGTTGTGGCCGAACGCGGGGTCCTGCACGCTGCCTCGCCACGCGACGATGCCGTCGGTGCGCGAATAGATGCTCGTCGTCGGCACCGGCGGCGCGACGTGCAGGTCGTACTTCTCGTTCTGGGCTTCGATGTCCATGCCCGTCGCGAATTCGTACACGCGCCACGCGTTGGTGGACTTCGGCGGACCCGCAAACGGTGTGCCGAGCGTGATCACGGCGCGGACCATGTCCGGCCGTTGCTTCGCAAGCTCGCGCGCGTACACGCCGCCCAGGCTCCATCCGATCAGGCTGACCTTGCGGCCCGAACGCGCGTGCGCGTCCTCGAGGTTGCGCCGTGCCGTTTCGAGCACTCCGTCGCGCGGGCCGAAGTTGAAGCCCTGGCTCCAGCCTTCGGTCGCGTAGCCGAGCGACTGGAGGTAGCCGCGCAGCGGAAACGTCGAGGGATCGCTCGCAGCGAGCCCCGGGAACACGAGCACCGGATGACCATCGCCCGCCGGCGCGCGCTGCAGCAGCGGCCACGCCGGAAAGACGGAGCCAAATTCAAGCGGCGCGCGAAATTCGAGCGCCAGCAGGGCGAGCCCGGGGGCGCGCAGGTCGGCGTTGTAGGGGGGTGTGGGCATTCTTTTTTTCGACTGCGGGTTTGAAAAGGGATTGCGCCTGGGCGAACGCATGCTCGATCGCCGCGGCGAGGTCGTGCACGTGCGGGACCGCCCGCGGGCAACCCACGATGCCGAAGTCCACGCTGCCGGCGTAAGTCTGCACGGTGATGTTGAGCGCCATGCCGTGCATGATGATGGAGATCGGGTGGAAGGTTCGCATGCGCGCGCCCGCGAGGTACAGGGGAACCTGGGGGCCGGGCACGTTGCTGATCGCGAGATTCGCAAGCGCGGGCAGTTTTTCGGCGATGCCGCTCTTGCCGTACGTGCGGAACAATGCCTTGCCCGCGCCGCCCACCAGCCACGGCGCCATCAACGACGGGTAGTCGGTGGGCAACACCTGCTTGAGATTGGCGAGCGCGGCCTTCACCTTCGCGGTCGATTCCATGATCGCGTTCATGCGCTTCATCGGGTCGGCGTGATTCGTGCCGAGTTCGGCGAGCGCAATCGAAGCCTGGTTGTTCAGCTCCTTGTTGCTCTCTTCGCGCAGGCTCACGGGCATCGCGGCGACGAGCGGCTTTTTCGGGATGTGGTCGTGCTTTGCAAGGTAATCGCGCAGCGCCGTGGAGCACAGCCAGAGCACGACGTCGTTGAACGAGCCGCCGACGGCCTTGGCCATCACGCGGCATTCCGCGAAGGGCACCGCCGCGGTTGCGAACACGCGGTCCTTCGTGATCCCGGAATTGAACAGGGTGCGGGGCGCAAGTCCCACCGGCGACTTCACGTTCGTCACCGCGGACTTCGCCTGGCCCGCGACAGCGCCGCCCACGGACGTCACCGCTGCGGGCAACGAGCGCGCAATCTTCGCGTACTGCGCCAGCGAATTCGAGAACACCGCGCCGATCATGTCGCCGATCTTCAGGTCGCCTGCGGCGCGGCGCTTGTGTGCCGGATCGGGCGGGGGCACTTCGCGCGGCTGCTCGGTGAGGTCGAGGATGGCATTGGCGAGCACGGTGCCGCCCTTGCCGTCGAGTGCCGCGTGATGGATCTTCGAATAGAACGCGACCAGCTTTCCTTCGAAGGCGGAGCCCGCCGCGGGCTTGACGTTCTCGAAGATGTGGAACTCCCACAGCGGGTGCTCGCGGTCGATGAGCCTGGAATGCAGCTTGGCCGCGGCCGCCTCGACCTGGCGGACCGTCAGTGCGCCTCCGGGGGCCTTGCGGATATGGAACTCGAGGTCGACCGCGTCGGCTTCCACCCACACCGGGTGGCCGAGGTCGAATGGCATGAACGCGAGGCGGCGCGAAAAGATCGGCGCGAGGTGCATGCGCCGGCCGATGTGCTCGCGCACGGCCTTGGTGAAGCTGCCCTTGGCGCCTTTCGGGAGCTCGTACAGGTGCAACGAGCCCACGTGCATCGGCGTCTCCGCCGTCTCCAGGTACAGGAAGGTCGCGTCCAGTCCGCTGAGTGTCTTCATCCCGCTCTTCTCCTGGGAGGAGATTAGACCTGCCCCAAGGGCCCGTTCCCTAGGGCAAACGCTCTAGCCGTGTTCCCCAGGTGACTGCCGGAACGGAGACCGCTCTTCGAGGTGCTCCATGTAGTTGTCGATGCCGCGGCCTTCGCGCTGCAGGAACTTGTCGACTGCGTCCGCGAAGGCCGGATGCGCGAGCCAATGCGCGCTGGTGGTCTTGACGGGCATCAGCGCGCGCGCCATCTTGTGTTCGCCCTGTGCGCCGCCCTCGAAGCGGGCGAAGCCGTGCTCGATGCACCATTGCAGCGGCTGGTAGTAGCACGCCTCGAAGTGCAGGCAGTCCACTCGCTCCAGTGCGCCCCAGTAGCGGCCATAGGCGATCTTCGCGCCGGCGCGCTCCTCCAGTGCAACCAGGCTCGAGGCGATGGGTTTGCCATTGCGCTGCGCGATGAAGAGCAGCCACATCTGCGGCATCTCTTTCGCAATGCGCCGGAAGAAATCCCGCGTGAGGTAAGGGGCGTTGCCGTGCTCGAGGTAGGTGCGTTCGTAGCAGCGACAGAAGAAATTCCATTCTTCCTCGCCGATGTCGTCTCCCCGCGCCCAGCGGAAGGTCACACCCGCGTCGTGGACCTTGCGCCTTTCCTGGCGGATCTTCTTGCGCTTGTCGTGTGCAAGGCTGGCGAGAAACTCGTCGAAGCTGCCCCAGCCTCCATTCATCCAATGGAACTGGACGTTGTGGCGCAGCATCATCCCGGCTTCTTCGCATGCGCGGGCTTCTTCGTCGGTGACGAAGAGCAGGTGCAGCGACGACAGCTCCTGTGCGCTCGACCACTCCAGCACGGCCTTGGCCAGGGCGCGGCGTGCATGCGCATCGCGTGCCAGCAAGCGTGAACCGGGCACCGGCGTGAACGGCACCGCGACAACAGCCTTCGGGTAGTACGCGAGCCCGTGCTGTTCATAGGCACTGGCCCAGGCCCAGTCGAAGACGTATTCCCCGTACGAGTGCGACTTCAAGTACACGGCGCTTGCCGCATGCATTTCATCGCCGCGCCACAGGGTGATGAAGCGGGGCGTCCATCCCGTGCGGGCAATGGCGCTTTTGCTTTCGTGGAGCGCACGCAGGTATTCGTGCCGCATGAAGGGCGTCGGTTCTTCCTGCTCTGCCAGCAGCGCGTTCCACTCGCGAGGCTCGACCTCACCCGGCGCGGAGAGCACACGGGTGACATAATCGTTTGCGATCTTCCTCACGCTCTCATGACCTTAAAACTCTGCATTGCCCAGTTGGATTTCCTGGTGGGCGACACGGCAGGCAACGCACAGAAGATCATCGCCGCATCGAAGGCCGCCTACGCGCAAGGCGCGCGTGTCGTCCTCACGCCTGAACTGTCGATCTGCGGCTACCCGGCCGAAGACCTGCTGCTGCGCCATTCGTTCATCGCCGCCTGCGATGATGCCGTGAAGACGGTGGCCCGTGAGCTGGCGGGGTTGAAAGGGCTGCACGTCGTGGTCGGGCATCCGATGGGTGGCGACATCCGCACGAAATCCGTCGCGGTGCAGCGGCGTTTCAACTCGGCGAGCGTCGTGAGCGAAGGCCGCGTGCTCGAGACTTACTCCAAGCGCGAACTGCCGAACTACCAGGTCTTCGACGAGCGCCGCTACTTCACTCCGGGGCAGGGCACGTGCGTGTTCCAGGTGGACGGCGTCAGCCTCGGGCTGGTGATCTGCGAGGACGCGTGGTTCGACGAGCCCGGCCTGCTCGCAAAGGAATCCGGGGCGGAAGCGCTGCTCGTGCCGAACGCCTCGCCCTTCCACGTCGGCAAGACGCACGAGCGGATCCAGCGCATGGCCGAGCGCGCCAAGGCGCTCGAGATGCCGGTCGTCTACGCGCATCACGTGGGCGGCCAGGACGAGATCGTTTTCGACGGCGCATCGTTTGCGGTGGGTGCGGACGGAACGGTCGCCAGCCGCGCCCCGAGCTTCCAGGAAGACCTGTACATGCTGCAGATGGAGCGCGTACAGGACCGCGTTGTCGTGTCGGGAGCGATCGCGCATGACCGCAGCGACGAAGCGGAACTGTGGGACGCGCTGGTGCTCGGCGTGCGCGATTACGTGAACAAGAACGGTTTTCCCGGTGTATTGCTCGGCCTGTCCGGCGGGATTGATTCCGCGCTCGTGCTTGCAATCGCCGTCGACGCGCTGGGTCGCGATCGCGTGCGCGCCGTGATGATGCCGTCGCCGTACACGGCCGACATCTCCTGGATCGACGCGGCCGAAATGTCCAAGCGCCTGGGCGTGCGCTACGACGAGATCTCGATCGCGCCGGAGTTCGAGGCATTCCGGCAATCGCTTTCGAAAGAGTTCGCGGGGCTGCCGGAGGACACCACCGAAGAGAACATCCAGGCGCGCATCCGCGGCGTGTTCCTCATGGCATTGTCCAACAAGTTCGGCAGCATCGTGCTGACCACCGGCAACAAGAGCGAGATGGCCACCGGTTACTGCACGCTGTATGGCGACATGGCGGGCGGCTTCGCGGTGATCAAGGACGTGCTCAAGACAACGGTGTTCGAGCTTGCGAAATGGCGCAACGTGCACGACCCGTACGGCACCGGCATCAACCCGATTCCCGAGCGCATCATCACGCGCCCGCCCAGCGCGGAACTGCGTCCCGGGCAGGTCGACCAGGACAGCCTGCCCCCTTACGAGGTGCTCGATGCGATCCTCGAGCGCTACATGGAGAACGACGAGGGGATCGAGCAGATCGTCGCGGCGGGTTTCGACCGCAAGGTGGTCGAGCGCGTGGCACGGCTGATCCGCATCAACGAATACAAGCGGCGGCAGGCTCCCGTGGGGATTCGGGTGACCCACCGCAGCTTCGGCAAGGATTGGCGCTATCCTATTACCGGCAAGTTCATCGCCTAGTCATCGCCCAAAGGACCGCATGAAGCAGATCACCGCCATCGTCAAACCCTTCAAGCTCGAGGAAGTGCGCGAGGCGCTGGCCGAATGCGGCGTCACCGGCCTCACGGTCACCGAGGTGAAGGGCTTCGGCCGCCAGAAAGGCCACACCGAACTGTATCGCGGCGCGGAATACGTCGTCGATTTCCTGCCGAAGGTGAAGGTCGAAGTCGTGGTGAAGGACGGCGACGTCGAGCGCTGCGTCGATGCGATCGTCAAGGCGGCGCGCACAGGCAAGATCGGCGACGGCAAGATCTTCGTGACCACCGTCGAGCGCGTCGTGCGCATCCGCACGGGCGAAGTCGACGAGTCGGCCGTCTAGATTTCCGAATAGTCGGTGGAGCGGCTGGTGTAGCCGGTCTCTTCAACGAGCGCGGCCAGCAGCGCCGGCGCATCGCTTCCCACGCGCACCAGGTCCATCTGCCAGTCGCTCATGAATTCGTCGGTCACTGTGCTCTTCATGAATGCGATCAGCGAGTCGTAGTAACCCGCCGTATTGAGCAGGCCCACGGGCTTGTCGTGGTAGCCGAGCTGGCGCCACGTCCACACCTCGAAGAATTCCTCCATCGTGCCGATGCCGCCGGGCAACGCAACGAATGCGTCGGCGCGCTCGGCCATCATTCGCTTGCGCTCGTGCATGTTTTGCACGATGTGCAGCTCGGTGCACTCCGGTTTCGCGAGTTCGCGGTCGACCAGCGCTTGCGGAATCACGCCGACGACCGTCCCGCCGGCAAGCAGCGCCGCATCCGCCACGATGCCCATCAACCCTGCGTTCCCGCCGCCGTAGACGAGCTGCCCGCCCCGCTTGCCGATCCAGCGGCCGACCTCTCTCGCGACGTGCGCGAAACGCTCGTCGCGGCCCGGCCGAGATCCGCAGTAGACGCACATCGAGAACGGCGCAGTCATGCGAAGAACCTTGCGTGGATCGCGGCGGCCCAGATCCCGCCGCACAGCACGAGGGACAGCAACACGGCGGCGCTGCCCATGTCCTTCGCGCGTTTCGACAGCACGTGCCATTCGGGGCCGATGCGGTCCACGGCCGCTTCGATGCCGGTGTTCAGCAGCTCCACGATCAGCACGAGCAGCACCGATCCTGCGAGCAAGGCGCCTTCGGTCCAGCCGTGTGCCAGCCAGAGCGCGAACGGGATGAGCACGATGGCAGCGATTGCCTCCTGCCGGAAAGCGGTTTCATCCCAGCCTGCACGCAGACCCGCGAAAGAAAAACCCGCGGCGTGCCATACGCGATCGAGTCCGGAGCGCAGTTTTTGCTGCTCGGCGGGCGAGACAAGAGTTTCGGGCGGAAGGGACATGCGACGATTGTCGCGCAGGCGCGTCGATCGCGAAGGTCAGGCGTCGACGAGGCGCGTGCCGCTTGCGACGTCGTGCCAGAACTGCCGGTCGCTGCGCAACAAGCTGGCGAGCGACCACAGCGCGATCCATGCAATTAGAGCGGCGGCATCGGTTCCGAGAGCGGCGGAAAGCGAAGGCGCATGGGGCGCAAGCGCAGCGGCGAGCGCGAGCGGCGGCGCAACCCAGACCCATGCAAGGACGTAGCGCACGCACGCACGCCCCCAACGTGGGGGCTGGCCCGAAAGATCGACGATGCGGATCTTCCATGCGCGCATCGCGAGGGTCTGGCCGTTGCGCCAGCAATAGGTGAAGTAACCCCCGAGCGAGGCGAACGTGAGTGCGAGCAGAAGCGGGCGCTGCGCGCCGAAGGAAGGGACGGCGACGGATGCGAGCGAGAAGACCGCAACCACCACGAGCCCGAGAGACACGATGACGAGCGTTTCGTACAGCAGGCTCGCAAGCCTGCGCCGCAACGTCGGGGCGGTCACTTAATCCGGTGTGCCGGCTTGCGGCGGCAGCGGATGCGCCGGGGGAGGGGGCGGAACGAGAAGTTGCGGCGGCGGCAGCGGTGCCGGCAGCAGCGTGTTGTGGTCCACCTGGTTCGGCGCGGCCGCGATGCGCGGAGCCTTCGTCTCGGGATTCGGGGCCGTGGAACGCGAGCGCTGGGGCACGGACGCGAGCTTTTCACGCGGGACCGGCTTGATCGCGGCAGCAGTGGTGGGCGGCTTGGGCGACGTGGACTTCGCTGCGAGCGCCTTCTTTTCTTCGGGTGACAGCGCCTGGTACTGCTCCCACTTGGCCTTCTTGTCGTCCGGCGCGAGCTTCTTCGTTTCGCCGTAGTTCAGCCGCGCCATCGTGCGCTGCTGCGGGCTGAGCGTGACCCATTCGGTCATGCGGCTGTGCAACTTGGCCTGCTCGTCACCCGACATCTTGGGGAAGTTGGCCGACATCGCGATCCACTTGCGCTTCTGCGCCTCGTTCAGGGTGTCCCATTGCGCGGAAAGCGGTGCCAGTGCCTTCTGCTGGCCCGGCGCGAGCTCACGCCAGAGGGGATGCGTGTCGGGGCGGGGGGCGGCGGCCGTCTTCGCGCCGCGCGTTGCAACAGGTGCGTGCGACGAAGCAGCAGGGGCTGCGGCGCGGGCAGCGGGCGGCGGGGCAGAGGGAGGTGTCTGTGCGGCGGCCCAGCCGGCCCAAGCCAGGGCAGCTGCGATCCAGGAAATCGCGCGGGGCGTTCTCATCGCTCGCCCCGGCTATTCCTTGGTGCCGGATTGCTTGAGGTACTGGATGAAGCCCGGGTCGGCGTAGGCCGAGGGCGGAAGATCGTCCGTCAGGAGGGCGGCGTCGACTTCCGCCACCTCATTGGCACGGGTCTCGTTCTGGACCGAGTGGATCAGGATGAGGCCCGCAGCCAGCGCGATGATCGGCAGCACCGATGCCAGGCGATGGAGCCAGGAAACGCCTTCGTCTGCCGTGAGCGTGGCAGCGCCGCCTGAGCCCGACACCACTGCGGCGGTGCGCAGCCCCGCGATGCGCTTGCGCTTGGCCACGGCCTGCATGCGCGCGGCGCGCAGGCGCTCGGAAATCTCGTACGGCAGCTCTGCCGTGCCGAATGCGAGGCGCGCGGCGACCTGCCGACCGAAGCGGTCTTGCGAGGCGGTGAGCTGGTTGGTGTTCATAGTTGTATACCTTTTGCCTTCAGTGCTTTGCTGAGGGCCGCGACCGCCCGTGAGCAGTGCGTCTTGACACTGCCTTCCGAACAGCCCATGGCCGCCGCCGTCTCGGCCACGTCCATGTCCTCCCAGTAACGCATCAGGAAGGCCTCTCGTTGACGGGCCGGCAACTGCTGGATCTCGAGTTCGATTTCACGCAGGATTTGTGCCCGCCGCGTATGGTCTTCGGCGCTCTCTGCCTGTTGGGACCCTTCCTCGGCCGTGAAAGTTTCCAGCAGGTCGAAATCTCCGTCGTCCGACGCGCTTTCGAAGTCGCTCATGTTGGAAAACAGGGCGTTTCGGGTCTTTTGCCGACGAAAGTAGTCCAGCGTGCAGTTGGACAGGATGCGCTGGAACAGCATAGGGAGCTCTTCGGGCGGCTTGTCGCCGTAGTGCTCGGCGAGCTTCATCATCGCGTCCTGGACGATGTCCAGCGCCGCTTCCTGGTCGCGCACGTGGTACACGGCGCGCTTGAACGCCCGCTTCTCGACGCTTTTGAGGAATCCGGAGAGTTCTTGTTCGGTGGCCAAGGAAAAAGCGGCTGACGACCTTCGGGCAGGGGCGCGGTTCTACGCGGCGGCGCGGATTATCGCATCGCCCTTACAAATGAACTTTCGCATTGCTGTGTTGCAGTGCGATAATGCGGCTGCAATCCAACAAGGCAAACGAGCCTTGGTCCGGCGGCGCAATCAGCCCGCCCATGGCCACTGGTTCAAAGTCCCGCACCGGCGCCACAAGCGTCCGCGAGGGGCACCTAAGGTTTTCTCTTTGAGAAATTCGCAAAGGTTCATCATGGAAATCTCGAAAGCGGAGATCACCTCCGCGGCCGCCGCTTCGGCGGGCAACGCAAGCAGCCCTCCCGAACTTCGCGGCGCCGAAATCCTCGTCAAGGCACTGCAGGCCGAAGGCGTCAAGTACGTCTGGGGCTACCCGGGCGGCGCGGTGCTGCACATCTACGACGCGTTCTACAAGCAGGACACCATCCAGCACGTCTTGGTGCGCCATGAGCAGGCTGCGGTGCACGCGGCCGATGGCTATGCGCGGGCCACGGGCGACGTGGGCGTTGCGCTGGTGACGTCGGGTCCCGGCGTGACCAACGCGGTCACCGGCATCGCAACGGCGTACATGGATTCGATCCCGATGGTGATCATCACCGGCCAGGTGCCGGTGCCCGCCATCGGCCTCGACGCATTCCAGGAGTGCGACACGGTCGGCATCACGCGCCCTGTGGTCAAGCACAACTTCCTGGTGAAGGACGTGCGGCAGATGGCGGAAGTGCTCAAGAAGGCCTTCCACATCGCCCGCAGCGGGCGCCCCGGCCCCGTCGTCGTCGACATCCCGAAGGACGTCTCGTTCAACAAGACCGTGTACACGGGCTATCCCGACAAGGTCGAGATGCGCTCGTACAACCCGGTGCGCAAGGGGCACGGCGGCCAGATCCGCAAGGCGCTGCAGTTGTTGATGGCGGCCAAGCGCCCCTACATCTACACGGGCGGCGGCGTCGTCCTGGGCAATGCGAGCGAAGAGTTGCGCACGCTCGTCGACATGCTCGGCTACCCGGTGACGAACACCCTCATGGGCCTGGGCTCATATCCGGCGCGCGACCCCAAGTTCCTCGGCATGCTCGGCATGCACGGCACGCTCGAAGCGAACAACGCGATGCAGAACTGCGACGTGCTGCTCGCCGTCGGTGCGCGTTTCGACGACCGCGTGATCGGCAACCCGAAGCACTTCGCGCAGAACGAACGCAAGATCATCCACATCGACATCGACCCCTCGAGCATTTCAAAGCGCGTGAAGGTCGACATCCCCATCGTCGGCGACGTCAAGGACGTCCTGACGGACCTGATTTCGATGGTGCGCGAGTCCGGCACCAAGCCCGACCCGGCCGCGCTCAACGACTGGTGGAAGCAGATCAACGAGTGGCGCCAGCGGGATTGCCTGAAGTACGACCGCAAGAACACCGAAGTGATCAAGCCGCAGGCGGTGGTCGAGACGTTGTGGAACATGACGAAGAACGACGACGTGTACATCACGTCGGACGTCGGGCAGCACCAGATGTGGGCCGCGCAGTACTACCGCTTCGACGAGCCGCGCCGCTGGATCAACTCGGGCGGCCTCGGGACGATGGGCGTCGGCATTCCGTACGCAATGGGCATCAAGCTCGCCAAGCCGAAAAGCGAGGTGTTCTGCATCACGGGGGAAGGCTCGGTGCAGATGTGCATCCAGGAGCTCTCCACCTGCCTGCAGTACAACACGCCGATCAAGATCGTCTCGCTGAACAACCGCTACCTCGGCATGGTGCGCCAGTGGCAGGAGATCGATTACGAGGGCCGCTACAGCCACAGCTACATGGACGCGCTGCCCAACTTCGTGAAGCTGGCCGAGGCCTACGGGCACATCGGCATGCTCATCGAGCACGCGCGCGACATCGAGCCGGCGCTGCGCGAGGCGCGCAAGCTCAAGGACCGGACGGTGTTCATGGATTTCCGCACCGACCCGACCGAGAACGTCTTCCCGATGGTGAAGGCGGGCAAGGGCATCACCGAGATGCTGCTCGGCAGCGAAGACCTCTAACCAACGGACGTCCCGGGCTTGACCCGGGATCGTTGGCCGACAACAAGTGACGAATCTATTGGCTTGCCAAGCCTGCCGCTTACCGGCGTCAGGGGAGGGCACCGAAAAGAGGAATCGAAGAAAATGAAACACATCATCGCAGTGCTGCTGGAGAACGAGCCGGGCGCGCTCTCCCGCGTCGTGGGCCTTTTCTCGGCCCGCGGCTACAACATCGAATCGCTCACCGTGGCGCCCACGGAAGACCCGTCGCTGTCGCGCATGACCGTGCAGACGACCGGCTCCGACGACGTCATCGAGCAGATCACGAAACACCTGAACCGGCTGATCGAAGTCGTGAAGGTCGTGGACCTCACCGAAGGCGCCTATACCGAGCGCGAGCTCATGATGGTGAAGGTGCGGGCCGTCGGCAAGGAGCGCGAGGAGATGAAGCGGATGGCGGACATCTTCCGCGGCCGCATCATCGACGTGACGGAGAAGAGCTACACCATCGAACTCACCGGCGACCAGGCCAAGAACGACGCGTTCCTGGAAGCCATCGACCGCACCGCCATCCTCGAAACGGTGCGCACCGGGTCGTCGGGCATCGGCCGCGGCGAGCGGATCCTGCGCGTTTAATTTTTTTTGGATTGATTGGAGAGAGCAATGAAGGTTTACTACGACAAGGACTGCGACCTGAGCCTGATCAAGGGCAAGACGGTGGCCATCATCGGTTACGGCTCGCAAGGCCACGCGCATGCGCAGAACCTCAACGACAGCGGCGTGAAGGTGATCGTCGGCCTGCGCCCGGGCGGCGCCTCATGGCCGAAGGTCGAGAAGGCGGGGCTGAAGGTCGCGGCCGTGAACGAAGCGGTGAAGATGGCCGACGTGGTCATGATCCTGCTGCCCGACGAGCAGATCGCCGAGGTGTACCGCAAGGACGTCGAGCCCAACATCAAGCAGGGCGCGTCGTTGGCGTTCGCACACGGCTTCAACGTGCACTACGGGCAAGTCGTGCCGCGCGCTGACCTCGACGTGTGGATGGTCGCGCCCAAGGCGCCGGGCCATACGGTGCGCAACACGTACACGCAAGGCGGCGGTGTCCCGCACCTCGTGGCCGTGCACCAGGACAAGTCCGGCAAGGCACGGGACCTCGCGCTGTCGTACGCAATGTCCAACGGCGGCGGCAAGGCCGGCATCATCGAGACGAACTTCCGCGAAGAGACCGAGACCGATTTGTTCGGCGAGCAGGCGGTCCTGTGCGGCGGAACCGTCGAATTGATCAAGGCGGGTTTCGAAGTGTTGGTGGAAGCCGGCTACGCCCCCGAAATGGCGTACTTCGAGTGCCTGCACGAGCTGAAGCTGATCGTCGACCTGATCTACGAAGGCGGCATCGCGAACATGAACTACTCGATCTCCAACAACGCGGAGTACGGCGAGTACGTCACGGGCCCGAAGGTCGTGAACGCGCAGACGAAGGAAATCATGCGGCAGGCGCTGCGTGACATCCAGACCGGCGAATACGCCAAGAACTTCATCCTGGAAAACCGCGCCGGCGCGCCGACGCTGCAATCGCGCCGCCGCCTGATGGGCGAACACCAGATCGAGGTGGTCGGCGAGAAGCTGCGCGCGATGATGCCGTGGATCAAGGCGAACAAGCTGGTCGACAAGGCCCGCAACTAGTCGCCGATCAACGCTCGCCAGATCGACATCAGTTCCGCGTCGCCTTCACCGCCCTCGCGCAGGGCGGTGTGCACGAGCACCGTCTTCGTCTCGGGATCGAAGAAGACGAACTGCCCACGCAGCCCGCGGAACTGGTACGTGGGCTTCGTCGTCGGGTTGCGCCACAGCTGCCAGCCGTAACCCGAAGAGGCGCCGCGCTCCTCCATCGCGGCGACCCACGCGGAAGGCACCACCTGCCTTCCGTTCCACTCTCCGCCGTGGGCCATCATCAGGCCGAGCCGCGCCCAGTCGCGCAGGACCGCGTTGAAGTACGCGAAGGTCACCTCCTGGCCCTTGCCGTCGACAACCCAGCTCGCATCGGCTTCTGCTCCCAAGGGCGCCCAGAGATGCGCGGCAAGGTATTCGGTGATCGGCCGCTTGATCGCGTGAGTCAGGACGAGCCCCAGCACTTGCGCGTCGGCTGACGAGTAGTTGAACCGCTGGCCGGCTTCCGCCTCCCTGCGGTCGAACTGCTTTACCGCCGCAAGGCTGTCGCCTTCCGCCCCCAGGGCCTTCAGGGCCAGCCTGTAGATGTCGCTCGACGTGTTCGCGTAGGTTTCGTCGAAGCGGATGCCCGAAGCCATGCGCAAGAGCGCGCGTATCGGCGTTCGACCGAACTCCGTCCCTTTCAATTCGGGGACATGGATCTCCGCCGTCTCGTCGACCGAGCGGATGAAGCCATCGCGCACCGCGAGGCCGACGGCGATCGCGGTGATGGTCTTCGCCATCGAGAACGAGGTGAGCCGGTGCGTGTCATTGCGCCCGTACTGGTAGCGCTCGACGAGGATCGTGTCGCCGCGTGCCACCAGGAACCCTGTGACAGGACGGCGGCCCAGATAGTCATCGAGCTTTCGCTGTTTGCCGTCATGCGTGTACGCGATCTCCAGGAGAACGGCCGCGCGCTTGAGCGGCGAGGCGGAAGCGGGTGCCGCGATTCGCCGCGAAGGAAACAACTCGTCGAAGTGGCTGAACGCACCGACGCGGCAACGCGGCTCGCCGAGGTATGTGAGCGCCGTGCACTTCGGGTACCCCTCGGACTGGCCATAGAGGCCGGCGTCGGGCCCGCCCGCGTCGAATACCTGCGCCGCCGCGGGGAGAGCGAGGAACATCAGGGGGACCAGCAGGCGCATGACGTATGGTAGACCCGGTTGCGTGACTTAAACTCGGTTTCCATGCACGACGGCCACGAACACGATCACGAATTGGCGGACGGCGAGGCCGTCGTCGTGCGCAAGCGCCGCAAGGGCATCTACATCCTGCCCAACCTGTTCACGCTCGCGGCGCTGTTCGGCGGCTTCTACGCGATCGTGATGGCGATGGACGACCGCTTCGACCTTGCCGCGATCGGCATCTTCTGCGCGATGGTCCTCGACAGCCTCGACGGGCGCGTCGCCCGCATGACGAACACGCAAAGTGCGTTCGGCGAGCAGATGGATTCGCTTTCGGACATGGTGTCGTTCGGCGCCGCACCGGGGCTCGTCGCGTACGAGTGGGCGTTGAAAAGCCTCGGGCGCTGGGGCTGGGTCGCCGCTTTCGTCTATTGCGCTTGTGCGGCGCTGCGGCTGGCGCGCTTCAACGTGAACACCACGGTCGTCGACAAGCGCTATTTCCAGGGCCTGCCATCGCCGGCCGCGGCGGCACTCGTTGCCGGATTCATCTGGCTCATGAACGACATCGGCTTCAAGGGCTACCAGCTGTCGTGGGTGATGTTCGCGGTGGCGCTCTACGCAGGCTTGACCATGGTCACGAACGTGCCGTTCTACAGCTTCAAGGACGTACGCATGAAGCAGACCGTTCCTTTCATCGTGATCGTCGCGATCGCGCTGGGAATCGCGGTGATCACCATCCAGCCGCCCGTGGTGCTGTTCTCGCTATTCGTCATCTACGGGCTGTCCGGCTACGTGGTGTACTTCTGGAAGCGCGCGAAGGGCATCCGGGCCAGCGTGATCAGCACGTCCACCGATGAGCCCGAGGAGAGCGGGCTGCACCGGTGATCTGTGCTACATTGATGGCCATGCACATGATTTCGCTGGCGCTACTTCTATCCCCCCAAGGGCGGAGACGGTAGCGCGCGCGTAAGAGCTTTCCCGGATCTGGCCCGTATGCACCCGCTACGGGCCTTTTTGTTTTTGGAGCCGACCCATGCCGATGTTGAAGAACCCCGCCGCGAAGTACCGCCCGTTCGAGCCGGTCCGCCTGAAGGACCGCAGCTGGCCCGACGCCGTGATCACGAAGCCGCCGGTGTGGTGCAGCGTCGACTTGCGTGACGGCAACCAGGCGCTGATCGAGCCGATGGACATCGAGCGCAAGCTGCGCATGTTCCAGACGCTGGTGCAGATCGGCTTCAAGGAGATCGAAGTCGGCTTTCCGTCGGCATCGCAGGTCGAGTTCGATTTCGTGCGCAAGCTGATCGACGAAGACCTCGTGCCGGAAGACGTGACGATCCAGGTCCTGACGCAGGCGCGCGAGCCGCTGGTGCGGCGAACTTTCGAATCGGTGCAAGGTGCGAAGAAGGCGATCGTGCACCTGTACAACGCCACCGCACCCGTCATGCGCAAGGTGGTGCTCGCGCTCGACGAGGACGGCATCGTCGAACTCGCGACATCGCAAGCGCGGCTGTTCATGGAACTCGCGGCGCAGCAGCCCGGGACGCAGTGGACCTTCGAGTATTCGCCCGAGATGTTCTCCGGGACGGAGCTCGCGTTCTCCAAGCGTGTCGTCGACGCAGTGACGCAAGTGTGGCAGCCGACGCCTGCGCGCAAATGCATCGTCAACTTGCCGTCGACGGTGGAGCACTCCACGCCCAACATCTTCGCCGACATGATCGAGTGGATGCACCGCAATCTCGCGCGCCGCGATTCCATCGTGCTGTCGATCCATCCGCACAACGATCGCGGCACCGGCACGGCGTCCGGTGAGTTCGCGGTCATGGCCGGCGCCGATCGCCTCGAAGGCTGCCTGTTCGGCAACGGCGAGCGCACGGGCAACCTCGATCTCGTGAACGTCGCGCTCAACATGTACTCGCAGGGCGTGGACCCCGGCCTCGACTTTTCGGACATCGACGAAATCCGCCGCACGGTGGAACACTGCAACCAGCTGCCCGTGCATCCGCGGCATCCATATGCGGGAGACCTGGTCTACACATCCTTTTCGGGGTCGCACCAGGATGCGATCAAGAAGGCGTTCTCCGCCCGCAATGCGGACGACGTGTGGGTCATGCCTTACCTGCCGCTCGATCCGAAGGACCTGGGCCGCAGCTACGAAGCCGTGATCCGCGTGAACAGCCAGTCGGGCAAGGGCGGCATCTCGTATCTCCTAGAAACCGAGTACGGGCTCGAACTTCCGCGGCGGCTCCAGATCGAGTTCAGCCAGGTGGTGCAGCAGGCCATGGACGCCAGCGGCAAGGAGTTCACCGCGCACGACATCTTCGACCTGTTCGAGCGCGAGTTCGGCGTGCACAGCATCGCCGCGCCGAAGCACCAGTTGCAGGAAGAGGGCGACTTCGTCCGCCTTGCGGGCGAAGCATTCGTCAACGGCGAGCGCGTGTCGGTCACGGGCGCGGGCAATGGCCCGATCGACGCGTTCGTCGAAGGCCTTTCGGCGGCTTGCGGCGAGTCCGTCCGGGTGCTCGACTACCACGAGCACGCGATCGGCTCCGGCGCCGATGCGCGGGCCGTTGCGTACCTCGAGCTGCGCATCGGTGCACGCACGCTGTTCGGCGTGGGGATCGATCCCAACATCGTCACGGCGTCGCTCAAGGCGATCGTCTCGGGCGTGCAGCGCGCGACAGCGCAGAAAAAGAGTGCGGCATGGCAGACAAACTGATCATCTTCGACACCACCTTGCGCGACGGCGAGCAGTCGCCCGGCGCGTCGATGACGAAGGACGAGAAGTTGCGCATCGCGCGCCAGCTCGAACGCCTGAAGGTGGACGTCATCGAGGCGGGGTTTCCTGCCAGCTCCAATGGTGACTTCGACGCCGTGCAGGGCATCGCACGTTCGATCAAGGACTCGACGATCTGCGGCCTGTCGCGTGCGAATGACCGCGACATCGCGCGCGCGGCGGAGGCCCTCAAGGGCGCAAATCGCGCGCGCATCCACACGTTCATCGCGACTTCGCCGCTGCACATGGAAAAGAAGCTGCGCATGACGCCCGAGCAGGTGCACGAGCAGGCGAAGCTGTCCGTGAAATTTGCCCGTAACCTGTGCGACGACATCGAGTTCTCGCCCGAAGACGGCTATCGCAGCGACATGGACTTCCTTTGCCGTGTCCTCGAGACGGTGATCAAGGAAGGCGCGACGACCATCAACGTGCCGGACACGGTGGGCTACGCCGTGCCGGAGCTCTATGGCATGTTCCTGAAGACGTTGCGCGAACGCATCCCCAATTCGGACAAGGCGGTGTGGTCGGTGCATTGCCACAACGACCTCGGGATGGCGGTGGCGAACTCGCTTGCAGGGGTGAAGATCGGCGGCGCGCGCCAGGTCGAGTGCACCATCAACGGCCTGGGCGAACGGGCGGGGAACTGCTCACTGGAAGAGATCGTGATGGCGGTGAAGACGCGCCGCGACTATTTCGGCCTCGACGTGGGCATCGACACGAAGCACATCGTGCCGGCTTCGCGCATGGTGAGCCAGACGACCGGCTTCGTGGTGCAGCCGAACAAGGCGGTGGTGGGCGCGAATGCGTTCGCGCACGCGAGCGGCATCCACCAGGACGGAGTGCTCAAGGCGCGCGACACCTACGAGATCATGCGCGCCGAGGACGTGGGCTGGAGCGCGAACAAGATCGTGCTGGGCAAGCTCTCGGGCCGAAACGCGTTCAAGCAGCGCCTGCAGGAGCTGGGCGTGCAGCTCGAAAGCGAAGCGGATATCAACGCCGCCTTCGCCAAGTTCAAGGAGCTTGCCGACCGCAAAAGCGAGATCTTCGACGAGGACATCCTTGCGCTGGTGGCCGACGAGAGCGTCGCGCACGGCCAGCAGTCGGATCGCTACCACTTCGTCTCGCTCGCACAACACAGCGAAACAGGGGAGCGCCCCCAGGCGACGATCGTCTTCAAGGTCGACGGCAAGGAAGTCAAGGTCCAAAGCGACGGCAACGGGCCGGTCGATGCCTCCATGAAGGCGATCGAGACGCACGTGAAGAGCGGCGCGGAAATGGTGCTCTATTCGGTCAACGCCATCAGCGGCTCGACCGAGAGCCAGGGGGAGGTGACTGTCCGGCTGCAGAACTCGGGCCGGGTGGTCAACGGGACCGGGGCCGACCCGGACATCATCGTCGCGTCTGCAAAGGCTTATCTCAGCGCTCTCAATAAGTTACAGAGCAAAGCGGATCGAGTAGCTGCACAAGGCTGAGCCGGGGCCCTACAATTGACACTACGGCTGAGAAAGGTTACATAACTCATTGTGGCTATGTAACTTTTTCGGGTCAGGCGTAAACTGGATCGGTGGTTGTGGCGTTGTGGGAGCTTATGAGCCAGTACCTCAAGCATTTCGTGCATTCCCTTGCTGTCGTGGCAGTCGCCGCGGCATTGGTGCCGGCTCCTGCGGAAGCTGCCACCAAGAAAAAGGTCGAGCAGCGCCGCGTGCATCGCGTCTATGGGATGAGCAAGCACCCGTCCGTGGTGCGCGCCGTCATTCCCGCAAAGCCGTCCTTCGGCCAGCTCGCGGGCCTGCATCTCACCGGGGATGAGCTCGCATTGAAGTCGAGCGTGGCCTTGGTCATGGACCAGGACACCCGCGAAATCCTGCTTTCCAAGAACGATTCGGCCGTGCTGCCGATCGCTTCGATCACGAAGCTGATGACCGGCGTGGTCGTGAGCGAAGCCAAGCTGCCGATGGACGAGCGCGTGACCATCACGCAGGAAGACGTCGACACCGAAAAGCATTCGAGCTCCCGCCTGCGCGTCGGCACCACTTTGTCACGCGGCGAGCTGCTGCACCTTGCGCTGATGTCCAGCGAAAACCGCGCCGCCCATGCGCTGGGCCGGACGTATCCCGGCGGCCTGGGCAAGTTCGTCGAGGCGATGAACGCGAGGGCCACGCTCCTGGGCATGAAGGACACGCACTACGTGGAGCCCACGGGCCTTTCCAGCCGCAACCAGTCCAGCGCCCATGATCTGGCGACGCTCGTGAACGCAGCGTACGAAGATCCGCTGCTGCGCGAGTACACGACCACGCCCGAGAAATTCGTCGCCATCGGCAACCGCACGCTGCAGTTCAACAACACGAACCGCCTCGTCAAGCGCGCCGACTGGGACATCGGCCTGCAGAAAACCGGCTACATCTCCGAAGCGGGACAGTGCCTGGTGATGCAGGCCAAGGTCGCCGGCCGCAAATTGATCATGGTGTTCCTCGATTCCGCCGGCAAGCTCTCGCGCATCGCCGATGCGGAGCGCGTTCGCCACTGGCTGGAAAAAAATCCGCAGGCAACAACGGCGCCCGCCGGCGCTACCGTCATCCGCCAAGTCAGCGGTTGAAGGCTACGCGGCCTTCTGCGCCGCGGCGCGATGGCCCAACGCGTTCGAAATCTGCGTGGCCGTCGTCTGCAGTTTCGCCAGCCATCCTTCATCGAGCCGGTCCGCGGGCGCACTGATCGACAGGCCCGCCACCAGGCGATTCTGGTCGTCGTAGATCCCCGCTGCCATGCAGCGCACTCCCAGCTCGAGTTCCTCGTTGTCGCGCGCGAAGCCGTATTGGCGTGCGCGCGCGAGTTCGCGTTCGAGCACCGGCATCTGCGTGATGCTGTTCTTCGTGTGGCCCGCCAGCCCCGTGCGCGTGGCGTACTGGCGCACGCGTTGCGGATCGTCGGCGGCCAGGAACAACTTGCCGCTCGACGTAAGGTGCAGCGGCGCGCGACCGCCGATGGTGCGGACCACCTGCATCCCCGAGCGTTCGCTGTACGCGCGTTCGATGTAGACGATCTCGTCGCCCTGGCGCATCGCAAGGTTCACCGGCTGCTGGATCTGCTTGTGCAGGTCCCGCATCGGCGTGAGCGCCGCATCTCGCACGTTCAGCCGCGCCTTCACGAGGTTGCCCAGCTCCAGCAGCCGCATGCCGAGGCGGTAGCTGCCGGCTTCAGGACGGTCGACGAACCGCCCGACCGCCAGGTCGTTGAGGATGCGGTGCGTCGTGGACGGGTGCAGCCCCGTCCTTTCGCTGATTTCCTTGAGCGAAACCGCGTCCTCGCGCGAGGCGAGCACGTCGATCAGCGCAAACATGCGCTCGATCACCTGGATCGTCGGCGTGGCGGGTCCCTGGGAATCTTTTTTTCTCATTACGGCCGTTCCGGGAACAGGCCGCTATTTTACTTGGTGAAATCGCCCTGCATCCACTGGCCGTCGATGAGCACCTCGTGGGGGGCGAACCGGGCCTTGTAATTCATCTTCGGGCTCTGGCCTATCCAGTAGCCCAGGTAGACGTGCGGCAGGCGCAGGCGGCGCGCCTGGTCGATCTGCCACAGGACGCTGTACGTGCCGAAGCTCGCCGATGCGTCGGGCTCGTAGAACGTATAGACAGCCGAGATGCCGTCGTTCAGCACGTCGAGGATCGACACCATGCGCAGCGGACCGGGCGTGCCGTCGTCGCGCGACTCGCGGAACTCGACGAGGCGCGAGTTCACGCGGCTTTGCAGCAGGAACTGCGTGTACTGGTCGATGCTGTCATGGTCCATGCCGCCGCCCGCGTGGCGGCCGGTCTGGTAGCGCAGGTACAGGTGGTAGTGCTCGGGCACGAAGCAAAGCTTGAGCACGCGCGCCTGCAGGTTCTGGTGGCGCGCCCAAGCGCGGCGCTGGCTTCGATCGGGCTGAAACTGCGCGGCGATCACGCGCAGGGGCACGCATGCACGGCAGCCATCGCAATATGGGCGGTACGTGAACATGCCGCTGCGACGAAAGCCGCTGGTCACCAGGTCGGAGTACGCGTCGTTGTGGATCAGGTGGCTCGGCGTGGCGACCTGCGAACGCGCTTGCCGGCCCGGCAGGTAGCTGCACGGGTACGGCGCCGTTGCGTAGAACTGCAGCGTCTGGAGCGGAAGGTCCTTGAGGTGCGTCACGTCGGTCGCGCGAGAAGTCGCTGCCAGTATATGGGCTCGAATCGCCACGGTGGAGACGGTTTTTTCACGCTTTGTGCGACTTGCGCCACAAACGATTCGCGCGCGATCTCGCGCGCCCCGAGCGATGCGAGGTGTGCTGTGTTCTGCTGGCAGTCGATCATCGCCACGTCGTTCCCGAGGCACAGTGCCACCAGCGCGGCGAGCGCGACCTTCGATGCATCGGGAACGCGCGTGAACATCGACTCGCCGAACACCGCAGCGCCGATCCCGACGCAATACAACCCCCCGGCGAGGCGGCCGTCCACCCACGCCTCGACGCTGTGTGCGAAGCCCGCGCGGTGGAAGGAGCAATACGCGCGCACCATCTGCGGCACGATCCAGGTACCGTCCTGGCCGGGCCGCGGGCTCGTCGCGCAAGCACGGATCACTTCCTCGAATGCGGTGTCGATGCGGATCTCGAAGCCCGCGCTTCCCGCCATCTTCGCGACCGTCTTTCGCAGCGACCGGTGCAGCCGGAACTCGGCGGGCAACAGCACCATGCGCGGGTCGGTGCTCCACCACAGGATCGGCTGCCCTTCCGAAAACCACGGGAAGATTCCTGCCGAATACGCGCGGTGAAGGCTGTCGACGTCGAGCCCCCCGCCGGCCGCCAGCAGGCCGGGCGCGGGCTGCCCGGCGTCCCAGGCGCGTGCCGGATCGGGGAAGGGGTCGCCGGGGTCCAGCCAGGGAAGGTTCATCTCGTTGAAAGAAGTCGCAATGTTGCCGCGACGCTGCTATTGTGGAGTGTGAACCTCATGAGTGGAGCCGTCGCCATGCTGTACCGTGCAGCCGCCATCTCGCTGTCCGCGATCCTGCTTGCGTCCTGCGCAAGCCCCGCGCCTTCTTCCCCCGACACTTTGCCGTGGCTGGACGCCCAGTTCCAATACGACCCGGCGATCGTCAAGGTCACGCCGGAAGAACTGTTCCGGCTTGACGGCGACCTCGAGGGAAAACTGTCGCAGCCCGCCGTGCGTGACGTCCCTGTGGGGTTGAAGCTCAAGCGCGTCATCGACACCATCTTCGACAAGGACCGCAAGGGCTTTGCATATCGCGCCGGACATTCGACGGCCGCTGCCGACACGTGGCGCAATCGCACCGGCGATTGCCTGTCCCTCACGGTGCTCACGTACTCCGTCGCGCGAACGCTGGGCATGAGCCCCGTGATGCAGGAGGTGCAGACGCCCGCGGTGTTCGGCCGCGCGGGCGAGTTCGACGTCGTGAACCAGCACGTCAACGTGATGTTCCCGCGCATCCGTGGCGACCTCATGGCGGAATCCGAGACGCATGAAGTCGTGATCGATTTCGAGCCCGATTTCGCCGCGCCGCGGCGCGGCACGCCGCTCACCGAGGCCGGCATTCTTGCGCGGTACTACAACAACGTCGCCGTCGAGAACATGGCGCAAGGCAACTACACCGTGTCGTATGCGCACTTCCGGGCCGCGATCCGCGCCGATCCTTCCTACATCTCGCCGTACGGCAACCTCGCGGTGCTCTACCGGCGTGCGGGGCGTGATGAACAGGCCGAGCAATTGCTTCGCTACGCGATCGGCCTGGGGGGCAACACGGACGTTGCGCTTCACGAATTGCACCGGTTCCTCAAGGACCACGGACGAGTGCGGGAAGCCGGCGAAGTGGAGCGCAAGCTCGAGGCGCGCCTGCAATCCGACCCGTACCACTGGATCGGGCTCGCACTCGCGGATATGGAAAAGGGCGACACCCGCCGCGCAATCGACAAGCTGGAACGCGCGAACGAGATCGCGCCGTCGTTCGCGGAAATCCATCGGTACCTGGCAGTTGCCTACGCGCGTGCCGGCAAGCCCGACAAGGCTCGCGAAGAACTGGTTGTGCTGCAAAACCTCGGCGGTTCGATGAACAAGATCGCGCTGCTGCGACGCAAGCTCGACCGCCTCGACACGCACGCGCAATAAAGAAAAAAGGCCGGACATTTCTGTCCGGCCTGAACCTTCAAAGAGTTGAAGACACCTATGGCAAGTGAAGCTTAGGCGTGCGTCCGGTGCTCGGCTGTAGGAGCCTCAGCAGCGCGGGATGTAGGCCCAGGCCGGCTCATCGCGTCGGTGGCTGATCAGAAGAGCGAAAAGCCGTCGTATGGCGCCCGGCCTTCGCGGAAACCGTTGGTCTCGAAGTGAAGCTGGCAGGTCTTCACCTTACGCATCTTGATGGCCTTCACGACGTCCGGATTCTTGTCGAGATAGAACTCCTCATCGACCTGGAACCGCTTGGGCATCCGGCCCTCGAAGAACCCGGCCTTGTAATAGTGGTCCCCCGCGGAGGCGATCTTGTTCGTCCGGACGGCGTTGCGCACATCGGGATTCGCCGCGAGGTAGAAGCCTTCGTCGAATTCCGCCTTTGAGCGCAGCGCCGTTTCCACGAGCTTGTGGAACAACGCAAACGGGATCGTCACGGCTTTCGAGCCGTCGGCCTCCTCGCGGATTTCCAGCAACTTCAGCAACGTCTTGTACTGCATCCCTGAACACTCTTTTAAATGAAAAACGGGCCTGCCGGCCCCCCATGGCTGTGCAGGCGGATTATGCGTACCAATTAGATTTTGGCAAATACATTTCCGTAAAGTCCCAGTGCGGCGCGCCAAGAAAAAAAGGCTTGCGATCGCTCGCAAGCCTTTGATTTATATGGCTCCCCGACCTGGGCTCGAACCAGGGACCTACGGATTAACAGTCCGGCGCTCTACCAACTGAGCTATCGGGGAATAGCCTTCGATTATAGCTCACATGGAAACGGTGACCGACAGCCGGACAGTGCGTGGAGCACCCGGGTAGAGGTAGACGTGGCTGAACTGGAAGGGCGACTCGCGCCAGTAACGGCGATCCGTCACGTTGTCGACGCCGAGCAGCCACGTCGTCAGCACCTTGCCGGACTGGCGGTCGTACCGAAGCGACGCATCGAGGCGTGTCCACGCGGGAAGCGCGATCGAATTGTCCGCAAGGATCGCGCGATCGCCTTCATGCGACAGCGAGGCTTGCAGCTCGAGGCCGTGCACGTTCGGGATCTTCCACGCGGCATACGCGCGAGCGACGAACGCCGGGACGTTGGTCGGGCGCCTGCCGTTGAGCGACGTGTCGGCGCTGTCCTCGCGCCGTGCGTGCAGCAGCATCGCCGACGCTCCTGCGCGCCACGAGCGGCCCGTCCATTGCAATGCGGCTTCGATTCCCCGGTGATGCGCGATGCCATCGAGGCCACCTGCGCACGGAATCGCACTGCAAGTGTCGAAGTTGGACACGGGACGGCGGATGTCGAACGCATCGACCTGCCACGTCCATGCGTGGCTCGCCCCCTTGAACCCGGCCTCCATTTGCTTCGACTTGAGCGCCGGCAACACCGAGCCCGCGTTCGTGTACACGGCGGAGTTGTTCGGCACGACGGTCGACTCGGCTCCTTCGCCCCAGCTCGCGTACGCCATTGCTTCGTCATCCAGCTTGTAGGTGAGGGCGATCCACGGAGTGGTGAGCGCTTGTTTGTAGCCCACGCCCGATTCGCCCTCGACGCTGGCCCGGTTCAGCCGCGTGTGGCGAACGCCGACCCACGACGTCCATCGATCATTCCAGTGGATCGCATCGCGAGCCGAAAGCTCCACGCTGCGCTCATCGCGCGTCGTCCCGGTCCCGGGATTGATCGCCGGGTCGGGCGGGACAACGGCGGTTCCTTCGATGTTGCCCGGCAGCGGCGAGTAGTTGAACGCGTTGTCGGGCAGCGTTTCGCGCGAGACGTTGCGCAGGACGGCGAACGACAGGGCGTGCTTGATGCCCGCCGTTTCGATCTTGCCTTTCAGTTCGGCTTGCAGCGCGTCCTGCCGGCGCTGCTCGCCGATGCTCCGGTAGTCGTAGAAATCGAAGGTGCCGTCGGCGCAGTACCTGTCGTAGTGCCCCGCCGCGCTGCAACCGAATGGAAACGCAGTGTAGTCGTCGCTCTTCAGGTGCTGGGTGCCGGCCTGCAACTGGACCTTCCAGTCGCGCGAGACCGGTTGCGAGTAACGCAGCGTGCCGGTGAGCGCGTCGAATTTCGACGGCAGGACCCACGGCTGGTTGTTCAGGTTGCGCCGCGGGTCGGGCACGGCGGGCAACACCGTGTCCAGCAGGCTGTAGCCCACCTGGCTCGATTGAACCTTGCGGCTCCACTCCGCCTCTCCTTCGAGCAGGCCACCGTTGGGCAAACGCCAATCGGCGGCGAATGCGAACAGGCTTCGGTGGCCGTCGAGGCTGTTGACGAGCGGCCGAAGCTGCTCCTGCGCGACATTGACGCGATAGCCGAACACACCATCCTTGCCTGCGCGGCCGCCGAGATCCACGGTACCGAGCAGGTTTGCGCGCTGCGTGAATTCGAAGCGTACGGTGCGCAGGTCCACATCGCCAGGTCGCTTCACGACGTAGTTCACCAACCCGCCGGGTGCGCTCGTGCCGGCCTGCATTCCGCTGGTGCCGCGCAGGATCTCCACGCGCTCCTTGTTGTCCAGGGGGATCGTGGTCTCCGCGTTGATCGGCAGGCCCTCGCGGCGGAAGTTGTAGTCGTTGTCGAGTGTGTAGCCGCGCACCGAGACCATGTCCCAGTAGCCGGGCGCGTCGTAGGCGTCGGAGATGGAGGCGTCGAACCTGGTCAGGTCAGCGAGCCGCCGAGCGCCGCTTTGTTCGATCATCCGGCTGTCGACGACGCCGGCGGAAATCGGCAACTCCTTGAGCGGCACGTCGCCGAAACCCGTGACGTCGGCCGCAGGCGGGAAGGCCTGGCCCGTCACCGTCACCGGCTTGAGCGTTTGCGTCTGGGACTGGGCGCTGCCTGCGATGAGCAGCAGCGCAATGGCGCGCGCGAGCGCGTGAAGAGGAAGTTGTGCGGGTTTCATATGCCTTCCCTGCGCGAGGATTACCTCAATCAGGTTCAAAGGGACTCTCTCAGTCACCGCGAACGGCAACACCCCTGGCGAAGAACGAATCTTAATCGAAGACGGGAGTCTCCACGCCGAGCACCTTGTGCAGTTTGGTCGACGTCGTCGTGTACTGAAGGTGCATCGGCTTGCCGAGGATGATCGGCGCCGCGCCGAATGCGGCAAGCGCGCACTCGTGGAAGCCCGACAGGATCAACTTCTTCTTGCCGGGATAGGTGTTGATGTCGCCCACTGCAAAGATGCCCGGGATGCTCGTCGAGAACTTCTCGGTGTCGACCTTCAGTTGCCTGCGGTCGATGTCGATGCCCCACTCGGCAATGGGGCCGAGCTTGGGGGATAAACCGAAGAACACCAGCACCGCGTCGGTGGCGATATCGTGCACCGTCGAGTCGGGTGAAGTCACTTTCACGCCCGACAAGCGGCTGTCCTTCTCGTCGTAGCCGGTCACTTGCCCCACGAGGAAGCGCATGCGGCCCGCGTCGCACAGTTCGCGCATCTTCGCGATGGAAGCGGGCGCGGCCTTGAAGCCGTCGCGCCGGTGCACGACGGTGACGCTTGCGGCGCGGTTCGGGCCTTCCTGCGCAAAGTTCAATGCCCAGTCGAGCGCAGAGTCACCGCCGCCGAGGATGACGAGGTGCTTTCCCGCGAACTGCGCCGGCTTCTTCACGGCGTAGAACACCTGCGAGTCGCGGTACTTCGCGATGTCGCCGACTGCGAGCGCGCGCGGTTCAAACGCGCCCATGCCGGCCGCGATGAAGACGGTCCTGGTGATGAACTGAGTGCCCTTGTGCGTCTCGAGGAAGAAGCGGCCGTCGTCACGACGTTGCAACGCGGTCACGGTCTGGCCGTAATGGAAAGTCGGACCGAACGGCTCGATCTGCTTGAGCAGGTTGTCCGTGAGTTCCTTGCCAGTGCACACGGGAACGGCGGGAATGTCGTAGATCGGCTTGTCCGGATAAAGCTCGATGCATTGCCCGCCTGGGTATGCGAGCGAATCGATCACGTGGGCTTTGACCTCGAGCAGCCCGAGCTCGAAGACCTGGAACAGGCCGACCGGGCCGGCCCCGATGATGACTGCGTCGGCCTCGACCACGATCAGCCTTGCGCGTCCCGGATCAGCTCGCTCAGCTTGCCCGTCTTGTCCTTCCACTCGTCCGCATCGGGCGGGCCGGGTTTGCGCTTCGTGATGCTTTTCCACCCCGGCGCCCGCGAGAGCTCGGCGTTGATCTTGATGAATTGCACCTGGTCGGGCGGCGTGTCTTCTTCCGCATAGATCGCGTTCACCGGGCACTCGGGGATGCACACCGCGCAATCGATGCACTCGTCGGGGTCGATGACGAGGAAGTTGGGGCCTTCGCGGAAGCAGTCCACGGGGCAGACGTCCACGCAATCCGTGTATTTGCAGCGGATGCAGGATTCGGTGACGACGTGAGTCATTTGTTCTTGGGGCGAGGGGAACGACGACCCTCGATTCTAGAGGGCGGGGGCGAGGGCGCCCTGACGTGGCTCAACGAACCAGCACAGCCCCCGAGGTCTTGTGCGTGGCGGTGTCCACGAGGACGAGCGAACCCAGCAGGCGCGAGCGTTCGAACGGCTCGAGCGGCAATGGCTCCTGCAGCACGAAATCGACGTGGCCGATGCTGTTCGGCTCCAGGTGGTCCGACTCGCTCTTTGCGAGGGTATGGATGTCGACCTTGTGCACGATGCGCTTCACGCGGGCCTTCACCCATCGATGCCCGTGCAACGCCCAGTACACGCGGCCCGCGACCAGCGACTCGTCATCGAGCCACGCGACCGTCGCCGAAATTTCCCGCATCGCCGTGTGCGCGCCCGCAGCCAGCAGCCAGTCTCCGCGCGAGACGTCCACTTCGCGGTCGAGGAGGATGCCGGCGCTATGTCCGGCGCGGACGTCTCCGGCCTCCCGAACGTGGTTCAGCACTTGTGCGATCGTCGCTGTCCGGCCGCCCGGCATGACTTGCACCTCCTGGCCCACGCGCGCGCCTGCTGCCGCAACGCGTCCCCAGAAAACGCGGCGGCCCTGGGTGGTGTCGGCGGAAGCCGAGAACTTCTCGACCCACTGCACCGGGAATGCGAAAGCCTCGCCCGCTTCTGCGCACGTCACATCGAGTTGCTCCAGCAGTTGGAGCAGCGACAGGCCGTCATACCCCGCCCAGCCCGGCGCGGCTTCGACGACGTTGTGGCCTTTCAGCGCCGAGATCGGTACCACCGCACGCGCCGCAATGCGCGCTTCACTCGTGAACTTCGCCAGCGCTCCGCTGATGTTGTTGAATGCGACCGTCGGGTCGTCCACTGCATCGAGCTTGTTCACCGCGAACACGATCGACGGCACGCGCAGCAGGTTCACCAGCAGCGAATGACGGCGCGTTTGGGCAAGCAGCTCGAGCCCGGGGTTCTGCCATTGGAGCTTCGTCGCGTCGACCAGCACCACGGCGGCATCGGCGCTGGAAGCGGCCGTGACCATGTTGCGCGTGTACTGCTCGTGACCGGGCGCGTCGCCGATGATGAACTTGCGGGCCGGCGTCGCGAAATAGCGATACGCCACGTCGATCGTGATGCCTTGCTCGCGCTCGGCCGAAAGGCCGTCGGTGAGCAGCGCGAGATCGGTTTCTCCCGAACGCTGCACGCCCGCGAGCTGGTCCTGCAACACCGCCTTGCTGTCGACCAGCAGGCGGCCGATCAGCGTGCTCTTGCCGTCGTCGACCGATCCGCACGTGATGAACCTGAGCGCGGCCGAATGGTCGTGCTGGGGTTCGTCATCCCGGCGAAGGCCGGGATCGTTGGCGCCGGCGTTGAACTGATCTCGCTTCATCTCAGAAATACCCATCCTTCTTGCGCTTTTCCATCGACGCGTCGGACGTCTTGTCGTCCATTCGCGTCGCCCCGCGCTCGCTCACGTCGGCGGCGAGCGTCTCGAGCACCACGCCGGCCGCATCGGCCGCGTCGCTCTCGACGGGACAGGTACAGGTGATGTCGCCGACCGTGCGGAAACGCACGGTGCGCGATTCGACCTTTTCGCCGGCCTTGGGCGGCGTGATGTCGGTCACCGGCACAAGCAGGCCGCGGCGCTCGACGACGTCGCGCCGGTGAGCGTAGTAGAGGGACGGAAGCTCGATGCTTTCACGGTCGATGTACTGCCAGACGTCGAGCTCCGTCCAGTTGGAGATCGGGAAAACGCGGAAATGCTCGCCCGGCTGCAGGCGCGTGTTGAACAGTGTCCACAGCTCCGGCCGCTGTTCCTTCGGCTGCCACTGCCCGAATGAATCGCGGTGCGAGAAGATGCGCTCCTTTGCGCGGGCCTTCTCCTCGTCGCGGCGCGCACCGCCGACCAGGGCATCGAACCGGAATTCCTCGATCGCTTCGAGCAGCGTCACCGACTGGTGCACGTTGCGCGATTCGTCGGGGCGCGACAGGCGCACCGTGCCGCGCTTCATCGAATCCTCGACGCTGCGCACGACGAGTTCTGCGCCGAGCTGCTTCGCGCGGTAGTCGCGAAAGTCGGTGACCTCGTGAAAGTTGTGGCCCGTGTCGATCATCAGCAGCGGATACGGGATGCGCCCGATGCCGAATGCCTTCTCGGCCAGCTTCAACAGGACGAGCGAATCCTTGCCGCCCGAAAAAAGGAGGGTGGGGCGCTCGAACGCCGCGGCGACTTCGCGCAGGACGAAGATCGCTTCTTCTTCCAATGCATCGAGATGCTTGTTCGAAAGCGGGGCGAGCAGTTGTGGCTCGACTCGTGCGTTCATGCTGAAATCCGATCGTCCTGGGCTTGTCGTTGGGTGACGTGCAGTCCGCACTCCTTGGCTTGTTCGTCTTCCCACCACCACCGGCCGGCGCGAAAGTCTTCGCCCAGCGAGATCGCGCGCGTGCAGGGCGCGCAGCCGATGCTCGGGTAGAAGTCGTCGTGCAGCGGGTTGTAATCGACGTGCTGCTGCTTGATGTAGTGCCACACGTCGCCCCAGGTCCAGTCGGCGAGCGGGTTGAACTTGGTGCGCGCTTCGCTCCCGTCCACCTGGGGCACGACAGCGCGCGCGGCGGATTGCTCGCGGCGCAGGCCCGTGATCCAGGCTTTCTGGCCCGCAAGCGCGCGCTCCAGCGGCTCGACCTTGCGGATGTGGCAGCACGCCTTGCGCAGCTCCACGCTGCGGAACATCGGCTCCTTGCCTTCGCGCTTGACGAAGTGCACCACCGCCTCGTGTTGCGGCTGGTAGACCTCGACGCGCGCGTGCGAATGGGATCGCGTGCGTTCGAGCAGGTCCAGCGTTTCCTTGTGCAGCATGCCCGTGTCCAGCACGAACACGGGAACATCGAGCTCCAGCGAGTTGATCAAGTGCGTGATGACGGTGTCTTCCGCACCGAGGCTGGAGGCTTGCTTCAGCGGCTTGAACTCGGTGGCGGCGCGCTTGAGCAGCGCCTTCGCCTGCGCGAGCTTCGCCTCGAAGTCCTTCGACGGCTTCGCGTGCAAGTCGACGGCGCCCATCAGGCAAACCTCGCGAAGAACGGACGCTCGGTGGCGTCGCCCTGGTAATACGACGCGTAGCGCGCGAACTGGCGTCGCGCGTCGGCGGGATCCTTGCCGTCCTTGAGCACGGCACTGGAAAACCCGCTGCGTTGCATCTGCACGAGCTGGTCGATGAGCACGTCGCCGGTCGCGCGGATGTCGCCTGCAAAGCGGCGACGGCGGCGGATCAACCACGCCTGGCTGAAGGCGCGGCCGTCGGTGAACTTCGGGAAGTTCAGCTCGACCCGGTCGAAGCCTTCGAGCGAAACCGTGAGCGGATCGACGTCATTCGCGAGTTGCAGCACGCGCGCTTCTGTCTGCGCCTCGTGATCGGCGCAAGAGAGGATGTCCAGGCGCTGCTCCATCACGCCACCTCTTTCTCGACGAAGCGTGCGCTGTTGGCTGCAGCCTTGAACGGCTCGATGCCAACGCGGCGGAATGTGGCGATGAAGGTTTCCCAGCGGCCATCGGCGACGCCCTGGCGCAGCTGGCGATACGTATCGATCAGCGCTTCGATCACGCCGGGCACTTCAGCCGCGGAGAACGACGGGCCGACGATCCTGCCCGGCGTCGCAGGGCCGGACAGGTCAGATCCGTTCGAGCCGCCGAGCGTGACCTGGTACCACTCCTTGCCGTCCTTGTCGACGCCGAGGATGCCGATATGGCCCGCATGGTGGTGGCCGCACGAGTTGATGCAGCCGGAGATGTTCAGGTCGATCTCGCCGATGTCCCATTCCTCGTCGAGGTCCTGGAAGCGCTGCGTGATCGCTTCGGCGATGGGCAGCGAACGCGCGTTGGCGAGCGAGCAGAAATCGCCGCCGGGACAGGCGATCATGTCGGTGAGCAGGCCGATGTTCGGTCGCGCCAGACCCAGCTTGCGGGCAGCGGCCCACAACTCGGGCAGGTCGTCCTGGTGGACCCACGGCAGCAGCAGGTTCTGTTCGTGCGTGACCCGCGCTTCGCCGGCGGAAAAGCGCTCGGCCAGATCCGCAGCGGCATCGAGCTGGTCCGCCGTTGCGTCGCCTGGCGCCTGGCCCAGCCGCTTGAACGACAGGATCACCGCGCGCAGTTCCGGATTGCGGTGCGGCAGCACGTTGCGCTGCAACCAGCGGTCGTAATGCGGGTCGGCCTCGGCATCGGCGCGGATGATCTCGTGCACTTGCGCCTGCGCGGAGTCGCGGCGGCGCGGTGCAAGAGCCGGCGGTGCGAACTGCGCGGCGATGCGGTCGTATTCCGCTTGCGGAATGGTGTGGGGCGCGCCATCGAGCTCGACGATCTGGCGAAACTCTTCTTCCACCCTATCAATGTAGCGCTGGCCCTCGCTCTTCACGAGGATCTTGATTCGCGCCTTCCACACGTTGTCGCGGCGGCCGTACTGGTTGTAGACGCGGATGCAGGCTTCGATGTAGTTGAGGATCTGCTGCCACGGCACGAACTCGCTCACGACCGTGCCGATGATCGGCGTGCGGCCCATGCCACCGCCGACCATCACCTTGAAGCCGATCCCGGCTGCTTCGTTTCTAACCCGTTGCAGGCCGATGTCGTACCAGCCGAGCGCCGCGCGGTCTTCTTTCGCACCGTTCATTGCGATCTTGAACTTGCGCGGCAGGAAGGCGAATTCCGGGTGCAGGGCGGCCCACTGCCGGATGATCTCGGCGAAGGGCCGCGGGTCTGCGATCTCGTCCTGCGCGATGCCCGCCAGCTCCTCGGCCGTGATGTTCCGGATGGCGTTGCCGCTGGTCTGGATGCCGTGCATGTTCACGGACGCGAGCAGCTCCATCACTTCCGCGCTCTTCGCGAGCGGAATCCAGTTGTACTGCACGTTGGTGCGCGTGGTGAAGTGGCCGTAGCCGTACTTCAGGCGGCTGGGCACTTGCAGGTTCGTGCCCGGCACGGGCACCGAGCCCAGCGCCGACTGCTTCCCCTGAGCATCGGCCAACAGCGCAGCATCGGGCTTGTCGTAGTCGCGCGCGATCGTCGCCAGCACGCGCAGCTGCGCGACCGAGAGCTCGCCGTAAGGCACCGAAATCCGGGCCATCGGGGCATAGCGCTGGATGTACCAGCCGTTCTGCAGGCGCAGCGGGCGGAACTCGTCGTCGCCCAGCTTGCCGGCGAGGTGACGCTCGAGCTGGTCGCGATACTGTGCCGCGCGGTTGCGGACGAACTGTCGGTCGAATTCTGAGTATTGGTACATGGCGTCAGGACCGCGCGTACGCGGGAGACGCCAATGTAGGGAGGGCCCTTATGAAACCAAACTATTTTTTCGTTCGCGGTTTATGCGGATAAGCTTATGCGCCAGTGCTGGTGCGGGTTTGCGCGGGGCGCACCGGGTAGCGCGGATAAGGGTGCGATCACGATAATCGACAAGGTATGGCCGAGAGGATCTTCGTCAACGTCGTCGGGTTCGCCGATGAGGAGCGCCACGCGCTCAACCTGCTGTTCCGGATTTCCGAAGAGCACGAGGTCGCGTTTTCGCTTTGGGACCCCGGCGCGCCGCAGCCCGCACGCCTGGCCCTGATCGACGGCCAGAGTTACGAGGCGCGGCTCGAGGTCGAATCGCCGCGCAGTGCCCAGGTGCCGGTGATCTGGGTGGGTGACGATGCCCCCGCACGCGTGGTGCGCCGGTTCACGCGGCCGATCTCGTGGCCCGAAGTCGTCCAGGCGATGGACGAACTCTTCCCGCCGGCGGTCGACCTCGACTTTGGCATCGACAACGCCGACACGCAGCCGCCCGACACGCTGCCGCCGGACATGCCGCGCCCGAAACGTGTGCTGATCGCCGCGGCCGGGCTCGACGAGCGCCTCTACTTGCGCGCCAAGCTGTCGCTGGCGGACCTTACGCAGGCCGACGACGCCACCACCGCGAGCGAGGCACTCGAACTCGCGCGCATGAACGACTACGTCCTTGCCATCGTCGACTTCGACCTGCCGGGTTCGAACGGCTGGGACTTCCTGCGCGAGCTCGCGGCCGGGCAGCGGCCGATCGGCAAAATGATCGTCACTGCCAACCGCCCCACGCTGATCGAGCGCGTACGCGCGCGTTTCTCCGGTGTCGCGGGCTATTTCGACAAGCCGCTGCATCCCGGCAAGCTTCACGAAATCCTGCTGGAGGTCTAGCGCTTCGCGTCGATCGCCGATGCGAGCCGCGTTTCCACGGGCAAGGGCTCGCCGTGCAGGCGTGCCGCGATCAATTCCGCGGCGAGCACGCAGAACGTCAATCCCCGCGACCCCATCGCAGTTGTCACCCAGAGGTGCGATTCGACTTCGCCCACCAGCGGTCGCCGGTCGCGCGACGTGCAGCGCACGCCGGCCCACGCGCGCATCGGCTGGGCATGCACTTGCGATGCGACATCGGGCAGGAGCGAGTGCAGGCGATCGATGTTCGCCCGTGTGTCTTCGTCGCGCACGGATGCATCCGCATCGTCGCGGCCGTAGGTCGATCCGCAGAACCACGCAGGGCCCCCGTCGCCCATCGGCACCCGGGGGATGAAGTGGCCGTTGCCGTTCACCGCATGCGTCGGCGCCTGCAAGCTCGCAGCGTGCGAGCCCCATGCGATTTGTCCGCGCACGGCGTGCAGTTCCAATCGATCACCGAGAAGCGCTCCGGATTCATGTGCCGCAGCGACGACGACCAGCTTGCCCCGATAGGACTCGAGGGAGCTCACGCGCGTTGACCCTTGCCATTCGATGCCGGGTTGGGCGAGCCAGGCCTGCACGAGCGCCGCCGGCTTGATCCACCCCGCATGCTCGTGCCACTCGTTTTCATGGCCGATGCGCATCACGCCCGTCTCGCGCCATTCCCCACCTCGCAGGGATTCGCGCGCCTGCTGCATCGTCATTCGCACACCGGCGCGTGAGAGGCGCGAAAGCAGGTTGTCATCGGGCGAGGCGTGCGGCGCAAGCAGGCCCACGGGCAAGCCCGATGCACCGGCTGCAGGTGCCTGGGCAGCGTCTACCACCGTTACACGCCAGCCCCGCCGCGCAAGGCTGGCCGCAACTGCCGCCCCGGCGAGCCCCGCACCGACGACGATGGCGTCCGCAGCGTCGGTGACGCGCTCGTCGCGCAAGCCTTTGGGTGTCCAATGCGGGTCGAAGACCGCGCGAGTGCAATGGCGCTTCGGTGGCAGGCCATCGGCCTTCTCCACGATGAATCCGCACGACTGCAGCGCGCGCCTCACTTCCCCGGCAGCGGTCCACGTGGCGAGGCGCGTTCCACGGTGGCAATGCCGAGCCACCGCCTTCATCGTGTGTGGGTGCCAGATCTCAGGGTTGCGTTGCGGATCGAAGCCATCGAGGAAAACCGAATCGGCCGTGAACGGTTCGCTGCGCAGCATCTCGCGCGCGTCGCGCACGTGCAGCGTCAGGAGCACACGGCCCTTTTCGAAAGAAAGCCGATGCACCCCAGGCGTCATGTCGAACCACTGCGTTGCCAGCTCGCGCGCCAGCGGCAAAAGTTCGCCGTACGCACTCGCGCTGCGAACCAGGTCGTCCGAAGAGACCGGCCACGCTTCGACCGACACGAAATGCAGCATGTGCGGCCGCTGCGGATCGTCTTTCCATGCGCGCCACACGGCCAGGAAGTTCAGCCCAAGCCCGAAGCCGGTCTCCAGGACGCGCCATTGCGCGCGGCCCGCCCACGCTGCAGGCAAGTCGCATCCGTGCAGGAACACGTGCCGGGACTGTTCGAGCCCGCCCGATGCGGAGCGGTAGATGTCGTCGAAACGCGCGCTGCGCGGCGTGCCGTCAGGCTGCCACTCGACGCGTTCGGGCATGCCTCACTCTTTGGGAGGCACGTAGCCTTGCGCCACGTCGGCACCGCCGCCGAAGAAGTGCGCTTCCATCTGGCGGCGCAAGTAGTCTCGCGCGCGTTGGTCGGCGAGATTCAGGCGGTTTTCGTTCACCAGCATCGTCTGCTGGCGGAGCCACTGCTGCCAGGCTTCCTTGCTCACGCTGTCGTAGAGGCGCTTGCCCAGTTCGCCAGGGTACGGCGGAAAGTCCAGCCCTTCGGCTTCCTTGCCGAGCTTGACGCATTGGACGGTACGGGCCATGGGAAACCTCTTCGATGCGGATTAGCTTATTGGGATAAACAACCAAGAACTCTGTCGTTCGTATTGCGGGCACTGCACTGAACAATCCGCCCCATCGCAACATGGAGCACGCAGTGAGCACCCGTCGAGACTTTATCAAGATTCCCCTGGCCGCCGCCGCTTCGGCGGGCCTTGCCAGCACCGCGGCGCCGGTTTTCGCGCAAAAGGCGCCCGTGGCGCTGCTCAACGTTTCCTACGACCCGACGCGCGAACTCTACGTGGAGTTCAATGCGGCGTTCGCGAAGTACTGGAAGGGCAGGAGCGGCCAGGACGTGACCGTGAAGCAGTCGCACGGCGGGTCGGGCAAGCAGGCGCGCTCGATCATCGACGGGCTCGACGCCGATGTCGCAACGCTCGGCCTGGCCGGCGACACCGATGCGCTGGTGAAGAACGGCGGCTGGGTCGCGCCCGATTGGCAGAAGCGCCTGCCCCACAACTCGTCGCCCTACCAGTCGACGATCGTGCTGGTGGTTCGCAAGGGCAACCCGAAGGGCATCAAGGACTGGGACGATCTCGCAAAGCCGGGAGTGAGCGTGATCACGCCCAACCCGAAGACCTCGGGCGGCGCGCGATGGAACTACCTGGCAGCGTGGGAGTTCGCAAAGCGCAAATACGGCGGCGATGCCAAGGCGAAGGACTTCGTCGCGCGGCTGTTTGGCAACGTGCCGGTGCTGGACACGGGTGCGCGCGGATCGACCATCACGTTCGCGCAGCGGGCACAGGGCGATGTGCTGATCGCATGGGAGAACGAGGCGTTCCTCCTGGACAAGGAGTTCGGCGCGAAGTTCGACGTCGTCGCACCGTCGCTGTCGATCCTGGCCGAACCCGCCGTGGCTGTCGTCGACAGGAACGTCGACCGCAAGGGCACGCGTGAAGTCGCCACCGAGTACCTGAAGTATCTCTACACGGAGGAAGGGCAGGACATCATCGGGAAGAATTTCTACCGCCCCGCCGTGTCCGCGAAAGCGCAGGCGAAGTACGCTGCGCAGTTCCCGAAGCTCAAGCTGTTCACCATCGACGAAGCGTTCGGCGGCTGGGCGAAAGCCGACAAGGAACACTTCGCCGACGGCGGGAGTTTCGACCAGGTGTTCGCGCGCACATGAAGCGCCGGCGCCCCCGGCCTTCGCCGGGGTGACACCGTTCAGGCCGCGAGGGCAGCCTCTTCTTCGTTCGCCGCTTCGATCACGGCGCTCCTGATGGCCACTTCGGCCAGCTCGAGCGCCTTCTTCTTCGCTTCTTCGCCCATTGCCAGGCCTTCGGCGCGCACGAAACGAATATCTGTCACACCGAAGAAGCCGAACACCGTCTTGAGGTAGCTCTCCTGGTGTTCCATCGCTTCCATCATCGGGTTGCCCGCGTACATGCCGCCGCGCGTCGACGCGACGATCACCGTCTTGCCACCCGCCAGGCCGACCGGGCCCTTCTCGGTGTACTTGAACGTGCGGCCGGCCTGGGCCACGCGGTCGATCCACGCCTTCAGCTGCGTCGGGATCGAGAAGTTGTACAGCGGTGCGCCGACGACGATCACGTCCGCGGCGAGGAACTGGGCGACGAGGCGCTCGGAGACTTCGTTCTCCTTGCGCTGGACTTGGCTCATGCCTTCTGCGTTGGCGCCGAGGCGAAACCCCAGCGAATCGGCGCTGAGGTGGGTCGGGGCGTCCAGGGCCAGGTCAAGGTGTTCGACCTTCGTGTGCGGATGAGCAGCTTTCCACTGAGCGACCACACGGCGCGTCAGTTCGCGCGACACGGAATTGCCGCCAAGGGCGCTGGAATCGATGTGAAGCAGTTTCATTCCCGTTCTCCTGTGAATTGGCTGGTTGCCATGGGAATGATTGTGATATTGGATCGATTCGTTGATAAGATGGCTGATTCACACTACATTGTCCTACCGGACAGGACAATAAACGATGCAAGACCTCAACGACATGGTGTTCTTTGCCGAGGTGGTGGACCACGGCGGGTTCGCGGCGGCGGGGCGGTCCTTGGGCATTCCCAAGTCGAAACTGTCCCGGCGCGTGGCGGACCTGGAGCAGCGCCTCGGCGTGCGTTTGCTGCAGCGGACCACACGCAAGCTTTCGCTGACCGAAGCCGGGGAGCTGTATCACAAGCATGCAGTTGCGATGCGCGAGGAGGCGGAAGCCGCGGAAGAGGCAGTTGCGATGGTGCAGAGCGAGCCGCGCGGAACGATCCACGTCACGTGCCCCATCACGCTCGCGCAGACGACGATCGCGCCCATCCTGCCTCGCTTCATCAAGGAGCACCCGCTCGTGCGTGTGCAGATGCAGCTCACGAATCGCGTCGTCGATCTGGTGAAGGAGAGCATCGACGTCGCGCTGCGCGTACGCCCGACGCTCGAGGACAGCGGCAGCCTCGTCGTGAAGAAGCTCACCGATTCGCAAGGACTGCTCGTCGTCGCGCCGTCGGTGTACGAATCGCATCCGAAGCCCCAGTCCGTCGACGACCTCGACAAGCTGCCGTCGATCGCGATGTCCGCGGTCGATGGGCGGGCGATCTGGTACCTGCGCGGGCCGGGCGATCGCGAACACGCGTTGCACATCAAGCCCTGCTTCACCGCGGATGACCTCCTGACGCTGAAGTACACGGCCATCGAGGGAACGGGAATGACGGTGTTGCCGGACTACATGTGCCGCCGCGAGTTGCGGGACGGCCAGTTGGTCGAAGTGCTGCCGCAGTGGCGTCCGCGCCAGAGCATCGTGCATGCGGTGTTCCCGTCGCGTCGCGGCATGGTCCCCGCGGTTCGGCGCTTCCTCGATTTCCTCGGGGAGAACGTGACGGCAGAAGGCAGCAACTGCCCGGTCTAGTCGCGCGCAGCGGCAAGTGCGCGTTCGTACACTTGAACGTACTTCGACGCGCTTTCTTCCCAGCCGAAGCGCCGCGCCATGCCGCTGCGCTGGATGCGACGCCAGCGCCCGGTGTCGGCGAACGCTGTGAATGCACGGCGCACCGCATCGTCGAATGCGGCGGCGTTGATCGCCTTCATCACGAACCCACTGCCGTGTTCGCCGTCCGCATCGGCGTCGATGACCGAGTCGACGAGCCCGCCTGTGGGCGTGACGATCGGCGGCGTGCCGTAAGCCTGGCTGTACATCTGGTTCAGGCCGCACGGCTCGAATCGTGACGGCATCAGGAAGCAGTCGATGCCCGCTTCGATCATGTGCGCGAGCGGCTCATCGAAGCCGAAACTCACGCTGACCGACTTCGGGTGTTGCTGCGCTGCGCGCTGCAACGCATCGTGCAGCGCCGGCTCACCTTGTCCCAGCACGACGAGCTGCGCACCGTGCTCGATCATGCGCGGCAAAAGCCCGAGCACGAGGTCGATTCCCTTCTGCGAAGTCAGGCGGCTGACCACGCCGAACAGCATCGCGGCGCGATCCTGCTTGAGACCGCAGCGCACCTGAAGTGCCAGCTTGTTCGCATGCTTGCCTTCGATGTCGACCGCGTTGTATTTCCCTTTGATCAGCGGATCGAGCTGCGGATTCCACACGTTGGTGTCGATGCCGTTGAGGATGCCCGTGAGCTTGGACGACTGCGCCTGCAACACGCCATGCAGGCCCACGCCGAACGCTTCCGTGCGAATCTCCCGTGCGTAGGTCGGGCTCACCGTCGTGATCGCATCCGCGAACTGCAGGCCGCCCTTGAGCATCGACAGCTGTTCGTAGAACTCGATGCCATCCATGCCGCGCCATTGCCACGGCAGTTGCAGCGTATCGGCCAGCGCCATGGGAAAGATTCCCTGGAAGGCGATGTTGTGGATCGTCACCACCGTGGCCGCGCGCTCCTGCGGCGGCAGCGACGCGCGCCAATCCGCGACATACACCGGCGCGAGGCCGCACGGCCAGTCATTCGCGTGGACGACATCCGCTTGCCATCCGGGCACGGGAGTCCGCGGCATAGCGATACGCGCGGCCACGCGAGAGAGAAACGCGAAACGGAACGCGTTGTCGTGGTGGTCCTTGCCGCCCGGCGCGACATAGGGACTGCCGGGGCGGTCGTACAGTGACGCGCAAGACAGGAGGATGAGTGAAACCGTGGCGGTTCGCACCAGCACGATCTGCGCCGCGGGCCAAGGGCCTTCTGCCGCCAGGTCGATGGTGCCTTCGACGTCGCCTTCGACCTTCATTCCGCCGTACGCCGGCATCAGTACGCGCACATCGTGGCCGAGTCGTTCAAGCGCCTGCGGCAATGCGCCGCTCACATCGCCGAGCCCGCCGGTCTTCACGAACGGCGCGCACTCCGGCGTCACGAACAGGATCTTCATCGGGCTTGTCCGTCCGCGACGAGCACGGCGAAAGGCAATCCCTCCGCCCCGGCGAATACATCGCGCAAGTCGAGCGCCGGGCCGGCGCGGGACACGTCAAGTTCCTTGCCGGTCAGCCAGTTGCGCCAGCGCGAGACTCGCGAGACCGCATCCCCATCGAGATCGACTTGCGATTCGCGCCACAGATCGGCCGACCAGCGCGATTCGTCGCCGCCGCACAAGGTATACGCGAGCCGCGCAGCAATGACGACCACCGTGTCGCCCTCATGGCTGCGTGCAAACGCAACTGCGTGCTCCGATGCGGGGCCGCGCGTTGCCAGCGCCGCATATGTCCCGCATTCGAACAATTTCGGGAGAGCGCTGCGCAATTGGAGCAGGCGCCACGTGACGAGGTGCTTGATGCGGCCATCGGCCGCCCCGCTCCACAGTTCGTGCCACTCGGGCTGACCCTTGTGAAGGGACAGGAGCTGGTGGGAGAGCTTGTGAAAGTCGACGGGGCGCCGGTTGTCGGGATCGACGAGGCTGAAATTCCATTGCTCGCTGCCCTGGTACAGATCGGGGACCCCAGGCACCGTGAACTTCAGCGCGATCTGGGCAAGGCTGTTGCGGAATCCGAAGGGCCCAATGTGTGCCGCGAGGCGATCGAGCTCGTCGACGAACGGATTGGGCTGGCCCGATCGCAACACCGCGTCGACGAAGTGCTCCACCGCGTCTTCATATGCGGGCACCGGGCTGGTCCAGCTCGTTTCCTTCTTCGCTTCGCGGATTGCCTTGAGCATGTAGGCCTGCACGCGGTGGCGGATATCGTTTCGCTCGCGCTCGGACGGTGGTTGCACGGGCCACATCCCCGCAAGTGTCTGGAACAAGAGCCAGATGTCGTTGCGCGACGGCGCCGGCCCGGCTTCGGTCTGCGTCACGTAGCGCTCGGCCCAGTGATGGAAGCGCTGCAGGCTTTCCTCCCACAATGCCGGATCTTCGGCGAGCACGTTGATCCGTGCGCGCAGGTCTTCCGACCGCTTGCTGTCGTGCGTCGACGTCGCCAGCATCGAATGCGGACGGAACCTCCCTCGTTGCTGGTTCGCGGCGTGGAAGGCGGCCGGCGAAATGCCGAAGGTGCGCGGGTCGCTGCCGACTTCGTTGAGCGACACGAGCCGAAGGTAGCGGTAGAACGCGGTGTCCTCGACGGCCTTGGCCATCACGGGCGCGGTGAACTGCTGCCACCGGGCGATGAAGCGCACCCGCCACTGCGGATCGGCATGCATGGCTTCGCCTTCGCCGAGCAGCACGTCGCGCAAGTGGTCGAGCACGGCGGCCTCCGCGCTGCCGAGCCGACGTTTCGCCCCGGCGATCGCCCAGTCGATGTGCTGGCGGTCGCTCGGACTTGGGGCTTCACCTTCGCGCAGGTAAGTTCGATACACCGGAAAGGCCGCGGCCGTCTCGGCGAGGGCGACGCGCAGGCGCGGCCGCGTGAAGTCGCATGTGCGCCGGTTGGCGCGGGTGATCTGGTGGATCGCGGTCGCGAGCCAGCGCAGTTCCGAAAACAGCGCCGTATAGATGATGACCTTCTTGCAGCGGTAGACGATCTCGTCGAAATCCTGCGTTTCCCCGGTGAAGTCGCGGTAGATGCGGTCGACTTCCGTTTCGCGCGAGCCGTCGACGAACAAACCGTTGACCACGTTCGAGAAGCGATAGCCGGTGTCGCCGTGAACCGGCCATGCATCCGGCAAGCTCTCGTGCTCGGCGAGGATCTTCTCGACCACGAGGTACAAGGCGCGGGGCTCCTGGCCTGCGACGGTGCCTTCGCGTGCGTAGTGGGATTGCAGCCGTTCGAAATACTGCTGCGGGTCGGAAAGGCCGTCGGGGTGGTCGATGCGCAGGCCCGCGAGCTGTCCATTGCGCAGCCAGCGCAGCACCAGTCGGTGCGTGGCCTCGAACACCGACAACTGTTCCATGCGCAGGCCGGCGAGCGTGTTCACGTCGAAGAAGCGGCGATAGTTGACGTCATCGCTGGCCACGCGCCAGTTCGTCAGGCGATACGCTTGCCGGCCGATCAGCGCGTCCAGGGCATCGAAAGACGAGGGCTCACCCACGCGGCCATTGAGGTGCTTCAGGCACGCGTCGATCCATTCCGCGACCCAGTCGTGCTTGCGGACCAGTCGTGCAAGTGTCTGCTTGAACACCGCGGCGTCGCGCGACCGGGCGCGCTTCGCGCTCTCATCCTCCACCGTGCGGGGCGGCAGGCGTTCGAACGACGAGAGCACGGACGCAACCACCAGGTGCGTGTCGGCGTCGGCCTCGTTGCGTGCCGCGGGCGGCGGCAGCACCGCGAAGATTCCGGGGTAATGGCTCGGGTCGATGCGGAAGCGGTGGTTCCAGTAGTGCAGTGAAAACTCACCGGCGTGCGCATCGAATCGCAGCTGCAACTCGCCCGATTCGAGGACACGGCCGTAGTGATCGCCGAGCACCGGCAGCAGCACGCGCCCGCTCATCTCCGGCCCGACGGGGTTCCACTCGATGTCGAAGGTTTGCGCGTGCGCGGACGCCGGCCCGTTCTCCAGCACATCGAGCCACCAGGCGTTGTCGGCTTCGAGCACGCCCATGTGGTTGGGCACCACGTCGAGGATCTGGCTCATGCCGTGACCCCGCAGCGCGTCGCACAGCTTGTCATACGCGCGCGCGTCACCGACTTCGGGGTTCAGTGCGTTGTGGTCGACGATGTCATAGCCGTGCGTGCTGCCGGGCCGGGCGCGCAGGTAAGGGCTGCTGTAGAGGTGGCTGATCCCCAGCGCATGCAGGTAAGGCACGGCACGCGCGACGGTCTCGAACGTGCAATCGCGATGGAACTGCACACGATACGTCGCAACGGGAATTGCGGCGGTGGACAGCGGCGGCAGCTCCGGTGCCGCGGCGTCGGCAGGGGCGGGCCCGCTGCGTTCCGCCTGCAGCACGGAAGCCAGTGATGCGAAGCGCGCGTCGCTCGCCAGCTCGTCGACGGTCATCGCGAGTTTGCGGCGCCAGTTCGGGAAACGGTCTTCGGTGGTGCCCGGGACGTTCACTTGCAGCAGCTGGCCCGTCACGTCTTCGAGCTGCACGCCGACCAGCCAGCACGGCGTGCGCGCAAGGAACGCATAGACGGCATCGACGAATGCCGGCGCTGCGTCGGGCACGGAGGTGGGCTGCACTGTCGCGCCTTCCGGCAACAAGCCTTCCCGCTCCAGTGCAAGCAGCAGGCGAGCGCGGTCTTGCGCCCGTTCGACGACATGCTTCTCGCGGGCCGCATCGTCGGGATAGAGGTTCAGCCGGGCGAGCACTTCCAGGTCCTCCCCCAGCCAGAAGCCGCGCAGCGTCGGCAGGTCGTGCGTGCTGACGACCGCCAGCGCCGGCGCATGCCATTGCGCGGGCGGCTTGAATGCGCCGTCCTCGGTGCGCTCGAAGAGCAGGGGACGGTACGAGAGCAGCGTGTGCTGGGCCATTGCCTCGCGCATGCGCGGCGCGACATTGCCCAGGTCCTCGCCGATCACCATGCATTCGTGGCGATGGCTCTCCAGCGCGAGGATGCCGAGCATCTCGTCGAGCGGGTAGCGCACATACGTGCCGTCGCCATCCGCAATCCAGAACAGCCGCATCAGGCTCATCACGTGATCGAGCCTCAGTGCGCCGGAATGCCGCATGTTCGCGCGCAGCGTCTCGATCCACGGCGCGAATCGCGCGTCGCGCAATGCGACAGGGTTGACCGGCGGCAGTCCCCAATCCTGGCCGAGCGCGTTCAAGGGATCCGGCGGAGCGCCCACGTGCATGCCGAGCGCATACAGCTGCGGCTGCACCCATGTCTCCGCGCCGCCTTCGTTCACGCCCACCGCGAGGTCGCAATACAGTCCCAGTCCCATGCCGCGGCCGCGCGCATACCGCTGCACGCCTTCGAGCTGAAGTTCGGCGAGCCACTGCAGCCACAAACGGAATCGCACCTCGGAGGCGTGTTCGCGCGCGAAGGCCTGCACTGCCGCCGAGCCGGCCTTGCGGTGATCCTCGGGCCACGCGGGCCAGCCCCAGACGTTGCGATCCTGCCGGAAGAAGTGGGCCTGCAAAGCCTCGAACAGCGCGTGATGGCCCAATGTCGCTTCGCGTTGCTTGACGAATGCCTCGAAGTGCGAGGCCCGCGAAGTGTGGTGCGCCAGCTCCTTGCTTTCGAAATGCCGCCACAGCATCAGCAGCACTTCTTCCTTGGCGGCGGCCACGCCCGCGTAGTCGACCAGTTCGGCTTCGCGAAGCGTGTTCAGCCGCTCCTGGAACGCATCCGAATTGACGTGCACCGCGGCCTCGCGGCAGCCGCTTTGGTCCATGAGCAATTGCACATCGAGGTAGATCGGGTTCAACGCGTTCCGGCTCGAGGGGCTGTAGGGGCTCGCAACTTCGGGCCGATGCGGAAAGAGGGCATGCAAGGGCGACAGCCCGACGAACGATGCGCCTTGGCGCGACGCGATCTCGACCAGCCGCCGCAGGTCGCCGAAGTCGCCGATTCCCCAGTCGTGGGAGGAGCGAAGTGCATAAAGCTGCACCGTCAGGCCCCACCAGCGCTCGCCCGATTGCAGCGCGGGCGGAGTCCAGCAACGTTGCGGCGCGACGATGACGAGGCAGTGCCGCGATGCGTCGGCGCCGATCGTCAGCCGCCAGTAACCACGCTCGAGGTCGGGCGGCAAGTCGATCGCATGCCCATCTTCGTGCTGGTGCACTTGGCCTTTGCGCGTGCGCGCCCCCTTCGCCGCATCGGCCGCGCTGAGCTCCCACGTTCCGGCGGACGGCGGTCCACGCCAGATGATTTGCGACGGCGTTCCTTCGGTGATCACCAATGCAGGCGGGAACTCACCGTGCGACGAAGTCGGTGGCCTTTCCGGCGACACGCCCATCGCGGCAAGCGCGCGCCGCAGCGTGGCTTCGGTGACCCGCTTGTCCTCACCCCAGAAGCTGCTGTACTGCAGGGCGACACCGCAGGCGTCGCACAGCTCGGCGATCTCGTGCGGCACGGTCATGATGCCTGCGCGCCGATCCACCAGCGTGCCGACCACGCCGGCCATGTATCCGCCGGCGTTCCTTGCGGCCATGCGTGCGAGTACGACTCCGCTTCCCCGGAGATTTCCGGCAGTGTTTCGTGCACCGTGAGTGCGACCGGACCGAGATTCACTTGCATCACGATGGCCTGGCCGTCGTCATACCGCCAGCAGGCCTGGATGCCGCTGGCGCCGATGCGGCGCGCGGTGTGCCGGCCATGCGAAAGCAGATGATGTCGCGGCGTGAAGTGCTTGCGTCGCACGTCAAGGGCGCATCGCACCATCTCGAGCCAACGCTTTCCTTCTTCGCTTTCCGCCTGCGCATCGTCAGGATGCGTGGACTCGAACGTCTTCTCGTCGCAGGGGTCGGGCAGCGTCAACGGTTGGCCGTCCCTGGCCTGCGCGACGTGGCCGAACTCGCGCTTGCGTCCTTCGCGCACCGCTTCGCGCAAGTCACCTTCCCAATCCGCGAAATAGAGGAAGGGGGTGACCGATCCGGATTCTTCACCGAAGAACAGCATCGGGATCGGCGGCGTGAGCAGCGCAAGGAGTGTCGCGAGCGGCGCGGCGCCGGGCGGCACGAGTTCGCGCAAGCGCTCACCGAACGGGCGGTTGCCGGTCTGGTCGTGGTTCTGGACGAAGTTGACGAGCGTGCCAAGCGGCTGCGCGGGCGCTTCGCGCGGGTGCGTGCGTGCGCCGCCTTCGCGACGCTTCGACGGCTCGTACAGCATCCCATGCGTCAGGCACCGCGCCAGCTGGTTCAGCGGCTCGTTGCCGTAGTCGAAGTAGTAGCGCTGGGTTTCACCGGTGAGCGAGACGTGCACCACGTGGTGGAAATCGTCGTTCCACTGCGCGTCGTAGCGGCCCGCCTGCGGTTCGGGGGCGAGCTTGTCGTAGTTGTTGTCTTCGTTCTCCAGTACGAGGTGCACGTGACGGCCCGGCGTTGCGTTGCGAACCGCACGCGAGATCTCTTCGAGGATGTGGGTCTTTCCCTTGTCCGCAATCGCGTGCACGGCATCGAGCCTCAACCCGTCGATGCGATATTCGTTCACCCAGTACAGCGCGTTGTGGACGAAGAAGTCCCGCACCACCGGCGAAGCCGGACCATCGAAGTTGATCGCCGCGCCCCATGGGCTCGAATGGGTTTCCGAGAAGAACTGCGGCGCGTAGCGATTCAGGAAGTTGCCCGACGGGCCGAAGTGGTTGTACACGACGTCCATGAACACCATCAGCCCGAGGCGATGCGCCTCCTGGATGAAGTGCTTCAGTTCGTCGGGCGTGCCATAGGTGCCGTGCGGGGCAAAGGGCAGCACGCCGTCGTAACCCCAGCCGAAGCGGCCGGGGAAATCCGCAACCGGCATGAGTTCGACGGCGGTGATCCCGAGATCGGCGAGCGCGCGAAGCTTGTCGCACGCCGCCATGAATGTGCCTTCACGCGTGAAGGCGCCCACATGCAATTCGCAGAGCACGACTTCGCTCCATGGCCGCCCGCGCCAGCTGCCGTCCCACTCGAACTGCATCGGGTCGACCACTGCGCTCGGCGAGAACACACCCATCGGGTTCTGGCGCGACGCGGGGTCCGGCACGAGCAATTCGCCGTCGATGCGCCATTGGTAGAGCGTCCCGGCAGTGGCTTCTTCGACCGTGCACTCCCACCAGCCCTGGGCATCGCATTCGGCGGGATGAAAGACGGGGTTCGTGCCGCCGGCGCTGGGGTACGTCGCAATCTCCGCTTGCGTCGCAGCCGGCGCCCAAAGCCGGAACAGCACGCCGCCGCCCGCGAGCAGCAACGCGCCGAAAGGCATGTCATGCCTGCATCGCATCCCCGGGACCTTTCACGGGCTGGGTCAGCACGGCCATCGCATGCGCGGGCAGTTCGAACTTGTCGGTGGAAGAGACAGGTGTGACGGTCCCGAGCGATGCGTCGTCCGACGTATCGAGTCGCACGCGCCATTCACCGGCGGCCGCCGGCGTTTGCGGCAGCGTGAACGACACGGCCTCGTCGGACGCATTGAACACGAGCAGAACGCTGTCGCTGCGTTGTCCGTCGGGCATGAATGCGCCGTCGATGAGCGCGGCGATCACGCGCACCTTCGGGTCGCCCCATTCCTCGCCGGTCATGGGCAGGCCCCACACGCTGTACCAGCCGATGTCGCGGCGCCCTTGTTCATCTTCCTCGCCCGTGTACCACGCGTTCACCCGCAGCACGGGCAGTTCGCGTCGCAGTGCGACGAGTGCGCGGACGTAGGGGATCAGGGGATCCGCGCGCCGCTCTTCGGTCCAGTCGAACCAGCTGATGGGGTTGTCCTGGCAATAGGCGTTGTTGTTGCCGCATTGCGTGCGGCCCATCTCGTCGCCACCCAGCATCAGCGGCACGCCGCGCGAAACGAACAGCGTCGCCAGCAGGTTGCGCTTCTGCCGCTCGCGCAGCGCGATGACTTCCGCCTGTTCGGTCGGGCCTTCGAAGCCGCAGTTCCAGCTTCGGTTGTGGTTCTCGCCGTCCATGTTGTCCTCGGCGTTCGACTCGTTGTGCTTGTGGTTGTACGAGACGAGGTCGTGCAGCGTGAAGCCGTCGTGCACCGTAATGAGGTTGACGCTCGCAGCGGGCAAACGACGGCTGGGGCCATAGATGTCGGCCGAGCCGCACAGGCGCGCAGCGAATTCCGCCATCGCTCCTTCGTCGCCACGCCAGAAGTCGCGCACGGTGTCACGATAGCGGCCGTTCCACTCCGACCAGCCGGTCGGAAACCCGCCGACCTGGTATCCACCGGGCCCCACGTCCCACGGCTCCGCGATCAGCTTCACGCGCCGCAGCACGGGGTCTTGCGCCACGGCGCTGAGGAAAGGCGAGCGATGCTCGAACGCACCGGAGCCGTTGCGTGCAAGAGCCGGCGCCAGGTCGAAGCGAAACCCGTCGACGTGCATCTCCTCGACCCAGTAGCGCAGGCTGTCCATGATGAGGCGCAGCGTCATCGGATGGCTCGCATCGAGCGTGTTGCCCGTGCCGGTGAAATCCATCATGTGCCGGCGATCCCCGGCCAGCCGGTAATACGACGGATTGTCGATGCCCTTGAACGCGAGCGTCGGCCCGAGGTGGTTGCCTTCGCAGGTGTGGTTGTAGACCACGTCGATGATCACTTCCAGGCCGGCCGCGTGCAGCGCCTTCACCATGCGCCGGAAGTCGTTGGGGTCGTTGTCGACGCAGTAGCGCGGCTCCGGCGCGAAGAACCCGATCGTGTTGTAACCCCAGTAGTTCGCGAGCCCCATGTCGATGAGGCGGCGCTCGTCGTTGAAAGCCTGCACCGGGAGCAACTCGATCGACGTCACGCCGAGTTTCCTGAAATGCGCGATCGCGGGTTCCGACGCCAGCGCGGAGAACGTGCCGCGGCTGCCCGGTGGCAGCTCGTCCATCTGCATCGTGAAGCCGCGCACGTGCGTCTCGTAGAACACCGTGTCTTCCATCGCGATGCACGGCGGTGCATCCGCGCCCCAATCGAACGATGGGTCCACCACGATGGACTTCGCGGCGCCGGCCGCGTTGTTCGCGGTGTCGACTTTCAGGTCGCGCTCGGCACTGCCCAGCTTGTATGCGTACTGCCACGCCGCCCCATGCAGGACGCGATCGATCGCGCGCGCGTAAGGGTCGAGCAGCAACTTGTCCGGGTTGCACCGAACCCCGGCTTCCGGCTCGTAGCGACCGTGCACGCGATATCCATACCGTGTTCCCGCAGGCAGCTCGGGAACGAAGCCGTGCCAGATGTCATCGGTGCGCCCGGGCAAGGCGATGCGCTGCACTTCGCGCGTTCCGGTCGAATCGAACAGGCACAGCTCGATCTTCTGCGCGACGCTGGAGAAGATCGCGAAGTTGACGCCGCCGGGCTCCAGCGTGGCGCCCAGCGGGTCGGGACGGCCACGCTCGCAGCGGTACGGCGCCGCGGGGGCGGCGGTGGAAGGGCGGCGGGCGGCGGAGGGTTGCGTGGCGACGGCACGCGCCGTCATGCAGGCACCTCGAACCCTACAGGGTTCAGGGAATCCGTCGGAACGGGGGTGCCGATGGACGGCTTGACGTAAGACGAGCCCGTGCCGGCCCGCGGCGGGAAGTAGCCGGCCGGCACGACGACGATGCCGCTGGCCGTCACGGCAAAGCGCCGGCGGTCTTCGTCGGCGTCGTAGCCGATGCATACGCCGGGCGGGATGTGATTGTCCTGGTCGATGATGGCGCGGCGCACTTTCGCGCCGCGCCCGATTCGTGATCTTTCCATGATGATGCAGTGCTCCAGCCGGGCCGAGCGTTCGACATGCACCGAGCGCCTGAGCATTGCGTGGTCGAGCGTCGCCCCGTCCACGATGCTACCGCTGCCGACGACCGAGCGGTTGATCACGCCGTTTTCGATCTGTGCCGACTCCGTCTGGTCGGGGCTGGCATAGATGGGCCACTGCTTGTTGGTCATGCGGAACTTCGGCGCCGCCCCGATCGTGTCGAAGTGCGCGTCGAAGTACGAATCGATCGTGCCGACGTCGCGCCAGTAGCCGTGCTCTTCGTAAGGCTCCACGCCGGGGATGGTGTTGGTGTCGAAGTCGTAGGCCACGAGGCGGTGCGACTTCACCATGCTCGGCAGGATGTGCTTGCCGAAATCGCTCGTGTGCTGCTCGTGCATCCTGTGAAGCTGCTCCAGCAGGACGTCGGTGTCGAAGATGTAGTTGCCCATCGAAGCGAGCGCGTGCGTGCGGCTGCCGGGCATCGGCCGCGCGGCCTTCGGCTTTTCCTTGAACTCCACGATGCGGTGGTGGTCGTCGGTGTCGACGATGCCGAACTGGTCGCACTGCGTGAGCGGCACGGGCAGGGTGGCCACCGTCGCATGCGCGCCGGTCTTCACGTGGAAGTCGATCATCTGCCGCACGTCCATGCGGTAGACGTGGTCCGCGCCGAACACGGCCACGATGTCCGGCTTGAAACTCTCGATCAGGAAGATGTTCTGGTAGATCGCGTCGGCCGTGCCCTGGAACCATTCGGGGCCGCAGCGCATCTGCGGCGGCACGACCGTGATGAATTGCTGCGGCATGAAGCGCGCCATCGTCCAGGTCTGGCGCACGTGCTCGATCAGCGACTGCGACTTGTACTGCACGAGCAGGTAGGTCGAATAGATTTCCGAGTTGACCAGGTTCGACAGCACGAAGTCGACGATGCGGTGCTTGCCGTTGAAGGGAACGGCGGGCTTGCACCGGTTGGCGGTGAGTGGGTGCAGGCGCGAGCCTTCACCGCCGGCCATGACGAATGCCAGGACGTTTCTAGTGGCGGGCATGGACAACTCCGGTAAGGGGTGAGGTCAGGTCGTACGATTGCTCGGAAAACAGCACCATCGCGAGCGGTGGCAGCGTGAAAGTCAATGTGGCCGGCTGCCCGTGCAGCGGCGCGTTCTCCGCGAACGCCTGGCCCAGGTTGCCCACGCCGCTGCCGCCATACACGGCGGCATCGCTGTTCAGCACTTCGTGCCATGTGCCGGCATGCGGCACACCGAGTCGCAGGCCGAACCGCGGCTGCGGTGTCATGTTGACGACCGCGATCGCGAGAGGCTGGCCGGGATCGGCCCGGCGCACGAACGCGAGGATGTCGGGGTCGTGATGCGCGAGCGGCAGCCAGTCGAAGCCCACGCTGTCGAAATCGTGGGCATGCAGCGCAGGGATGCGCCGATACGCGGCATTCAGGTCGGCGACCCATTTCGCCACGCCGCAGTTGTACGGACGCGCCCACAGGTGCCAGTCGAGCGTGCGTTCGTGGTGCCACTCCTCGTATTGGCCAAACTCGCCGCCCATGAACAGGAGCTTCTTGCCAGGGTGCGTCCACATGTAGCCGTAGAGCGCGCGCACGCCGGCGAAGCGCTGCCACTCGTCGCCGGGTTGCCGCGCAAGGATGCTGCCTTTGCCGTACACCACTTCGTCGTGCGACAGCGGCAGCACGTAGTTTTCCGAAAACGCATACACCGCCGAAAAGCGGATGTCGTCGCCATGCCAGCGCCGGAAGAAATGCGGCCGCGCCATGTAGCGCAGCGTGTCGTTCATCCAGCCCATGTTCCACTTCATGCCGAAACCGAGGCCGCCGTGATGCACGGGCCGCGACACGCCGGACCATGCTGTCGATTCCTCGGCCATCATGTGCACGTCGGGGAACTGCGCATACACCGCGGAGTTGAGGTCCTGGAGGAAGTGAACGGCCTCGAGGTTCTGGTTGCCGCCGTGCTGGTTCGGGATCCACTCCCCCGGTTCACGCGCGAAATCGAGATACAGCATCGACGCGACGGCGTCGACGCGCAGCCCGTCGAAGTGGTACTTCTCCAGCCAGAAGAGCGCGTTGGAAATCAGGAAATCGCGGACTTCATAGCGGCTGTAGTTGAAGATCAGGCTTTGCCACTGCGGATGGAAGCCCTTGCGCGGGTCGGCGTGCTCGTACAGCGCAGTGCCGTCGAAACGCGCGAGCGCCCACGCATCCGAAGGGAAGTGCGAGGCGACCCAGTCGAGGATCACGCCGATGCCGTTCTGGTGCAGCGTGTCGATCAGCACCATCAGGTCCTGCGGCGTGCCGTAGCGCGACGTCGGCGCGAAGTAGCCGGTGGTCTGGTAGCCCCACGAGCCGTAGAACGGATGCTCGGTGACCGGAAGCAGCTCCACGTGCGTGAAGCCCATGTTCTGGCAGTGCGTTGCCAGGCGCCGCGCAATGTCGCGGTAATTGAGGAAACGGCCGTCCTCTTCGCGCTGCCAGGACCCGAGGTGAACTTCATAGATCGAAATCGGCGAACGGTGCGACTGCCGCTCCCCGCGCCGCGCCATCCACTCGCGGTCGCCCCACGAATGCGACAGGTCCCAGATCTGCGATGCCGTGCCGGGCGGATGCTCGCAGCGGAACGCATACGGGTCGGCCTTGTCCATCCAGTGGCCGTGCGCATCCTGGATGCGGAACTTGTAGAACTCGCCGGGCCGCGCGTTGTCGATCGTCCCCATCCAGCGGCCCGTGCCGTCGTCGATGCGATGCAGGGGCTGGCAGTTCCAGCCATTGAAGGTGCCGATCACGCCGACGAAGCGGGCGTTCGGGGCCCAGACCGCGAAATGCGTTCCCTGCTGCGCGGGGTGGGCGCCCATCACCTCGAATTGATGGTGATGGTGCGCGCCGTGCCAGGCCGCAGCGCTGCCGTTGTTCGATCTTGTGGTTGTGTACTCGCCCATGTCTCCGCCAAGCCAGAGCGAGGATTCTGGTGTCCGGTGTGGGAGAGCTTTGCAGGAAGCGTTGACGTCGCTGCGTAGTCCCGCACCTACATTCCGGTGCGCGCCTGCACTACTTTCCGCCGGGTGGCGGAATTACAGAAATGTCGACACGGTTCGACTCGGCCACACGTTTTGCGTGATGGATTTGCTCGTCTGTGGGAGAGGCGCTATACGCCTAGGTGCTGCTCGAACAGATGAGGTTGGGATCGCAGCTCATCCGACGTTCCCGCGAAAACGACTTCGCCTTTGACGAGGATCACGTTGCGGTCGGTCACCTGCGTGACGTGCTTCCAGTTCTTGTCGACGATCACGGAAGAGATGCCCGTGGAACGGATGAGCGAGCACATCCGCCAGATTTCGCGCGCGATGAGCGGAGCGAGGCCCTCCGTTGCCTCGTCGAGGATGAGGACGTCGGGGTTCGTCATCAACGCGCGGCCGATAGTGAGCATCTGCTGTTCGCCACCGGAGAGTTGCTGGCCTCCGTGCGAGAGGCGCTCCTGCAGGCGCGGAAACGTTTCGAGCACGCGCTCGTACGTCCAATCGCGCTGCCCGCGCGTACCGGCGCGGGCGGCCATCTCGAGGTTCTCCTTCACGGAGAGGTTGCCGAAGATGCCGCGGCCTTCGGGCACGTAAGCGACGCCGAGCTGCGCGATCTCGTACGGCGCGCAGGCCGTCACGTCGCGTCCGCGTACGTGCACCTTTCCGCCGCGCGGCTTGACGAGGCCCATGATGGTCTTGAGCAAGGTGCTCTTGCCCATGCCGTTGCGGCCCATGAGGCCCACCGTCTCGCCGCGTGCGACGCGGAAATCGATGCCGCGCAGGATGTGGCTCTGCCCGTAGTAGGTTTGCAGGCCCTTCGCGTCGATCAGGGCTTCGCTCACGCGTGCTCCTCGCCGAGATATGCGGCTTGCACGGTCGCATCGGCGCGCACTTCGGCCGGCGTGCCGCTGGCGATCACCTGGCCGTTCACCATCACCGTCAGGCGATCGGCCAGTGCGAACACCGCGTCCATATCGTGCTCGACGAGCATCATCGCGTGATCGGACTTGATCTTGAGCAGCAGTTGGACCATGCGCTCGGCTTCCATCGCGCCCATGCCGGCCAGCGGTTCGTCGAGCAGCAGCACGTGCGGGCCGGTGGCGAGCGTCATCGCGATCTCGAGCTGGCGCTGTTCGCCATGGCTGATCGTGCCGGCGATGGCTGTGCGCCGCTCAGCGAGGCCGGCAAGCTCGATCGCGCGTCCGGCGTTCTCGTTGACGGATTTGAAATTGCCGGCGAGATCGAGCCAGCGCGCGAAGTGCGGCTCGCGCGACTGCGCTGCGAGGCGCACGTTCTCCCACACCGTAAACGGCAGGAAGATGTTGGTCTTCTGGTAGCTGCGGCCCAGGCCGACGCGCGAGATTTTCTCGGGACTCCAGCCCGTGACGTCGCGACCCCCCAGCGTCACTGCGCCGCTGGTCGGCGGAAGGTCGCCCGAAAGCAGGTTGGTCAATGTCGACTTGCCGGCGCCATTCGGCCCGATGACGGCATGAATACGACCTTGGTGCAGCTCCAGCGACACGTCGTTGACGGCCGCCAAGCCGCCGAAGCGCTTGGTGAGATGCGACGCGACGAGCAGCGGGTCACTCATGCGCCCGCTCCTTGCGCGCAGCGATGCGCGCAGCGGCGCCGAGAAGCCCGCGCGACGCGAACGTCACGACGAGCACGATGAACAGGCCCATCCACAACTGCCAGTGCTTGCCCGTGTTGAACGAGGCCACGGCCGGCAGGTCCTGGAAGAAGTGCAACAACCATTCGAATGCGAACGCGCCGACGATCGCGCCGGCGAAATTGCCCATGCCTCCGAGGATCACCATCATGATGGCGTGCGCGCTCATGTGGAAACCCATCAACTCCGGGTTGACGAAGCCTGTCTGGGCCGCCCACAAGTAACCTGCGAGCCCCGCGAGCGCACCGGCAAGCGTGAACGCGGCGAGCTTGTAGCCGAAGGTGTTGAACCCGATCGCGCGCATGCGGTGTTCGTTGACGCGGATGCCCGCGAGTGCACGGCCGAACGGGCTGAACAAGACGCGGCGCAGGAACACATACGCGAGCAGGAGCATCGCCAGCGTGAAGTAGTAGAACGCGAGCTTGTTGTCCAGGTCGAAAAGTTTCGCGTCGGGTTTGAAGTTGACGTAGATGCCGTCCGACCCGCCCAGCGCCTTGTTGTCGAAGAACAGGTAGTAGACCATCTGCGCGAAGGCCATCGTCACCATGATGAAGTAGATGCCTTTCGTGCGCACGACGAAAAAGCCGATCACCAGCGCGGCCAGCGCCGAAGCACCGGCGGCCGCCGGCAGCGACCACCACAGGCTGACCGGTGCGTCCTGCGGCGTGAGGAATGCGAGCGCGTATCCCGCGATTCCGAAAAACGCCGCGTGCCCCAGCGAAACGAGCCCCGTGACGCCCAGCAGCAAGTCGAGGCTCATGGCGAAGATGCCGAGGATCATCATCCGCGCGACCATCTGCGCGTAGAACTCCGTGGCGACGAAGGGAAACAGCGCCAGCGCGACGAAGCCGGCTGCCAGCACGGCCTGCAGGCTGCGCGGCAGCGATTCGAGATTGGCTTTGGCGCTCATTCCTTGAACAGCCCCTCGGGCTTGAACAGCAGCACACCCGCCATCAGCATGTACACGAGCATTCCCGCGACGCTGGGCAGCAGCACCTTGCCGAACGTATCGACGAAGCCGACGAGCAGCGCTGAGATCAACGCGCCCCGCACGGACCCGATCCCGCCGATCACGACCACGACGAAGCACATGATGAGCACCTGCGAACCCATGTTCGGATACACGCTGGAAATAGGGGATGCGATCATGCCCGCGACTGTCGCGAGCGCCACGCCGATCGCGAACACGATGGCGTGGATCAACTTGATGTTGACGCCGAGCGCCTCCGTCATTTCGCGGTTGAACGCGCCGGCACGGATCTTCATGCCCAGGCGGGTCTTGGAGATCAGGAAGTACAAGCCAAGTGCAAGTGCGATGCACACACCGGACATGAACAGGCGATAGACCGGATACGACTGGTTCTCGGTGAGCCGCACCGAAGCGGAGAGCACCGAGGGAATGGTCACGCCATGGACGTCGTCGCCCCAGAAGATGGACCGCGCTTCCTCGAAGATGTAGATCAGCCCGAATGTGAGCAGCACCTGGTCGAGGTGATCGCGGTCGTAGAAATGCCGGAAGAGGACGCGCTCGAGCACGAGCCCGAAAATCACCGACAGGATCGCGCCGCCGATGACGGCCACGGTGAAGCTGCCGCTCAAGCTGGCGAGCCACCAAGCGAGGTACGCGCCCAGCATGTAGAAGCTGCCGTGCGCGAGATTGACCACACCCATGATCCCGAAGATCAGCGTGAGGCCCGCGGCAAGCATGAACAGCAGCAGGCCGTACTGCACGCTGTTGAGAAGCTGGATCAGGAAATTCGAAACGTCCATCAGGCGGAACGGCGCGCGAAGAGGAGCAACCCACCGAGGAACGCAAACAGCCCGCCGCACACGCGATTGATCCAGCGCACGACGTGCGCCTGCCGCAGCCAGGGCGCGACACGGCCGACCCCGAATGCGGCCGCGCCGAGGATGAGGAAGTCGCCGAGCGCGAACGTGAGCGACAGCACAACGAACTGCGGGACGAACGATGCCGACGCGTCGATGAATTGGGGGAAGAACGCAGTGAAGAACAGCAGCGACTTCGGGTTGCTCGCGCCGACCAGCACGCCTTGCATGAAGAGCGAGTGGCTCCGGGGCGCTCCCGAGTCGAGCGACAGCGCGCCGCCATTGCGGAGGGTGCGCACGCCCAGCCAGATGAGATATGCGGCGCCGGCTACCTTGAGCGCGGTGAACGCTGCCTCCGATGCGGCGAGAACCGCACCGAGACCCAGTGCGGACAACATCATGATCGCGAAGTTCGCGGCGAGTGCGCCACCGAGCGACGCCAGCGCCCGCCATGGCCCATGGTTCACCGAGTTGGTGAGCGTCATGACCATGGTAGGGCCCGGCGTGACGATCAACACCGTCACGGCAAGCAGGAAGACGAGATACGTCGAGAGGCTCAAGCCATCTTGCAGCCGGCGCCCGAATCCGAAAGCGCCTTCGCCGCCACGCCGATCACCTTGTTTTCCTTGTTCTCGACACGGCGCAGGTAGATGTCCTGCACCGGGTTGTGGGCCTTGCTCATCGTCCACTTGCCGCGCGGGCTGTCGATGGTGGCGGTCTCCATCGCCTTGTACAGCGCCTGCTTGTTCGAGATGTCGCCCTTCACCGCGTTCGCGCCGGCCATCAGCAGCTGGCCGCTGTCATAGCCTTGCACCGCGTACACGTCGGGCTGCAGCTTGAACGTGGTGGCGTAAGCCTTGCGGAACGAGTGGTTGCGCGGCGTGTCGAGCGAATCGCTGTAGTGCATCGTCGTCATCACGCCGTCCGCGGCGGCGCCCGCGGCATCGAGCACGCCTTCGGTCAGGAAGCCCGAGCCCCACAGCGCGATCTTGTCCTTGAGGCCCGCTGCCGCGAAGTCGCGCATGAACTTGGCCGCCGGCGGGCCGGCGAAGAAGCAGGCGACTGCGTCGGGTTTCATCGAAGCGATTTCGGTGAGCAGCGCCTGGAATTCCACTTGCGGGAAGGGCAGGCCCAGTTCCTTCATGATGGTGCCGCCCGCCTTCGTGTAGCTGTCGCGGAAGCCTTCGAAGGCCTCGTCCCCGGCCGCGTACTTCCATGTGATCCACACGGCTTTCTTCAGGCCCTTGTCCATCATCGGCTTGCCCAGCGCGAGCGTGGGCTGCGAATTGGTGAACGACGTGCGGAAGACATTGGGTGCGCACAGTGCGCGAGTGGCTGCGTGCACGCCGGCGTTCGGGATGATGCACAGCGTGCCCGAATCGCGCACAACGCGCTGGATGCCCATCTGCACGCCTGAGTGCACGGTACCGATCAGCACGTCGACCTTGTCGCGCTGCACCAGCCGCGAGGCGTTCTCCACGCCCTTGGCGGGCTCGGACTCGTCGTCCACCTTGAACCACTCGATCTCGCGGCCGGCGAGCTTGCCGCCCTTTTCGTCGAGCGCCATGCGCACTCCGTTTTCGATCGCCACGCCAAGCGGCGCATACGCGCCGGTGTACGGCAGCATGAAACCGACACGAACCTTGTTCGATTGGGCACGCACGATTTCCGGGAGCAGCAAGCCGGCGGAAGCGGCGCCGACGACGGCGGCGCTGCGCGTGAGGACGAGGCGGCGAGTGGTCATGGGAGTCTCCTTTTGTCTGGATTGTTTAGGTTTAAAGTATTTTTAACCCATGTGATTTCCGAAGGCTACATGACTTTCCCTACGGTGCGTTCGCAGCCCGCAACTTGAAGCGCTGGATCTTGCCCGTGGCCGTCTTCGGCAGCTCGTCGACGAACTCGATCCACCGCGGGTACTTGTACGGCGCAAGCGCGTTCTTCACGTGCGACTGCAGTTCCTGCTCGCTGGCCTGCCGGCCCGGCTTGAGCACGACATAGGCCTTGGGTTTCACCAGCTCGTCGGTGTCCGCCACGCCGATCACCGCGGCTTCGAGCACGCATTCATGCGTCATCAGGCACGCTTCGACTTCGAAGGGCGACACGTAGATGCCACCCACCTTCAGCATGTCGTCGCTGCGGCCGCCATAGGTGTAATAGCCGTCGGCATCGCACGTGTACTTGTCGCCGCTGCGCGTCCACTCACCCGCGAACGTTGCCTTCGTCTTCGCGCGACTGTTCCAGTACATGATCGCGGCGCTCGGGCCCTTGATCTGCAACTCGCCGATCTCGCCCACGCCGCAGTCGCGGCCGTCGTCGCCGACGATGCGCAGTTCATAACCGGGCACCGCCTTGCCTGTCGTTCCGTAGCGCACCTGCCCGGGACGGTTCGACAGGAAGATGTGCAGCATCTCGGTCGAGCCGATGCCGTCGAGGATCTCGCAGCCGTATTCGCCCGTCCAGCGCTTGCCGATCTCCGCAGGGAGCGCTTCGCCGGCGCTGGTGCAAATGCGCAGCGCCACTTCGCCCTTCTTCGGCCGGTTCGCATCGGCGAGCAGTGCGGCATAAAGGGTCGGCACGCCGTAGAAGATCGTCGGCTGGAATTTCTTGAGCACGTGGAAGACGTCGGCCGGAGTGGGGCGCGCGGGCCACAGCACCGTCGTCGCTCCGACGCTCATCGGGAAGGTGAGGGCGTTGCCCAGGCCGTATGCGAAGAACAGCTTCGCCGCGGAAAACACGATGTCGTCCTCGCGGATGCCGAGCACGCCGCGGCCATACAGCTCCGCGGTCTGGATCAGGTGCGAATGCAAATGCACCGTGCCTTTGGGCGTCCCGGTCGAACCACTGGAATACAGCCAGAAGCACGCGTCGTCGCTGCAGGTGCTTTCGACGCGCGGATCGTCACGGCCGGACTCGATCATGTGCGCGACGGAATTCGGGCCGGTGTCGCCCGCGACGACCATCGACCGCAACGTCGAGACCTTGCCCACGAGCGGTTCGAACGTGGCGAGCAGGGGCTTGGAGACGAAAAGGAGCTCGGCGCGCGAATCGCGCAGCATGAACTCGAAATCCTTCGCCGTCAGCAGCGTGTTCGCCGCGACCGGGATCACGCCCGCGAGGATGCAGCCCAGGAAGACAACGGGCCATTCGGGCGTGTCGAGCATTGCGAGCATCACGCGTGTTTCGGGCGCGATCCCTTGCTGGCGCAGCGCGTTGGCGAAACGATGCGATCGGGTGGCGAGCTCGCCGTAAGTGAGCTGCGCGCCGGTTGCGGCGTCGATGTAGGCAACCTTCGCGGAGCGCGATTCGCTGCGCGAGAGCAAGTCGTGCGCAGCGTTGTAGTCGCGCGGGATTTCCACCGTGGGGGGATTCGTCGTGGCGTCGGCGCGACTCAGGTGCATGGCTCGTTACGCGGTTTGCTTCGTCGTTGCTGCAATGGCTTGCGGGAGCCATTCGCGGCACCACGCGGTGCCCAGCTCTTCGGGCATCGTGCCCGCGCTCGCGTCGTGGATGAAGAGCTCGCCCACGCGGTGCGCACCGAGGCCCTGCAGGCGCTCGTCGAACTTGCGGCCGCCGAATGCAAATGTCTGTTGGTACGTGCGGTCGCCCAGCGCGATCACGCCGTACTTCACGTTGCCGAGGTATTTGGGATTCGCTTCGAGTGACTCATAGAGGGCGCGGGCGTTGTCCGGTACGTCGCCGGAGCCGTAGGTCGACGTGCAGATGAGGAACAAAGCGTCTTCGTCGAACACTTCGATCGACAGGCCATCCATCATCGTGATCTCGATCTCGTCGACGAGATCCGCGCAATCCATTTCGATGGCCTGCGCGACGTACTCGGCCGTGTTGGTCATCGTGCCGACAAGAATCTTGAGCTTCATCAAATCTCCGGATGCAGTAAACTGCTTGACATCAGTCTGACAGGAAGTATACTGCAATCTTGATCCAGCGCAAGTTTTAACCCGTTGCCAAGATGCAAGCCGTGACTGAACAGCCCCCGGAGACGACCTCCACGCTCCCCGAACTGGGCGCGCGGATTCGTGCGTGGCGGGCCCGTCGCGGGATGACGCGCAAGCAGCTGGCTCAGGACTCCGGCCTGTCCGAGCGTTTCCT
>DATLBJ010000219.1:0-3837 GCA_035526975.1 Ramlibacter sp.
TGGACGTCGGGCGCGACCGAATCGGACAACCTCGCGATCAAGGGCGCCGCGAATTTCTACAAAACCCGCGGCAAGCATTTGATCACCGTGAAGACGGAGCACAAGGCCGTGCTCGACACGATGCGCGAGATGGAACGGCAAGGCTTCGAGGTCACGTACATGGACGTCAAGGAAGACGGCCTGCTCGACCTCGATGCGCTGAAGGCGGCGATCCGCCCCGACACGATCCTGATTTCCGTCATGTACGTGAACAACGAAATCGGCGTGGTGCAGGACATCCCGGCGCTCGGCGCGCTGTGCCGCGAGAAGGGGATCATCTTCCACGTCGACGCGGCGCAAGCCACCGGCAAGATCGAGATCGACGTGAAGAAGACGCCGATCGACCTGATGTCGCTGGCGTCGCACAAGTCCTATGGCCCGAAGGGCATCGGCGCGCTGTATGTGTGCCGTAAGCCGCGCGTGCGGATCGAACCGCAGATGCACGGCGGGGGGCATGAGCGCGGCATGCGCTCGGGCACGCTGCCCACGCACCAGATCGTCGGCATGGGCGAAGCGTTCCGGCTCGCCAGGCTCGAGATGGCGCAGGACGCCGAAAAGGCGCGCCGCCTGCAGAAACGCCTGCTGGACGGCCTGAAGGACATCGACCAGGTGTTCATCAACGGCAACCTCGAACACCGCGTGCCGCACAACCTGAACATCAGCTTCAACTTCGTCGAAGGCGAATCGCTGATCATGGGCATCAAGGGCCTGGCCGTGTCGTCGGGCTCCGCGTGCACCTCCGCCTCGCTCGAGCCGAGCTACGTGCTGCGCGCCCTCGGCCGCAGCGACGAACTCGCGCACTCGAGCCTGCGCATGACCATCGGCCGTTTCACGACCGAAGAAGAAATCGACTATGCCGTCGACACGATCCGGAAGAACGTCGCCCGCCTGCGCGAACTGTCTCCCTTGTGGGAGATGTACCAGGACGGCGTGGACATTTCCTCGATCCAGTGGACGGCGCATTGACTGGCGAAAGCCTGGAGGACAAGCATGGCCTATTCCGAAAAAGTCGTTGACCACTACGAAAACCCGCGCAACGTCGGCTCGTTCGACAAGGCCGACGACAATGTCGGCACGGGCATGGTCGGCGCGCCGGCCTGCGGCGACGTGATGAAGCTGCAGATCAAGGTGAATCCGTCGACGGGCGTCATCGAGGATGCGCGCTTCAAGACCTATGGCTGCGGCTCCGCGATCGCGTCGAGCTCGCTCGTGACCGAATGGGTCAAGGGCAAGTCGCTCGACGAAGCGGCATCGCTGAAGAACAGCCAGATCGCCGAGGAGCTCGCGCTGCCGCCGGTGAAAATCCACTGCTCGATCCTCGCCGAGGATGCGATCAAGGCCGCCGTGGCCGACTACAAGAAGAAGCATGCGGCCTGACCAACCGGCCGTTCTCGAGAAGATGGCAATCACCCTTACGGAAGCGGCTGCGCGTCACGTCACCAAGTACCTCGCCAAGCGCGGCAAGGGAATCGGCGTGCGGCTCGGCGTCAAGACCACGGGTTGCTCGGGCCTTGCTTACAAGCTCGAGTACGTGGATGACTCCGCCCCCGAGGACATCGTGTTCGAACAGCACGGCGTGAAAGTCCTGGTCGACCCGAAGAGCCTCGCGTACATCGATGGCACGCAACTCGATTTCGTGCGCGAGGGCCTCAACGAAGGCTTCAAGTTCATCAACCCCAACGAGCGCGACCGCTGCGGCTGCGGCGAATCCTTCCGGGTGTGAATCTCCAATCGAACGATTTCGAGCTCTTCGGCTTGCCCGAAAAGTTCGAGCAGGACCTCGCCCGGATCGACGAGCGCTGGAAGGAACTGCAGCGCGAAGTTCACCCGGATCGCTTTGCCGCACAGGGCGCGGCGTCGCAGCGCATCGCCATGCAGTGGTCGGTGCGGATCAACGAGGCGTACAAGCGCCTCAAGGATCCCCTGAAGCGTGCGTCGTACCTGTGCGAATTGCGCGGCGCCGCAGTGGAAGCGGAGAACAACACGGCGATGCCCGCGGAATTCCTGGTCGAGCAGATGGAGTGGCGCGAATCCCTGGAAGAGGCACGCACCCTCGCGGACGTCGACCGCCTGGAAGAAGCTCTCGTGCACGCGCGCCGTGATGCGTTGACGCGCATCGGCTCGTTGCTCGACGACACGAGCGACGCGAAGGCGGCTGCGCAACAGGTGAGAGCCCTCATGTTCATCGAGCGTTTTGCCCAGGACGCGCAGGCGCGCGCGGAGCAACTGGGACAATAGGTCCATGGCGCTCCTGCAGATATCCGAACCCGGGCAATCGCCCGATCCGCACGCGCGGCGGATCGCGGTGGGCATCGACCTGGGGACGACGCATTCGCTCGTTGCTGCGGTCCGCAATGGCGTGGCAGAGTGCTTGCCGGACGGGGAAGGTCGCGTGTTGCTGCCTTCGGCGGTGCGTTATCTCGAGGGGGGCGGGCGCCAGATCGGCTACGAGGCACTGGCGTCCCAGGCCGATGACGCCGAGAACGCGATCGTGTCCGTCAAGCGTTTCATGGGCCGCGGCCTGGCGGACATCGCCAATCGCGAGAAGCTGCCGTATCGCTTCGTCGACAAGCCGGGGATGGTGGCGTTGCAGACGCGCGAAGGCGAGAAGTCGCCGGTCGAAGTGAGCGCCGAAATCCTGGCGACCCTGCGCTATCGCGCCGAAGACACTTTCAATGACGACCTCTATGGCGCGGTGATCACGGTACCGGCGTATTTCGACGATGCGCAGCGGCAGGCGACGAAAGATGCCGCGAAACTCGCCGGCCTGAATGTCCTGCGTCTCATCAACGAACCCACGGCGGCCGCGATTGCCTACGGGCTCGACAACGCCTCTGAAGGCATCTATGCCGTCTACGACCTCGGTGGCGGCACCTTCGACATCTCGATCCTGCGCTTGACCCAGGGCGTGTTCGAAGTGATTGCGACCGGGGGCGATTCGGCACTGGGCGGCGACGACTACGATCGTGCACTCGCGGATTTCGTCCTGGGCAAGGCAGGTGTCGAAGCGGTGACTTCGCGGGACAAGGCTGCAGTGAAGGTTGCGGCGCGTGCTGCGAAGGAAAGCCTGTCCGAGAGCGAGACCACGAACTTGCGCGTGGCGATCGCCGGCCGGGAGATCGATGCCACCTTGAGTCGCGTGGATTTCGAATTCGCAACGAAAGAGCTCACCGCGCGCACGATGAGCGCGGCGCGCAAGGCCCTGCGCGATTCGAAACTGACGAAAGACGAAGTCAAGGGCGTGGTGCTCGTCGGAGGGTCGACGCGCATGCCGCAGATTCGCAGCGCTGTTGCGGAGTTCTTCGGGCGCGAGCCGCTCACCAACCTCAATCCCGACGAAGTCGTGGCGCTTGGCGCCGCGATCCAGGCGAACCAGCTTGCCGGCAACAACTCGCATGGTGACTTGCTGCTGCTCGACGTCATCCCGCTGTCGCTCGGGATCGAGACGATGGGCGGCCTGGTCGAGCGCATCATCCCGCGCAACGAAACAATCCCGACGGCAAAAGCGCAGGACTTCACGACGTACAAGGACGGCCAGACGGCGATGGCGATCCACGTCGTGCAAGGCGAGCGCGATCTCGTCCAGGACTGTCGCAGCCTCGCCCGTTTCGAACTGCGTGGCATCCCGCCAATGGCTGCCGGCGCCGCGCGCATTCGCGTGACGTTCACCGTCGATGCCGACGGCTTGCTGTCGGTCGGCGCGAAAGAGCAGGGCAGCGGTGTCGAAGCACGCATCGACGTGAAACCGTCGTATGGCCTTTCCGACGACGAGATCGCGCGCATGCTGAAGGAAAGTTT
>DATLBJ010000220.1:0-26933 GCA_035526975.1 Ramlibacter sp.
GCCGCTCTTGCCGCGCCCGCAGCTTTTCGAACTCGCCTCGCGCGACGAGGTCGAATCGCGCCTGGTGATCCAGGAGCGCGGCGGGTGGCAAATGAAGCGCGGACCGTTTGCACGCCGTGCATTTCCGCCGGTTTCGCAGCCGAAGTGGACCTTGCTCGTGCAAGGCGTCGACCTGCATGACGACCGCGTGCACGCGTTGTTGCAGCGTTTTGCTTTCGTTCCGCAGGCACGCCTGGACGACCTGATGATCAGCTGGGCCAGCGACGGCGGAGGCGTCGGGCCGCATTTCGATTCGTACGACGTGTTCCTGCTGCAAGTGCAGGGCAGGAGACGCTGGCGGATCGGGCGGCAGAAGGACCTGTCGCTGCGCGACGGCGTGCAGCTGAAGATCCTGTCGAATTTCGAGCCGCAAGAAGAGCACGTGCTCGAGCCCGGGGACATGTTGTACCTGCCGCCGCGCTGGGCGCACGACGGCGCCGCACAAGGCGAGTGCCAGACGTACTCGATCGGCTTTCGCGCGCCGTCGCGCGGCGAACTCGCGCGCGACGTCCTCGAACGCATCGCGGACGATGCGGCCGGCATCGTTGGCGACGCGCTGTATCTGGACCCGAAGCAGCACGCAACATCAACCCCCGGCGAAGTGCCGCTCGAGTTGCGCAGCTTCGCGCACGGGGCCTTGAAGGCGGCATTGAAGGATGACGATGCGCTCTACCGCGCACTGGGCGAATCGCTGACCGAGCCCAAGGCGAACGTGTGGTTCGAGGCGGGGCAGGCGGCGTCGATCGACAATGGTGTTGCCCTGGACCGCCGCACTCGCATGATGTACGACGCGCGCCATGTCTTCATCAACGGCGAGAGCCTGCGCGCCGGCGGCAAGGATGCGACACTGATGCGCTCGCTTGCGGATGCGCGCAAACTTACGGCAACGCAGGTGCGCAAGGCGGGCGATGCAGCGCGCGACCTGCTCGCCTCGTGGGTCGAAGCGGGATGGGCCCATCCGCTCTAGGAGCCAACCATGGACAACGACGACGTCAAGGACGACAAGGACGACAAGGACACACCCAAGCCCCTCCCGACGGGGCCCTTCAGCGGGATCGAAGAGTTCCGCCAACTCGTGCGCAATGCCCTCGCTGCGGCTGCGCGGGAGAACTGGCGCGAGATCATCCTGTCGGACCAGGGTTTCGTGGATTGGCCGCTTGGCGAACGCGCCGTGGCCGAATCGCTGGCGGCCTGGTCGCAGAGCGGGCGCAAGTGCATCCTCCTGGCACGCCGGTGGGACCAGATCGGCCGTCATGCGCGGTTCGTCACGTGGCGCAGTACGTGGTCGCACATCATCGACGCGCGCGCGTGCCCCTCGGCGGACCCCCTCGAATTGCCAAGTGCGATCTGGACGCCGACATGGGCGATGCAACGGCGCGACCTTGACAACAGCCGCGGCTACATGGGCACGGAGGCTGACCGTCGGCTGACCTTGCGCGAAAACCTCAACGAATGGCTGAGCAAGAGCACACCCTCGTTTCCCTCGAGCACGTCGGGCCTGTGACTTCCGCGCCGGGGCATGCCATGAAGGGCGTGCAATTCTGCATATAATCGTGGACTGAGCGCAGGAAGAGTCTTGGCACTCGGGTCTTGCACTCGGTCAAACGCAGCCAGTCCGGCAGCTGAAGACACTTTCCGGCAAATCTTTTCTCCAAATATAGGAAACCTGAAATGAAGAAATCGCTCGTCCTGGCGACCCTCGTTGCGGCTGCAGCCCTCGCCGCTTGCGGCAAGAAGGAAGAACCCGCTCCGGCTCCGGCGCCCGCGCCCGTTGCTGCCCCGGCTCCGGCCCCTGCGGCCGCCCCGGCTGCCGACTCGGCGTCCTCCGCTGCCTCCAGCGCCGCTGCCGCTGCGAGCAGCTCCGCTGCCGCCGCGTCGTCGGCCGCGACTGCCGCTTCGGCCGCCGCTTCGAAGTAATCGCGCTTTCCAGCGCAGCGAAAAAGCCGCCTCCGGGCGGCTTTTTCGTTTGGCGTTGGGGTTACGCGTCCTGCCAGTCGCAGCCGCTGGCGCCGTCGGCGCAAACGATGTCGTGCGGCCCGCATGCCATCGCCGGGGCGAGTGCGGCGCGCGCCAGGTCGGGCCGATTGTTCTGCTCGGACAGGTGCGCGGCGACCACCCGCTTCAAACCCGACGGACGCAATGCCATCGCGATTGCCGCGGCCGCTTCGTTCGCGAGATGGCCCCAGCCGCCGGAGATGCGGCGCTTCAGCGGCCAGGGGTAGGTGCCGGTCTCGAGCATCACCGGATCATGATTGCATTCGAGCAGCAGCGTTGCACAGCCCGCAAGCTCCTGCATCACGTGGTCGCTGGGGCGGCCGAGGTCGGTGAGCACGCCAAGACGCGTGCCCCCATCGCTGCAAGTGAGCTGCAAGGGCTCGCGCGCGTCATGCGGCACCGTGAAGGGCCGCACTTGCATCGCGCCGATCTCGAACGCCAGGCCGTCGCATGCAATGTGCAGGAGCCCGTCGAAATCCGGCTCGCCCATCGCCACGTACGTGCCATGGCTCATGTAGACGGGTATTCGTTCGCGCACTGCAAAGGCACGGACGCAGCCGATGTGGTCCGCGTGTTCGTGCGTGATGAAGATCGCGTCCACCTGCTCGGCGAGCATGCCGGCGCGCCCCAGGCGCTTGTGCAGTTCACGCACGCCCAGGCCGCAGTCGACGAGCAGGTGCGTGACCTGCGTGCCGTCGCGCGCCTGGACGATGGTGGCGTTGCCGCTGCTCCCGCTTCCCAGGCTCTTGAAGCGGATCACGTCGTCCCCGTTATTTCAGGTCCTGCTGGAGGAGGCCGACGATCTTCTGCGCGACGGTCGAGGTCTCCGCGGCGCCGCTCGAATTGAGCACCGACACCACTGTCTTGTCGCCTTGCGACTTGAGCGAGATGCGGTACTTGACCGGGTTGGACGCTTCTTCGGTGCTGAAGAACTTGGACAGCAGCCCGCCGCTCTTGCGCTCGCCGGTGGGCTCGACGTAGCGCACGAAGTAGGTTCCGGCGCTGCGGTCGCGGTCTTCCACCGTGAAGCCGGTGCGGTCGAGGGCCAGGCCCACGCGCCGCCATGCGCGGTCGAATGCGTCGTCGACTTCGAGCGTCGGCGCGCCGTTGACGGTGGTCACACGCGAACTGGCCTTCCCGGGCGCGGATGCGACGATGGCCTTCGCCTGGTCGGACGGGGTGCCGAGCTTGACCATCAGGCGCCGCAGGAACTCGGCTTCGATATCGGGGTCGGCCGGGCGCGGCTGCCACACCGTGGTGTCCTTCTGGTTGCTGTCGTAGACCTCCGCCATGCCGCGATGGCTGATGTAGATCTCGGTGCCGCCGCTCGGCGTGCGCTCCATGCGCGTGCGGAACTTGTCGCGCTCCGCGGTCGAATAGACCGAGTCGAGCACCTTGCCGAGGACGTTGCGGATGAAGTCCTGCGGGATCTTCGCGCGGTTCTCGGCCCAGTCCGTCTCCATCACGCCCAGCGCGGGCTGGTCGGTGGTCAGGAGGAAACCGTTCTCCTGCCAGAACTCTCGCACCGGGTCCCACAGCTGGTCGGCTGGGCGGTTCACCACGAGCCAGCGCTCCTGTCCCGCGCGTTCGACGCGGATGTCGCCCAGCGTCGTCGCGGCCGTCGGCATGTTCGGTGCGGCCTGGCCCACCTGGTATGCGCTGGCCGTGACGGTGCCGCCGGGAATCTGGTAGCGCGAATCGCGCGAGAGCTGCGTCAGGTCGGGCGGCACTTCGAGCGCCACGCCCTTGCCCGCGCTGCGGTAGTCGACCTTCTCGCCCTCGATGTACGAACAGGCGGAAAGCATGGCGAGCGCAGCGAGCGCGCCGATTTGGAAAACCTTCACATCATCCCCTTGGAAATCAATTCAGCAGGCCGGCGGAGCGAAGTGCCGCCTCGACGCCTGCATGGTGCTGCTGCGACAGCGGTGTCATCGGCAGGCGCAGTGCGGGGCCGCAAAGCCCCATCTTCGCCATCGCCCACTTGACCGGAATCGGGTTCGCTTCGACGAAGAGCCACTTGTGCAGTGGCATCAGCCTGCGCTGGATCTCCATCGACGTCTTCGAATCGCCCGCGACGGCAGCCTTGCACAGCTGCGCCATCTGCTTCGGCGCGACGTTCGCCGTCACGCTCACATTGCCCTGGCCGCCGCACAGCATCAATGCGACGGCAGTCGGGTCGTCGCCCGAGTAAACCGCGAAGCCCTCGGGGACATCGCGAACGAGCCACTGCGCGCGCTCGATGTTGCCGGTGGCTTCCTTGATGCCGACGATGCCGGGCACCTGCGCGAGGCGCAGCACGGTGTCGTGCAGCATGTCGCCGACGGTGCGCCCCGGCACGTTGTAGAGGATCATCGGCAGGTCGGGCACCGCTTCGGCGATCGCCCTGAAGTGCTGGTAGATGCCTTCCTGCGTCGGCTTGTTGTAATAGGGCACGACCTGCAGCTGGCAGTCGGCGCCGACGCTCTTGGCGAACTTCGCGTGGTCGATTGCCTCGGACGTGGAGTTGGCGCCCGTGCCCGCCATGATCGGCACGCGCCCGCGCGCATGCTGCACGCAGACGCGGATGATCTCGTGATGCTCGTCGACGTCGACGGTCGGCGATTCGCCGGTCGTGCCGACGACGCCGATGCAGTTCGTGCCTTCGGCGATGTGCCAGTCGATGAGCTTGCGCAGCGTGTCGTAGTCGACACTGCCGTCGCCGTGCATCGGCGTGGCCAGCGCCACGATGCTGCCTGTGATGGGAGTCATGAAATCTTTTCGCCCGGGATGGCGGATTCTAGCGGGGCGCCCGCCCGGGTCTTCCCGCACGCGGCTATGCGCTGGATCACTCTTTTCGGCATTTCGAGCACGCCCTGTTCGAACGCGACCACATCGAGTGCGGCGCAGGCCTGGAGCAGCTCGCCCGGCTGGAGCAGGAAGTCCGGCCGCGACGGCTTGCCGAACTGCCCGTTGCCTGCGGCGAATGTTTCATAGATCAACACGCCGTCCGGCGCGACGCTCTCGACGATGGCCGGCAGGAGGGGGCGCCAGAGGTAGTTCGTGACCACGACCGCGCCGAACTTGCGCGACGCAAACGGCCATGGCGCGTTCTCGATGTCGGCCGGCACAACCTCGGCGATTGCGCGCAGCGGCTCGATCGCCTGCGCGTCGCGGTCCACTGCCGTCACCTTGCAGCCTCGATCCGCGAAGAAACGCGTGTGGCGCCCGTGTCCGCAAGCGACGTCCAGCACCCTCGCGCCTGCGGGCACCAGGTGCGCCCATCGCTCCACCCAGGCGGATACCGCTACCGTTTCGTGCATGGGCTCAATGCGGCTTGACCTCGTCCGCCAATGCGGCGAGCGCCATGTTCTCGACGACGCCGGGCGCAAGGAGCTTCATGAAGCGGCCGATCTTGCCGCGCGCCGTCATCACGACTTCGCGCTTGCGGCCGTTCATGCCGGCGACGATCAGGCGGGCGCATTCCTCGACGCTCATCGCGTCGTCCTCTTTCAGGCCGCTCTTGCCGGCCGCTTCGCCTTTGGCGTTGTAGCCGCGGCGGCGCGTTTCGGTCGCGACGACACCGGGATACGCGACCGTGACGCCCACGCCGGCAGGCTTGAGCTCCGCACGCAGCGCTTCGAAGAAGCCGGTCACCGCGAACTTCGTCGCGCTGTAGGCGTTGCGCCCCGGCACGCCCAGCAATCCCGCGAGGGACGACACGGCCACGATGCTGCCGCGCGACTGCTTCAGGTGCGGCAGTGCCGCGTGCGTGCACCATACCGCGCCCCAGAAGTTCACGCGCATCAGGTCTTCGTACCAGTGCAGGTCTTGCGCGCGCACGTCGGAAAAGAGCGCATGCGCCGACATCCCGGCGTTATTGATCAACGCGTCGATGCGGCCGTACAGTTGCATCGTCTTGTCGACGAGGGCGCGGCACTGGCCCTCTTGTGCCACGTCGGTCATGACGCACCCGGCCTTCGCGCCCGACGCGCGGCACTCCTGCGCCACGGCTTCCAGCTTGGCCTGGTTGCGTGCGGCGAGGACGAGCGCCGCTTCCGCGCCATGCGCACGGGCGAGCTGGCGCGCGATCTCGGCGCCGATGCCGTCCGATGCGCCCGTGATCACGAACACTTTCATGCGTACACTTTACCCGCATGGGCACCCTCGATCCGCGCGTGGACGCGTACATCGCGAAGTCGGCGGCCTTCGCGCGTCCGATCCTCGAGCACCTGCGCAAGGCCGTTCACGCCGCGTGCCCGGCGGTGGAGGAAACGATCAAGTGGGGCATGCCGTTCTTCATGTACGGTGGCAAGCCCCTCGCGAACATGGCGGCCTTCAAGGCGCATTGCGCATTCGGCTTCTGGAAGCGCGAAGGCGCGGCCGCCGGCAAGGAAGGCGAGGCCATGGGCCAGTTCGGCCGGATCGCATCGTTGAAAGACCTTCCGGCGAAGCCCGAATTCGCGAAGATGGTGAAGGCGCAGATGGCGCGCGTCGATGCGGGCGAGGGCTCGCGCAAGTCCCAGGCCGGGCCGAAGCCGCCGGCGGAAGCGCCGCCGGACTTGCTGGCCGCTCTGAAGAAGAACGCCGCCGCGCGCAAGCACTTCGAATCCTTTTCGCCTAGCGCGCGCCGCGAATACATCGAGTGGATCGTCGAGGCCAAGCGCGAGGAGACGCGCGCGAAGCGTGTCGCCCAAGCCCTCGAGTGGATCGCCGAGGGCAAGAAGCGCAACTGGAAATACGAAGCTTGCTGAAGCCCGGCGGCTACTGGAAGCACGACCAGATCATGTCGCTGACGGCGACCATGATCTGCGGCTTCGCATACAGCGCGAACACCCCCAGCAGCACGGCGATCGCGATCGCATAGGCGGCGATGCGGCGCTTGCGTGTCATCACGCAGGTTGGGGCTGTGTGCGGACGATCGGGCCCTCGCGCACGGGCAGGTTCACGATCGCCGCGAAGATGCCGAGTGCTATCGCGATGTACCAGACGACGTCGTAGCTGCCGGTGCGGTCGTACAGGAACCCGCCAAGCCACACGCCCATGAACGAGCCGACCTGGTGCGAGAAGAAGACGAAGCCGCCGAGCATCGACAGGTGCGCGACGCCGAAGATGTTCGCGATGACCGCGTTCGTCGGCGGCACGGTGGACAGCCACAGCAGCCCCATCACGGCCGAGAAGATGTAGACGGACACCGGCGTGAGCGGCGCCCACAGGAAGATCGCGATGACGATCGCACGGCCGAAGTAGATCGTGGCGAGGATCTTGCGCTTGGCGAGCTTCTGGCCGAGCACGCCGGCGATGTACGTGCCGAAGACGTTGAACAAGCCGATCAACGCGAGCGCGTAGCTCGCGACCTGCGGCGACAGGCCCTTGTCCTTGAGGTAGCTGGGCATGTGCACGCCGATGAACACCACCTGGAAGCCGCACACGAAATAGCCGGCCATCAGGAGCTGGAAGCTGGGGTACTTGAATGCTTCGCGCAGCGCCTGGCCGATCGTCTGGTCGCGGCGCGCGGGCGCACCCCCGGCCGCGAAGCCGGGCTCGCGCAAGCCATAGGCGAACGGCGCGATCAGCAGCGACAACACGGCGAGGAAGAGGAGTGCCTCCTGCCAGCCGACGTTCGTGATCAGCAGGCCTTCGACGGGCACCATCAGGAACTGGCCGAACGACCCCGCGGCCGCAGCGATGCCCATCGCCCACGAGCGCTTGCCGGGATCGATCTGCCGCCCGATCACGCCGTACACGATCGCGTAGGTCGTGCCCGCCTGCGCCGCGCCGATGAGGACGCCCGTCGTCAGCGCAAAGAGCAGGACATTGCTCGACAGCGCCATCCCCGCGAGGCCGAGCGCATACAGCACCGCGCCGACGATCAGTACGCGGAAAGCGCCGATCTTGTCTGCCGCCATGCCCGCGAAGATGCCGAAAATGCCCCACGAGAGGTTCTGGATCGCGAGTGCGAATGCGAAGGTCCCGCGGTCCCAACCCTGCGCTTGCGTGATCGGCTGGAGCCACAAGCCGAAGCCGTGGCGAATGCCCATCGACAGCGTGACGATCAAGGCGCCACAGGCGAGCACCTGGGTCGGGGAGAGGCGTTGTTGCTCTTGCATGCGATCGAATGTAGCGGCCCGTGAAATAACCCGCCCGGCCCGGGGGCACTGGATGTCCATCCAGTCCACTACAATCGCCGCTCCCATGGCGACCCAACCGCAAAGCTATTCCGAAGCGTCGATCCGCGTGCTCAAGGGCCTCGAGCCCGTCAAGCAGCGCCCCGGCATGTACACGCGCACGGACAACCCGCTGCACGTCATCCAGGAAGTGATCGACAACGCGGCCGACGAGGCTCTGGCCGGTTTCGGCAAGCGGATCAAGACCACGCTGCACTCCGACGGCTCCGTGTCGGTCGAGGACGACGGCCGCGGCATCCCGTTCGGCCTGCACCCGGAAGAAAAAGCGCCGGTGATCGAGCTCGTGTACACACGGCTGCACGCCGGCGGCAAGTTCGACAAGGGCAAGGGCGGGGCTTACTCGTTCTCCGGTGGCCTGCACGGCGTCGGTGTGTCGGTGACCAACGCACTCGCGAAGCGCCTGGAAGTGACGACGCATCGCGAAGGGCAGGTCGCGAAGATCGTGTTTTCCGGCGGCGACGTCATCGAGAAACTTCACTTGCGCAAAGTGCAGGAAGGCGACCGGCGCCAGGGCACGGGCGTGCGCGTGTGGCCCGACGCGAAGTACTTCGAATCGGGCGTGTTGCCGCAAGCCGAGCTCGCGCACCTGCTTCGCAGCAAGGCCGTGCTGATGCCGGGGGTCACCGTCTCGCTCGTCAACGAGAAGACGAAGGAGACGCAAAGCTGGCAATACAAGGGCGGCCTGCGCGATTACCTGATGCAGACGCTCACGGCCGACCCCGTGATCCCGCTGTTCGAAGGCGAGGCATACGCGCAGAACAATGACAACTTCGCGGAAGGCGAGGGCGCGCAGTGGTGCGTGGCGTTCACCGAAGACGGCCAGCCGGTGCGCGAGAGCTATGTGAACCTCATCCCCACGACGGCAGGCGGCACGCACGAAAGCGGCCTGCGCGACGGGCTGTTCAACGCCGTCAAGGGCTTCGTCGACTTGCATTCGTTGCTGCCCAAAGGCGTGAAACTGTTGCCCGAAGACGTCTTCGCCCGCGCGTCGTATGTGCTGTCGGCGAAGGTGCTCGACCCGCAGTTCCAGGGCCAGATCAAGGAGCGCCTGAATTCACGTGACGCAGTGCGGCTCGTGTCGAGCTTCGTACGGCCCGCTCTCGAGTTGTGGCTCAACCAGCACGTCGAGTACGGCAAGAAACTCGCGGAGCTTGCGATCAAGGCCGCGCAGTCGCGCCAGCGCGCGGGCCAGAAAGTCGAAAAGCGCAAGGGCTCCGGCGTGGCCGTGCTGCCCGGCAAGCTCACCGATTGCGAAAGCAAGGACATCTCGCACAACGAGGTCTTCCTCGTCGAAGGCGACTCGGCCGGCGGCAGCGCGAAGATGGGCCGCGACAAGGAGATGCAGGCGGTGCTGCCCTTGCGCGGCAAGGTGCTGAACACGTGGGAGGTCGAGCGCGATCGCCTGTTCGCCAACACGGAAATCCACGACATCGCGGTGGCGATCGGCGTGGACCCGCATGGCCCCGACGACACGCCGGATCTTTCGGGCGTGCGGTATGGCAAGGTCTGCATCCTGTCCGATGCGGACGTCGACGGCTCGCACATCCAGGTGCTGCTGCTCACGCTGTTCTTCCGCCACTTCCCGAAGCTGATCGATGCGGGGCACGTCTACATCGCGCGCCCGCCCCTGTTCCGCGTCGATGCGCCCGCTCGGGGGAAAAAGCCGGCTTCGAAGACTTATGCCCTTGACGCAGGCGAGCTCACCGCTATCCTCGACAAGCTGCGCAAGGAGGGGGTTCGCGAAGGCGCCTGGACCATCAGCCGGTTCAAGGGCCTGGGCGAGATGAGCGCGGAACAATTGTGGGAAACGACACTCAACCCTGATACGCGGCGCCTGCTGCAGGTCAAGCTCGGCGGCCTTGGCTTCTCGCAGACGGAAAACCTGATCACCAAGCTCATGGGCAAGGGCGAAGCCGCCGCCCGCCGCGAGCTCATGGAAATCCACGGCGACGCCGTGGAAGTGGACATCTGAACAAACCGATTCGCGACGCATGACCGCCGCCAACTTTGCTGCCTCTTCACCGGACCGGACCACGGCCCGGGCGCGGCTGCGCCCGACGATGACGAGCGACCTCGACTACGTCGTCTCCCTGGAGCAGTCGCAGGAGAACATTGCGTTCATCACGCCGTGGGAGCGCACGCAGCACGAGGCGGCAGTGCGCTTCCCGGACTTCCGCCACTTCATCGTGGAAGGCGGCGAAGGCCTCACGTCCGTCGGCTTCGTGCTGTTGATCGGATGCCGCGACCGCAACCAGTCGATCGAGCTGAAGCGCATGGTGATCGAGTCCAAGGGCGCGGGCTTCGGCCGCGCGGCGCTGCGCGTGGCCAAGAAGATCGCGTTCGACGACCTCGGCGCGCACCGCTTCTGGCTCGACGTGAAGCAGCGCAACTCGCGCGCGAAAGCTCTCTACGACAGCGAAGGCTTCGTCGTGGAAGGCGAATTGCGCGATGCCGTCAAGACGGCGGAAGGATTCGAATCGATGATCGTCATGTCGATGCTGCACTCGGAATTCACGGGCCGCCGCGCGCTGGGGCTGGAGCTGCGCCACACATGATGAGGCGCATTGCATCGTTCATCGCAGCCGCGGGGCTCGCCCTTGTTCTGGCATCGCCCGCGCGCGCCAGTGTCTGGGGCTATGTCGACGACAAGGGCGTCGCGCATTTCGCTGCCGACAAGGTCGACGACCGCTACGAGCTGTTCTTCCGCGGCGGCGAAAGCTTCGACACCGCCAATGGCCTTGCAACCCCCCGACCTGTCGCCGTTCCTTCTGCCGCGGCGAGCAAGCTGATCGCGTTCTTCGAGATTTCGCCCAACTACAAGCAGGTCCAGCACCACTTGCGCGCCGCATCGCAGGCGAACGGCATCGACTACGAGCTGCTCAAGGCCGTGATCGCGACGGAATCGGGCTTCGATGCGGCGGCGGTGTCCCCGCGGGGCGCAGTCGGTCTGATGCAAGTGATGCCGGCCACCGCGCAGCGCTATGGCGTGACCGGCGACAGGAAGCGCCTGGCCGACCCGGGCGTGAATATCCGTACCGGCTCGAAGTACTTGCGTGACCTGCTCGACATGTTCCGCGGCAACACGGAACTCGCATTGGCTGCCTACAACGCCGGCGAAGGCGCGGTGGTCCGGGCGGGCAACCGCGTGCCCAACTACCGCGAGACGCAGAACTACGTGAAGACGGTGATGCAGCTGTACGAAATGCTCAAGCCGCCGTCATCGCTGCGCGGCGCCGCGCGCATCCGCATGGAGATTCCTGTGGGGGGTGCAGTCGGCCGCGGCAACTTGCCCTCCCCGCAAGCGCAAGTCGAAATCGGACAGCCGAACGCAAAGGTCGCAGAGGAAACGCAACGCACGCAAAGTCTTTTTTAAAATTCTTGCGACCTTTGCGTAATCTTCGCGTCCTTTGCGTTCGGCTGTTTTAACAGTCATGGAACAAGAACTCCTGCAACTTTCCAGCGGCGACGGCGACGACCTCGACCTGGGCTCGTACGCGCAGCGCGCCTATCTCGAATACGCACTCTCGGTCGTCAAGGGCCGCGCACTGCCGGACGTCAGCGACGGGCAGAAGCCCGTGCAGCGCCGCATCCTGTACTCGATGTCGCGCATGGGCCTGGGGTTCACCGGCGCGGGCGGCGCGCGCCCGGTCAAAAGCGCTCGCGTCGTCGGTGACGTGCTCGGCCGCTTCCACCCTCACGGCGACCAGGCGGCGTACGACGCGCTGGTGCGCATGGCGCAGGACTTTGCGCAGCGCTATCCGCTGATCGATGGCCACGGCAATTTCGGCTCGCGCGACGGCGATGGCGCCGCGGCGATGCGCTACACCGAGGCGCGGCTCGCGAGGATAGCGAACCTGCTGCTCGACGAGATCGACGAGGGCACGGTCGACTTCGTTCCCAATTACGACGGCAGCACGCACGAGCCCAGGCAGTTGCCCGCGCGCCTGCCGTTCACGCTGCTCAATGGCGCAAGCGGCATCGCTGTCGGCCTTGCCACGGAAATCCCGTCGCACAACCTGCGCGAAGTGGCCGATGCGTGCATCGCCCTGATCAAGACGCCGAAGCTCTCCGACGATGAGTTGTTCGACATCGTCCCCGGCCCCGATTTTCCGGGCGGCGGGCAGATCATCAGCACGCAGTCCGACATCGCGGATGCGTATCGCACGGGCCGAGGTTCGCTCAAGGTGCGCGCTCGCTGGAAGATCGAGGAACTGGCACGTGGTCAGTGGCAACTGGTGGTCACCGAATTGCCGCCGGGTGTGAGCGCGCAAAAGGTGCTGGAGGAGATCGAGGAGCTCACGAACCCGAAGGTGCGCGCCGGCAAGAAGGCGCTGCTGCAGGAGCAGGTCAACCTCAAGCAAGCGGTGCTTGCCGTGCTCGACACCGTACGCGACGAATCGAGCAAGGACGCGCCGGTGCGCATCGTCTTCGAACCCAAGACCAGCCGCATCGAGCAGCAGGACCTGATCACGACGCTGCTCGCACATACGAGCCTCGAAACCTCCTCGCCGATCAACCTCACTTCGATTGGCCTCGACGGCCGGCCGGTGCAGAAATCGCTGCGCCAGATGGTCGTGGAGTGGATCGAGTTCCGCCACAAGACGATCGAACGGCGTTCGCAGCATCGCCTGGACAAGGTGCTCGACCGCATCCACATCCTCGAAGGGCGGCAGCTGATCCTGCTGAACATCGACGAAGTGATCCGCATCATCCGGGGCAGCGACGAGCCGAAGCCGGCGCTGGTCGCGCGCTTCAAGTTGAGCGAGCGGCAGGCGGACGACATCCTCGACATCCGGTTGCGCCAGCTGGCGCGGCTTGAGGCGATCAAGATCGAGCAGGAACTCAAGGAGTTGCGCGAGGAGCAGAAGAAGCTCGACGAGATTCTGGGCAGCCCCGCCGCGCTGCGGCGCCTGATGATCAAGGAAATCGAAACCGATGCGAAGCAATTCGCCGATGCGCGCCGCACGTTGATCCAGGCCGAGAAGAAATCGGTCGCGGAGATCAAGGTCGTCGACGAGCCGGTCACTGTGGTCCTGTCACAGAAGGGCTGGGTGCGCGCCCGCCAGGGACACGGCCATGAAGCATCCAGCTTCGCCTTCAAGGCGGGCGACGACTTGTATGCAACGTTCGAATGCCGCACGGTCGACACGCTGCTGGCTTTCGGCAGCAATGGGCGCGTGTACACCGTGACGGTCTCGACATTGCCCGGTGCACGCGGCGACGGCCAGCCGGTCACGACGTTCATCGAGCTCGAGCCCGGCTCGCACCTCGTCCACTACTTCGCCGGTGCGCCGACTGCATGGCTCTTGCTGTCGAACACCGGCGGCTACGGATTTCTCGCGACGGTCGAGAACATGATGTCGCGGCTCAAGGCGGGCAAGGCCTTCATGAGCGTGGGCGAGGGCGAGACGGTGTGCCGGCCTTCGCCGGCGAACGTGCCACCGCAAGCGCCGGGCACGCAGGTGTGCTGCATCTCGGCCGCCAAACGCATCCTCACGTTCGACATCTCGGAACTGAAGGCGATGGCCAGCGGCGGCCGTGGCCTCATGCTGATCGACCTCGACAAGAAGGACACGCTGGTCGGTGCGGCCGCATACACCCGCAGCGTGCGCATCAGGGGCACCAGCCGCGACAAGGAGCGCGACGAGGTGCTGGAGATCCGCTCGCTGAATAACGCCAAGGCCGGGCGTGGGCGCAAGGGCAAGACGACGGAGCTCGGCTTCAAACCGACGGCTATCGAGCGCGTCGAGTAGGGCGGCATTCATTCGGCTGATGCATCAGTCCGAGTCCGAGATTTCATCAAACCGGTCCTCGCGCGCGTGAGAGCATCGTCCCATGCCCGTTTCCCATCTCCTGCTCGCCCTCGCCGTCGTCTTCATCTGGGGCACCAATTTCGTCGTGATCAAGTGGGGGCTGGCGGAGTTTCCACCGTTCCTGTTCGCGGCGCTGCGGTTCACGCTGTGCGTGCTGCCGTGGATCTTTTTCATCCCCAAGCCTCGCGTGTCGTGGGCCAGGCTCGCGGCATTCGGTGTGCTCCTCGGCGCCGGCCAGTTCGGCCTGCTGTTCCTCGCGATGCAGCACGACGTCACGCCGGGGCTCGCGTCGCTCATCATCCAGGTGCAGGTTTTCTTCACCATCGGCATGGTGATGTCCTTGCATGGCGAACGTGTCGCTGCACCGCAAGTCGCCGCGATGGCGCTCGCCGTCGGCGGGATCGCGATCATCGGCTGGCACGCTGTCAGTGAAGGCGCCTCCGTCACGCCGCTCGGTCTCGTGCTCGTGCTGTGTGCGGCGGCTTCATGGTCTGCGGCGAATGTCGTCGTGCGCAGCGCCGGCCGCGTGAACCCGGTGGCTTTCCTCGTGTGGGCCAGCCCGTTCTCGCTGCCTCCACTTTTCGCGCTGGCGTTCCTGCATGGCAGCGACGCTGTCGCCGATGCGCTGCGCGCTTCGACGTGGGTGGGCTGGTCGGCTGTGCTGTGGCAAGCCACCGGCAACACGCTGTTCGGTTACGCCGTGTGGAACTGGCTGCTCGCGCGCCACCCGGCCGCGACGGTCGCGCCTTCGGCACTCCTCGTGCCGGTGTTCGGCATGAGCGCGTCGGCGTGGTTCCTGGGCGAGCCGCTCCAGGGATGGAAGATTGCCGCCGCGCTGCTCGTGCTCGGCGGACTGGCGCTGAATCTCTACGCGGGCAAGCTCGCCGCGCTCGCGCTGCGCGCCAGGTCTGCCTGAGCCGCAGCGTCGACGAGCGCCAGCAGCGCGTTCGCATCCACCGGTTTGAGCAGCAGGGGGATGCCTTTCGAGCGCGCATGGTCGGCAGCGCGCGTGCCGGTATCGCCTGTCACGACGATGGCGGGCACTTCGCGGCCAATGCGCTTGCGGATCGCGTCGATCGCATCGACACCGGTCGTCCGCGGGCCGAGCTGGTAGTCGGTGATCACGAGGCCGATGCGCGCGCTCGCAGCAGCCTCGACTGCCGCATCCAGCCCGTCGGCGGTGATCGCCTCGTGGCCCCATTCGCGCAGCAGGCGGCGCATCGCCTCGGTGAGCTGCGGGTCATCATCGATCACGAGCACAAGACCTGTCATTGCGGGCTTGACCCGCAATCCAGCGTCTTTCGACCCCGCGGTGGCCATTGCCGCACCAGGCGCTTCATGGCACGGTAGCGTGAGCGAGAAACACGAGCCCTTGCCCGGTGCCGAGCGCACGCGGATCGAGCCGCCCAGCAATTGCGCCGAACGCTGCGCGATCGCCAGGCCCAGGCCCATCCCCCGCTCGCGTTCGCGCGACACGTCCGCCACCTGGTAGAACTCGCTGAAGATGCGCGCCTGCTCGGCGGGCGCGATACCGATGCCGGTGTCGATCACTTGCATCTCCACTTCATTGCCATGCAGCCGGCAACCCACGAGCACCGCGCCTTCATTGGTATAGCGCACCGCATTGGCGACGAGGTTCGAGAGGATGCGGGAGACGATCACCGGATCGGTGTCGAGCCACAACGCACGCCGCGCCCGCACGCGCAACTGCAATCCCTTCGCCGCGGCCGGACCCGCGAACGCCGTCTGCAACTCGGCGAACAACTGCTCGATGGCCACCGGACGCTTCGACACGGTGACAGTGCCGTTGTCGAGCCCGGACAGGTCGAACAGGCCATTGAGCAAACGACCGAGCCCCTGCAGCGCGAGTTGCAATCGCCCCGCGACGTGACCGACTTCTTCGCCCGAGAGCTGCGGCTTGCGCGCCATCGCCTGCAAGGTCGCCGCGAACAGGCCCAGCGCCTGCACCGGCTGGCGCAGGTCATGGCTGGCCGCGGCGAGGAACCTCGTCTTCGCCACGCTCGCGGCCTCCGCATGCTCCTTGGCGGCGCGCAACTCATCGTCGGCCATGCGGGCGCGGATTCGGCGGCGGATCAGCGCCCATGTGAGGATCGCGAGCAGCAAGCTCGCTGCCGCGCCGACTCGGGCAACCAGCTGCAGCTGGCTCGTGGCGATGGGTGTCGCGAAATTCGGCAGGGCTTGCGCAGTGAGCGTCCACGAGTAGCCGCCGACCTGGACTTTCTGCGACGCGGTGAGCAGCTTCACCGACGATTCGCCGCCGACGCGATCGCTCACCGCTTCGACGTCGTCGCCTTCACCCACGCCGCCGTCGTACACCTCCACGACCATGTTCGTTCGCTCGCCAAGGATGTTGGCCATCAAGCCGTCCATGCTGAACGCCGCGTAGATCCAGCCGGTGAGCGCCTTGCGCCGATCTTCCACGGTGGCCGGCACGGGCCCGCCGCCGTAGACGGGCATGAACATGCGATACCCGGGCTGCACTTGCTGCGCGTCTTCGTCGGGCAGCTTGATCTTGTTGGAGATCGCGATCGTGCCGCTGTCGCGCGCGGCGTCCATTGCGTGCCGGCGTGACGGCTCGGCATGGAAATCGCTGCCGAGGGTGCTCAGCGCCGTGAGCGCGGTAGGCTCGAAGTAGAGCGCCGAGGTGTATTCCGCGCGTGGCCCCGCGGGACGCACCGCGTAATCCGGATAGCCTTGCGTGCGCACCTTGCGTTCGTGCGCGGCGAGCTCGGACGGCATCACGCGCACGGAGTAGCCGAGCCCCAACAGCCCCGGGTGCGTCTGGATGCGCATGCTGCCGACGAAGGCCTGGAAATCCCCGCGCTGCACGTCGGCTTTCGACGCGAAGAGGCCGTGCGTCGCATGCAGCGACTGCTCGTACGCCAGCATGCGCTCGCGAAACAGGCCGACCGTTTCGCGAAAGCGCGAATCGAATTCCGCTTGCAACTGCGCTTCGATGTCGGCGCGCTCACGGTTCCATTGCCACCATGACACCCCCGCAGCCAGGGCTAGCACGAGCAAAGGCAGGCCATACAAGGCCGCGCGCGATCGCCAGGACATTCGCGTGTTCATCTCTGGTATGGCAGCAGGATGCGCATCGCTTCGGCTTGCGCGTCCTGCATCGCCTGCTGCGGTGTCTTCGTCCCGCTGAGCGCTGCGGCAAGACCCAGGTTCAGCGTGCGCGTGACACGCTGGTTTTCGTGCGTCGACAACTCGGCGACGGCGTTGGCGAGCTGGTCGCGCGCGACGGCCGCTTGCGGGAACCGCTCGAGATGCGCCTTCATCGCAGGCGTGTCCCATGCCTTCGGGCTGACGGCGATGTAGCCCGAGTCGATGCTCCACTGCGCCGTGCGCTCGGGCGACACCATCCATCGGACGAATTCGAGCGCCGCCTTCTGCTGGTCGGGTGCGCTCTTGCGAAAGATGTAGAAGTTGCCGCCGCCGGTGGGCGAGCCGTGCTGCGTGTGCGCGGGCAGCTTCGTCACGCCGAGATCGGTGCCCACCTTTTCGCGCAGGTCACGGAAGTTGCCGCTCGTGGTCCACATCATCGCGACCTTGCCGTCGGCAAATTGCGCCGGCGTCGTGCCCCATTCGACGATGCCGGGGGGGTGCGCTCCCTGGCGCGAGAGGTCGACCCAGTACTGCAACGCATCGATGACTGCCGGTTGGTCGAACGAAGTCTGCGTACCCGCGGCGTTCATCAGCGACGCGCCGTTGGCCGTGACGAGTCCCTGGAACAGCCAATACGGGAAGCCCGACGACGGGATCTGCAAGCCCCAGCGCACGACCTTGCCTGCGTCGTCACGCTGCGTGAGCTGCTTTGCATCCGCCGCCATCTCGGCCCAGGTTTTCGGCGGGCGCTCGGGGTCGAGTCCGGCTTCGCGGAACAGGCGCTTGTTCCAGTACAGCAGGATGGTGGAGCGCTGGAACGGGATGCCCCAGGTCTTGCCCGCGGCACGGCTGTTCGCCATGAACGCCGGGTAGAAGCCGTCCAGCCATTGCTTCGCGTCGGGACGGCCGTTGAGGAGTTCGTCGAACGGCACGATCGCGTCGGCGTCGATCAGAGTGTACATGTCGACGGCGAAGAGCACCGCGAGGTCCGGCGGCTTGCCGCTCTTGTGCGCGGTGAGTGCCTTGGCGAGCGATTCCCTGTAGGTGCCGGTGTAGGTGGGCGTGACCTTGATGCCCGGGTGCTCGCGCTCGAAATCTTCGACGAGCCGCGACATCGTCTTCGCGACGGGTCCGCCGACGGCGATCGGGTAGTAGAACGTGATGTCCGTCGCGCGTGCGAAGCACGGAAGCAGCAATGCGATCGCAAGGAGGAGGGCGGGTACTGCGGGCATTGGCGCTGCTCGGCGGTTCGCCGTAGTATGCATCCGATGGCCGCAACGACACGCATCGTGATCGCCGAGGACCACGTGCTGTTGCGCGAGGGACTCAAGATGCTGCTGGCCACCCAGCCGCAATTGCAGGTGGTCGCCGAGACGGGCGACGGCCGCCTCGTCGAAGGCATGGTGCGCGAAGCGCAGGCGCAATTGCTCGTCCTCGACCTGGGCTTGCCCGGCAAGCATGGCGTGGACATCGCCGGTGCGGTGAAAGGCGCATTCGGCGATGCAGTGAAGGTGCTCGTGCTGACAGGCGACCTCTCGCCCACTTCGGTCCGGCTCGCGCTGGCCGCCGGCGCCGACGGCTACATGCACAAGAGCGAGGACACAAGCGAGCTGCTCGACGCAGTCACAGCCGTGCTCGCGGGCCGGCAATACGTGAGCCGCCGGATCGCGCAGGTGTTCCAGCCCGACGCCGCCGGGGCGCCCGCGCCGACGCCGCGCGAGCAGGAAATCATGTCGCTGGTCGCGAAAGGCCTGGCCAACAAGGAGATCGCGGAAGTGCTCGACTTGAGCGTGGCCACCGTGCGCACGCACCGCCAGAATTTCATGGAGAAATTTGCGCTGCGCAATGCCGCCGAGATCACCGCTTTCGCGGTGCAGCAGGGTTACTACAACCCGGCCTAGGTTGCTGCGGCGCGACGGCTACTGCCCATGCAGTATGGCGACGGCGCGGGGGGAAGCCTAGATTGCGTCATGGTGTTGACGTTCAGGCATTCCCAGCCCCCGCAGTCCTCGATCTTTCCGGACGCGGACCCGGCCGAAGTAGTGCGGGTCGCGCGGCGCGCCGCGATGCTCGCGGGGTCCGGCGATACCGCGGGCGCGATGCGCTGCTACCAGCTCGCGCTGCTGATGGATGAATCACGCGCGGACCTGTGGGTGAACTACGGCATCCTGCAGGCGCGGGTAGGGCAACTGAACGACGCGCTGGAAAGCTTCGACTTCGCGCTCAGGCTCGACCCCGCCATGTACATGGCGCGATACCGCCTAGCGCGCGTCTGCTTCGAGATGGGCCGCCCGCTCGAAGCGGTGGCGCAGTTCCGTACGGTCACGAAGGAGCGTCCGGGCTACATCCCCGCATGGCGCTACCTGGTGCAGATCACCTGGGCGCTCGGCGACCACGACGAAGCGCAGAAGCTCGCGCGCGAAGCGCTCTCGCATGCGCACGACGTCGAGATCGAAGCAATGGTGCAGCGCATCCGCGAGGACCGCGCCGAGGCCGATACCGGAACCTAGATGTGCAACGCGTGCCCGAGCGCACGCAAGCATGCTTCCTGCACCGCCTCACCCAACGTGGGGTGTGCGTGGATCGTCGCGCCGATGTCTTCCAGCGTTGCGCCCATTTCCAGCGACTGCGAGAACGCGGCCGCAAGCTCCGACACCGAACGACCCACTGCCTGCCATCCGACGATCAGGTGGTTGTCCTTGCGCGCGACGACGCGCACGAAGCCGTCAGTGGATTCGAGCGTCATCGCGCGCCCGTTCGCGGTGAACGGGAACATGCCGGTCATCACCTCGATGCCTGCGTCCTGCGCCTGCGAAGGCGACAGGCCGGACACGACGACTTCCGGATCGGTGAAGCACACGGCGGGGATCGACGCGGGCGCGAAGCGCCGCTTCCTGCCGGCGACCACCTCGGCCACGATCTCGCCTTGCGCCATGCCGCGATGCGCGAGCATCGGTTCGCCGCTGACGTCGCCGATGGCCCACACGTCGCGCATGGAAGTGCGGCATTGGTCGTCAACCTTGACCGCGCGTCCCGCCATGTCCAGGCGCAGGTTCTCCAGACCGAAGCCTTCGGTGCGCGGCTTGCGTCCGACCGCAACCAGCACCAGGTCCGCCGGCAGCGCGAATTCGTCGGCCTGCGCGGTGCGCACGCGCAAGCGCTGGCCGGTCTCCGCCATGCCTTGCACGCTGCACGCGAGGTGCAGCACGACACCTTGCTTCTTCAGCGCAGTCAGCACCGGGCGCGTGAGTCCTTCGTCGTAAGCGGGCAGGATGCGCTCGGTCGCTTCGACCACGGCCACTTCGCAGCCGAGCTTGCGATAGGCCATGCCGAGCTCGAGGCCGATGTAGCCCGCGCCGACGACGACCAGGCGCTTCGGCAGCTCCTTCGGCGACAGCGCTTCGGTCGACGAGATCACCGCGCCGCCGAAAGGCATGAAGGGCAGCTCCGTGGGCACGGAGCCGGTGGCGATCACGAGGTGCTGGCAGGAAATGCGGTAGGCCTCGTTCGCGGATTTCACTTCGACGGTCTTGCCGTCGAGGATCGTCGCCCAGCCTTCGATCACCTGCGCGCCGTTTTTCTTGAGCAGCGCGCCGACGCCACCGGTGAGCTTCTGGACGATGCCGTCCTTCCACTTCACCGTCTGCGCAACGTCGATGGAAGGCGATTGCACCTTGATCCCGATGGGCGAGGTGTTCGCGAAGTGGCGCGCTTTCTCGAACTCCTCGGCAGCGTGGATCATCGCCTTGGATGGAATGCAGCCGATATTGAGGCACGTGCCCCCGAGCTTCACGCCTTCGACGAGGATAGTGGGCACGCCCAGCTGCGCGGCGCGGATGCCGCACACGTAGCCCGCCGGCCCGCCGCCGATGACGAGCAGGGTTGTGTTCAGGTTCTTCATCGTCTTCTAGTCTACGAACAGCATCGCGGGCGCTTCGAGCAGCGCCCGGACCGCCTGGATGAATTCTGCCGCGTCCATGCCATCCACGACGCGGTGGTCGAACGACGACGAGAGGTTCATCAGCTTGCGCGCGACGATGTTGCTGCCCTGGAACACGGGACGCTCGACGATGCGGTTCACACCGACGATCGCGACTTCCGGATGGTTGATGACCGGCGTCGTCACGATCCCGCCCAGCGGGCCGAGCGACGAGATCGTGATCGTCGAGCCCTGCAGCTCCTCGCGCGATGCCTTGCCGGTGCGCGCTGCTTCCCCGAGGCGCGAGACTTCCTTCGCGAACGCCCACATGTCCATCGCTTCGGCGTGGCGGATCACCGGAACCATCAGGCCATTGGGCGTTTGCGCCGCCATGCCGAGGTGCACGGCGCCATAGCGCGTGACGACGCCGTTGTCGTCGTCGAAGCGCGCGTTCATCATCGGGAAATCGCGCACCGCGAGCACCACGGCGCGTGCAAGCAATGGAAGCACCGTGAGCTTGCCGCGCTCTGCCCCGTATTTCGTGTTCAGGCGCGCGCGCAATGCTTCGAGCTCGGTCACGTCGATCTCCTCGACGTAGCTGAAGTGAGGTATGCGGCGCTTGGCGTCCTGCATCTTCTGCGCGATCTTGCGGCGCAAGCCGATGACGGGAACTTCGGTCTCGTCGTGGCGTTCGACGTACGTCGACGAGCCCTTCGCAGCGCCGGGCTGTCCGCGCGAGGCGAGGTAGACGTCGAGGTCCTGCTGCGTGATGCGGCCCGCGGCGCCGCTGCCGTGCACGAATTGCAGCTCGATGCCGAGCTCCCACGCGCGGCGGCGGATCGCAGGCGATGCGATCGGCTTTTCGCCGGCGGCGCGCATCGCGACGGGTGCGTGAACGGGCGGGCGCCTGGGTTGCGGCGGCGGCGTGTCTTCATCCCGCTTGCCGTCATCCCGGCGCGGGCCGGCATCGTTGGCGTGTCCATCGCCGGCGACCCCGGCCTTCGCCGGGGTGACAGCGGGTTGCGATTTCTTCGCCCCCGGTTTCTCGTTGCCCGCGCCTTCGACTTCGAGGCGGACGAGATCCGCGCCGACGGCAACCTGCTGGCCGACTTCGCCCACCAGGTCCACGATCTTCCCGCTGACGGGGGACGGAATCTCCACCGTCGCCTTGTCGGTCATCACGTCGGCGAGGACCTGGTCTTCCTTGACCATGTCGCCGGGTTTCACATGCCACGCGACGAGTTCCACTTCGGCGATGCCTTCACCGATGTCGGGCGTGCGGATCACATACGTTCCCATTGCTTCAGCCCTCCATCGCGCGCTTCATCGCGGCGCCAACGCGTTCGGGTGTCGGGAAGTACGCCCATTCCTGCGCGTGCGGGTAGGGCGTGTCCCAGCCCGTCACGCGCTCGATCGGCGCTTCGAGGTGATAGAAGCAGTTCTCCTGCACGATCGACAGCAGCTCGGCGCCGAAGCCGCTGGTGCGTGTCGCTTCGTGCACGACGACGCAGCGGCCGGTCTTCTTCACCGAGTTGATCACCGTGTCCAGGTCCATCGGCCAGATCGAACGCAGGTCGATGATCTCCGCGTCGATGCCCGTCTCGCGCGCCGCGCATTCGCTCACCCACACCATCGTGCCGTAGGTGATGACGGTGAGTTCCTTGCCTTCGCGGAACACCGACGCCTTGTCGAGCGGCAGGCTGTAGTAGCCTTCGGGCACGTTGCCCATCTCGTGTTTCGACCACGGTACGACCGGGCGGTCGTGATGGCCGTCGAACGGCCCGTTGTACAGGCGCTTGGGCTCGAGGAAGATCACCGGATCGTCGTTCTCGATGCACGCGATCAGCAGGCCCTTCGCCTCGTACGGATTGCTCGGCATCACCGTGCGGATGCCGCACACGTGCGTGAACAGCGCCTCGGGCGATTGCGAATGCGTTTGCCCGCCGTAGATGCCGCCGCCGCAAGGCATGCGGATCACCATCGGGCAAGTGAAGTCGCCGGCGCTGCGATAACGCAGGCGCGCCGCTTCCGACACGATCTGGTCCGATGCGGGATAGAAGTAGTCCGCGAACTGGATTTCGACGATGGGACGAAGGCCATACGCCGCCATGCCGACGCCGGCGCCGACGAGGCCGCCTTCGGAGATCGGCGCGTCGAAGCAGCGGTGCTTGCCGTATTTGGTTTGCAGGCCTTCGGTCACGCGGAACACGCCGCCGAAATAGCCGACGTCTTCTCCGAACACGACCACGTTCGGGTCGCGCGCCATCATCACGTCCATCGCGCTGTTCAGTGCCTTGATCATCGACATCGGCAAGGTCTTCACGCTGGCGGCGGCGGGTTTCGCTTCCGGTTGGGTTTCGGTCAGCATGATCAGACTCCCAGTTGCTGGCGTTGGCGGCGAAGGTGCTCGGGCATGTCCTTGTAGACGTCCTCGAACATTCCCGCGGCCGACGGGATGTGTCCATCGAGCAGCGTGCCGTAGCTCTCGGCCTGCTTTTGCGCAGCGGCCACTTCGGCTTCGAGCTCCTTTTGCGCCTGCGCGTGCTGGTCTTCCGACCATTCGCCGATGTTGACCAGGTGCTGCTTCAGGCGATTGATCGGATCGCCAAGCGGGAAGCGCTTCGCGTCGTCCGCCGGGCGGTACTTGGACGGATCGTCCGAGGTGGAATGCGGCCCCGCGCGGTACGTCACCCACTCGAGCAGCGTCGGACCGAGGTTGGATCGCGCGCGTTCGGCCGCCCACTTGGACGCGGCGTACACCGCGAGGAAGTCGTTGCCATCCACGCGCAGCGAAGCGATGCCCGAGCCGATGCCGCGCATCGCGAATGTCGTCTGGTCGCCGTCGCCGCCGGCAATGGCCTGGAACGTCGAGATCGCCCACTGGTTGTTGACGACGTTCAGGATCACCGGCGCGCGATAGACGTGCGCGAAGGTCAGCGCGGCATGGAAATCGGCTTCCGCAGTCGCGCCGTCGCCGATCCATGCCGATGCGATCTTCGTGTCTCCCTTGATCGCCGAGCCCATCGCCCAACCCACGGCCTGGATGTATTGCGTGGCGAGGTTGCCCGAGATCGTGAAGAAGCCCGCCTTCTTGTACGAATACATCACCGGCAACTGGCGGCCCTTCATCGGGTCCTTCTCGTTGCTCATGAGCTGGCACATCAGCTCCCACATCGGGATGTCGTCGCGGGACAGCAGCAGGCCCTGCTGGCGATAGGTGGGGAAGTTCATGTCCCCGTCCCTCAGCGCGAAGCAATGCGCGACGGCGATCGCCTCTTCGCCGAGGCACTGCATGTAGAACGAGATCTTCTTCTGGCGCTGCGCCATGAGCATGCGCGTGTCGAAGATCCGCGTCTTCATCATCGCGCGCAGGCCCTTGCGCATGCCCACGGCGTCCATGTCTTCGGGATTCCAGGGACCCACGGCGTTGCCTTCGTCGTCGATCACGCGCACCAGCCCGAAGGCGATGTCGGCGCAGTCGGCCGGGCGCGTGTCGATCGCCGGGCGGCGCACTTCGCCGGCCTTCGAGACGTGGAGATAGGAGAAGTCGGTATGTTCGCCGGGGCGGCCAGTGGGCTCCGGCACATGCAGGCGCAACGGCTGTTGCTGCGTCATGAGTGTCGTCCTCGAACCCGATTGTGTCGGGCTGTTCTCGTGAATGAGCCGGACAGCCGGGCAGCGGGTAAGCCGCGCGGCCGCCGGGTTTCGCGCTTGGGGCGCGTGGGCCGAGTGTAGGGGAAGCCTGCCTGCCGATGGGGTAGGCTTTGCCCCCATGAAAGCCCCTGCGCCGCCGCCCTTCCGGACCATCGCCGGCCTCGTGCACGAGCACGCCACGCAGCGCCCGAGGCAGGCGGCCATGATCCACGGCGACAGGCGGGTCACCTGGGAACAGGTCGACGCCATGATGGATCGCGTCGCGGCGACCCTCCAGCGCGACGGCGTACAGCCCCGGCAGAGCATCGCGATCGCGGGCGCGAATTCGCTCGAGTACCTCGCCCTTTTCCTTGGCGCGCTGCGCGCGGGCGTGGCCGTCGCGCCGCTGCCGACGGGCGCGACGACGGCGCAATTGGCAACCATGGTGGCCGACAGCGGCGCCCGGCATTTCTTCGTCGATGCCACCGTGCCCGCCTTCGCATCGCCGGCAAGGCGCATCTTCATGGATGCGTCCGGCTCACCGTCGATCGAAGCATGGCTGCTGCCGCATGGCGCGAAACCGAAGCGCGTCGACGTGAAACCCGAATGGCCGTTCAACATCATCTATTCGTCGGGCACCACGGGCACGCCCAAGGGCATCGTGCAGCCGCACGGCATGCGCTGGATCCACGTCGCGCGCGGGCGTGCCTATGGCTACGCTCCCGACACGGTCAGCGTGATCGCGACGTCGCTGTGCTCGAACACCACGCTGACCTGCGTCTTCCCGACGGTGGCGCAAGGCGGCTGCGTCGTCCTTGGCAGGCCGAAGTTCGATGCACGTGCGTATCTCGAGCTGGCCGAGCAGGTGAGGGCGACGCACACGATGCTCGTGCCCGTGCAATACCAGCGGATCATGGACCTGCCGGAGTTCGACGGCTTCGACCTTGAATCCTTCGTGAACAAGTTCTGCACGAGCGCGCCATTCCACGCCGAGCTCAAGGCCGACATCCTGCAGCGGTGGACGGGCGGCCTCGTCGAGTTCTACGGCATGACCGAAGGCGGCGGCACCTGCATCCTCGAGGCGCACAACTACCCCGACAAGTTGCACACGGTGGGCAAGCCCGCGGAGGGACACGACATCCGCGTGATCGACGAAGACGGCAAGGAACTGCCGGCGGGCGCCATCGGCGAAGTCGTCGGCCGATCCCCCGCGATGATGACCGCCTACAACAACCAACCGGAGAAGACGCGCGAAGCCGAGTGGTACGACCGCAAGGGCCAGCGCTTCATCCGCACCGGCGACGTCGGCCGCTTCGACGACGAAGGCTTCCTCACGCTCATGGACCGCCGCAAGGACATGGTCATCTCGGGCGGCTTCAACGTTTATCCGAGCGACATCGAGGCGATTTTGCGCGCGCACGAGAAGGTGGCGGATGCGGCAGTGGTCGGTATCGCGTCGAAAGAGTGGGGGGAAACTCCGGTGGCGTTCGTCGTCGTGCGCGAAGACGCGCCGTCAGTGGAGCAATTGCGCGAGTGGGTGAATGCGCAGGTCGGAAAGACGCAGCGTCTGTCCGGCATTCGCTACGTCGACGAGCTGCCGCGCAGCGAGATTGGCAAGGTGCTCAAGCGGCAACTGCGCGAGAGTTGGTAAGGCACTGTCATCCTGGCGCAGGCCGGGATCGCTGGCGATGGCATTAGCGCTTCATCCATAGCGAACGACCCGGGCCTTCGCCGGGGAGACACCTCAGACTTCTGCGATCAGCTCGATTTCGACGCAAGCGCCCATCGGAATTTGCGCGACGCCGAACGCACTGCGCGCATGCTTGCCTGCATCGCCGAAAACCTGCCCGAGCAACTCGCTTGCGCCGTTCGTGACGAGGTGCTGTTCCGTGAAGTCGGGCGACGAGTTCACAAGGCTCATCACCTTGACGATGCGCTTGACCTTGTTGAGGTCACCGACCGCCGCATGCAGCGTGCCCATCAGGTCGATCGCGATGGCGCGTGCGGCCTGTTTGCCTTCTTCGGTCTGGATCGTCTTGCCGAGCTGGCCGACCCAGGCCTTGCCGTCCTTCTTGGCGATGTGGCCGGAGATGAAGACGAGGTTGCCCGTCTGCACGAACGGCACGTATGCGGCGGCGGGCGTTGCCACGGGCGGCAGCGTGATGCCGAGTTCCTTGATCTTGTCGTAGACGTTCATCGCATCGCTCCTGATTGGCTCAGGGCGCGATTGTAGGAGCG
>DATLBJ010000221.1:0-26209 GCA_035526975.1 Ramlibacter sp.
GCCGTAGTGCAGGATGTACGGCGCGACGATCTCGCTGTGCAGCCCGAAGCCGATGCCGGTGAAGCTGCCCCGCGCGAGCTCCTCCATCTGCACGACCGAATAGAGCTTGTCGGCACCCGACCCGCCGAATTCCTGGGGCATCGACATGCAAAGGAATCCGTTCCTACCGGCCTTGCGCCACACTTCGCGGTCGACATAGCCCTGTTCTTCCCACGCGTCGTGGTGCGGCGCGACTTCCTTGTCGACGAAGCGCCGGAAGCTGTCGCGGAACGCTTCGTGGTCCCCGTTGAAGAGCGTGCGCTCGATCATGCTTTCCCCTCCGACATCGCGTGCTTCAGCGCACGGGCGTAGTTGCCGATGCAGAGGCCCTGCAGCACGGAATCGGCGAGGCCCCGCTGCGCCAGGTTGTCGGCGACCTTCCGCAGGTCCGCGTAGTCGGCCAGCACAGGGTTGGGCCCGGCCCCTTCCATGTCGGTGCCGAAGCAGACGTGCTCCGGCCCCACCAGGTCGCACATGCGCATCGTCTCGTCCGCGAAGGACTTCACGTCGCGCACGGTGTAGAGCGGATCGCTGGCGACGCGCACCGTCCACAGCCCCATCACGCCGCCGCGTCCCGCAATCTTGCGCGCCAGCGGCAAGGGCAGCGACCGCGCCAGGTAGCCCGGCGCGTCCCACGTGTATGCCTGCCGGCCGATCCACGAGTGCGACCAGATCATCACGCCGGGCGCCGCATCCAGCGCACCTTCCACCATTGCCGGGGAAGAGTGGGCCAGGTCGACCAGGATGCCGTGCCGCTTGCATTGCACGATCACTTCGCGCCCCGACTGCGTCAGCCCTGCATGGTCGGGCTTCTGTGTCTGGTGATCGCCCAGGGGCGAGTGGATGTAGTGCACCAGCTGCAAATGCCGCACGCCCAATGCCTGCGCCTGCGCGACGCGAGACGCGTCGCCTTCGAGGAAGTTCGCCGACTCCACAGCGAGAACGATGCGCGGCTCGCCGGCCAGCGCCCAGTCGACGTCCGCGGGCGTGAGCGCCTTTTGCAGCCCCCATTTCGCGAGCATCGCATTGTGCTTCGCCAAGGAGGCGTGGAAGAACCGCCAAAGTTCGCCGGGCTGGGGCTCCTTCGCCTGGTAGATGCCCGTCGGCCTGACCCCGAGCCAAAGCAAATCGTCCACCATGGCCCACGCAAGAAGCGTCGTGCCGCTCTCCTTCATCTCCTTCGCCAGGTCATGCGGCTTTCCGAGGCCCGGCAATTCCATCGCGTAGTGCGAATGCGAGTCGCCCATGAATACGCGCGACCGCGGCGCGGTCGCACATCCGGGGAGCAAGGAGGCTGCAGCGAGCGAGAGGGCGAATGTTCGGCGGTCCATGATGATGAATATACTGCCGCAACGCCAAGGAGAGTCACATGGAAGCGTATGTCTACGACGCGATCCGCACGCCGCGCGGCAAGGGCAAGAAGGACGGCAGCCTGCATGAAGTCAAGCCCGTCGACCTGCTCGCGGGCGTGCTCGGCGAACTGCAGCGGCGCAACGATTTCGACACGGCCCAAGTCGACGACGTCGTGATGGGCGTCGTTTCGCCGATCGGTGAACAAGGCTCGGTGATTGCGAAGGTCGCGGCGCTGAAGGCCGGCTGGGACTGGCGCTGCAGCGGCGTCCAGCTCAATCGCTTCTGCGCTTCCGGCCTCGAGGCAGTGAACATGGCTGCGCAAAAGGTGCGGTCCGGCTGGGAGGACATCGTGGTCGCCGGTGGCGTGGAGAGCATGAGCCGCGTGCCGATCGGCTCCGACGGCGGTGCGTGGTCGCAGGACCCCGAGACGAACGCCGCGACGTCGTTCGTTCCGCAAGGCATCGGAGCCGACCTGATCGCGACGCTCGAAGGCTTCTCGCGCGACAACGTCGATGCGTTCGCGCTCGAGTCGCAAAGACGCGCGGCGAAGGCGCGCGAAGGTGGCTTCTTCGCAGGCTCGGTCGTGCCGGTGAAGGATTTCCTGGGCCAGACGATCCTGGCGCAAGACGAATTCATCAAGCCGCACACGACGATGGAGGGGCTGGCGTCGCTCAAGGCCGCATTCGAGCAACTCGGCGCCATGGGCTTCGACGAGGTGGCCATCGGCCGCTATCCGCAGGTCGAGAAGATCAACCACGTGCACCACGCCGGCAATTCGTCGGGCATCGTGGACGGCGCAGCCGCGCTCCTGATCGGCAGCGAACAGGCGGGGAAGGACCACGGTTTCAAGCCGCGCGCACGCATCGTCGCAGCCGCACTGTCCGGCGCGGATCCGACCATCATGCTGACCGGCCCCATGCCCGCCGCGCGCAAAGCCCTGGCGAAAGCGAAGTTGACCATCGACCAGATCGACCTGTTCGAAGTGAACGAAGCATTCGCGGCCGTGCCGATGAAGTTCATGAAGGAAATGGGCGTGCCGCACGATAAGGTGAACGTCAACGGCGGTGCGATCGCCATGGGCCACCCGCTGGGTGCGACGGGCGCGATGATCCTGAACACGCTCGTCGATGAATTGCATCGCCGCAAGCTGCGCTACGGCCTCGCGACGCTGTGCGTCGGCGGGGGCATGGGCATCGCGACCATCGTCGAGAGAATCTGACGTGAAGACGATCCGCTACGAGCTCAAGGACGGCATCGCCACCCTGACCTTCGAGGAGCCGGGGTCGGCCGTCAACACGATGTGCGAGCAGTGGCAGGCGGACCTCTCCGAGGCCACGCAACTCGTGCTGAAGGACAAGGATGCGATTCGCGGCATCCTGCTCGCCTCGGGCAAGGCCACGACGTTCTTCGCGGGCGCGGACCTGAAAGCGACGATGCGCGTGCAAGCGTCCGACGCACCCAAGATCTTCGCATCGGTCGAGGCGATGAAAAAGAACTTCCGCGCGCTCGAGACGCTCGGCAAACCGGTGGTGAGCCTGCTGAACGGGCACGCGCTCGGCGGCGGCTGGGAAGTCGCGCTCGTCGGGCACTACCGCATCGCGGTCGACGACCCGAAGATCCAGTTCGGCACGCCCGAAGTGACCCTGGGCTTGATCCCGGGTGCAACCGGCATCACGAAGATGACGCGCTTGCTCGGCCTGCTCGGCGCGCAGCCCTACATCGTGGAGGCGAAACTCTTTTCGCCGCGCGAGGCACTCGACATGGGCGTGGTGCACGAGCTCGTCCCGGATGCAGCGGCATTGCGTCCCGCTGCACTCGCCGCGATCGACAGGCAAGCCAGCGGCGGCGCACCCGCCCAGCACCCGTGGGACGACAAGAACTACAAGATGCCCGGCGGCACGCCCGCCAATCCGAAGATCGCCGGAATGATTTCGGTCGCGCCGGCGGTGCTGCGCCAGAAGACGCGCGGACTCTATCCCGCGCCCGAGGCGGCCCTGGCCGCCATGGTCGAAGGCGCGATGGTCGATTACGACACGGCGACGCGCATCGAATCGCGCTATCTCGCCCGGCTGTTCACGTCCCCGGTCACGAAGAACATGATCAACACGTTCTTCTTCGACATGAATGCGATCAAGTCGAAGAAGTCCCGCCCGGCCGACGTGCCGCGCTACACGCCGAAGAAGGTTGGCATCCTCGGCGCGGGAATGATGGGCGGCGGCATTGCGTACGTGCAAGCGAGCCGGGGTGTGGAGACCGTGCTCAAGGACGTCAGCCTCGACAAAGCCGACAAGGGCAAGGCGTACAGCATGAAGGTCACGCAGCCGCGCGTCGAGAAAGGCCGCATGGGCCCGCACGACCAGGCCGGCCTGCTCGCGCGCATCAAGCCGACCGAGTCGTACAGCGACCTGCAAGGCTGCGACCTGATCGTCGAAGCCGTGTTCGAGAACCGCGAGCTGAAGCACAAGGTCACCCAGGATTCCGAACCCATGCTCGCGCCCGGCGGCTTCTTCGCGAGCAACACGTCGACGCTGCCGATCTCGGGCCTGGCCACCGCGAGCAAGCGGCCGCAGAAGTTCGTGGGCATCCATTTCTTCAGCCCCGTCGACAAGATGAAGCTCGTCGAGATCATCCGCGGCAAGGAGACGGACGACGAGACGATCGCGCGCGCGTTCGATTACGTGCAGCACATCGGCAAGATCCCGATCGTCGTGAACGATTCGCGTGGCTTCTTCACATCGCGCGTGTTCGGCACCTTCGTCATGGAAGGCGCTGCGATGATCGGGGAAGGCATCCCGGCCGCGGTCGTCGAACACGCCGGGCTCCAGGCGGGGATGCCGGTCGGCCCGCTTGCCGTGCTCGATGAAACGGCGTTGTCGCTGTCCGTGCACGTTCTCGACCAGACCCGCGCCGACTACCGCGCGCAGGGCGAAACGCACATTGCGTCGCCGGGCGAATTGCTCGTGGAGCGCATGGTCAAGGAGTTCGACCGCAATGGGCGCGCCGCCGGAGCGGGCTTCTACGAGTACCCGCAGGACAAGGGGATGAAGAAGTTCCTCTGGCCGCAGCTCAAGGAGTTGTTCGAAAAGCCCGCAGCGCAATGGGACATGCAGGACCTGAAGGACCGCCTTTTGTACCGGCAATCGGTGGAAACGGCGCGCTGCCTGGCCGAGAAAGTGCTGACCGGCGTGCACGATGCGAACATCGGCTCGATTTTCGGCATCGGCTTCCCGGCCTGGACCGGCGGAGCCATGCAGTTCATCTACGGCACGGGCATCGACAGATTCTGTGATCGCGCCGCGCAGCTCGCCGACCGCTATGGGCCCGGTTTCGTCGTGACACCGCGCGTGCGGGACGCAATCTCAGCTCATCAGCCGCGTTACTGATCCGTATCCGGTTACCCGGGCGTAACACGGACCCGGCGTCTTCCTACGCCTGAGGCTCAGCCGTTTTCCTAAAGTTCGTGGCACTCCAGCGCCACAAATCCAGGACATTCAATGCACGGGCCCGCGATAGAAGCATTTGCACCGCTGGCCCGCCTTGTCGGCCGCGTGCCGCGGCGCCGGGTCGGCGACTACAGCGTCTACAGCGGCGACGGCGAGGCGGTGCTCGTGATGCCCGAGTACGCCCACGGTCCCGAATCCACACGTGAGCTGCGCAATGTCCTGCACCACGCCGGCTTTGCCGTTCACGACTGGGGACTCGGCGTGGACAACGGTCCAGGGCACGGGCTTGACCGGCTGCTGCGGCGGATCGAGGAGCGCGTGATCGACGTCTTCGAGGCAGAGCACGGCTCCGTGACCTTGATCGGTTGCGGCCTCTCGGGAATCTACGCGCGCGAAGTCGCCAAGCGCACGACCCCGATCGTCCGCCAGGTCATCACGATCGGCTCGCCGGTGCGAGTGACCGATCCGCGCGGGCGCTGCAAGATGCTTGACGCGCTGTTCGAAGCCAGCGCGGGCATCGACAGGATGAAGCTGAACCGCCTGCGCCAGCGGCCGCCGGTGCCCTGCACTTCCATCTTCAGCATGACCGACGAAGCAGTGCCCACGCAGTTCGCGGAGGAACCCGAGTCGATCACCACCGAGAACGTCGCCGTGCCCGCGAAACGGCACGCCGACCTGATGCACCACCCGAAGACGCTCGAAGCGATCACGTTCCGCATCGCGCGCTCCGACGAGGAATGGCGGCTGTTCGAAGGATGAGCTCATGCTATGTTCGCGGCTTTCCGATTTTTGAAAGCCGCAGGACATGACGATTCCCCGACTGAGCGAGAAGGTTTGCATCGTGACGGGCGGTGCCCAGGGCATCGGCCTCGCGACCGCGTTGAAATTCGCGCGTGAAGGCGCGCAAGTCGGCGTCTGGGACCTCACGCAATCCGGCATCGACGAAGCCGTGCGCCAGTGCGGCGAAGCCGGCGCGCAGGCGGCGGGCTGGGTAGTGGACGTGACGAATCGCGAAATGGTGGACGCCGCCGCACGCGGCGTGATGGAGCGCTTCGGGCGCATCGACGTCCTCGTGAACAACGCGGGCATCACCAAGGATGCGCGCCTGCAGAAGATGAGCGTGGAGCAATTCGACCGCGTGATCGACGTGAACCTGCGCGGCGTCTTCCATTGCACGCAGGCCGTCGTCGACCCCATGGTCGCGCAAGGGTATGGCGTCGTCCTCAATGCGAGTTCCGTGGTGGGCCTGTACGGCAACTTCGGCCAGACCAACTATGCGGCCAGCAAGTTCGGCGTCATCGGCTTCACCAAGACATGGAGCCGCGAGCTCGGGCCCAAGGGCATCCGCGTCAACGCCGTTGCGCCGGGCTTCGTCATGACGCACATCCTCGACACGATTCCGGAGAAGGTGCTGACGGACATGAAAAGCCGCGTTCCCCTGCACCGCCTCGGTACGCCGGAGGAAATCGCCAACGTCTATTGCTTCCTCGCAAGCGACGAGGCGAGCTACGTCAATGGCGCGGTGATCGAGGTGTCCGGGGGCATGGTCGTCTAGGCTTTGCTTGACGGCGGCAAGTATTTGGCTGACCATGTCAGCCATGGCCGCCGTCTCGCCCGCGCACGTCAAGGCCGTGCGCGGCTTCAACCGCTTCTACACCAGCCGCATCGGCGTACTGGACCCGTACCTCGAAAGCGACTTCTCGCTGACCGAAGTGCGCGTGCTCTACGAGCTGGCGCACCGCGACCAGCCAACGGCGTCCGAGCTCGTGCGCGACATGCGGCTCGACGCGGGCTACCTCAGTCGCATCCTGCGCCGCTTCGAAGCCCGGCGTTGGCTCGAGCGGACGCCCTCGCCCGCCGACGGCCGCCAGAGCCTGCTCAAGCTCACCCAGGAGGGGCACGACGTGTTCGCGCCGCTGCAGCAGAAGTCGCGCGATGAGGCAGCCACGCTTCTCGCACCATTGGCACCGCTCGAGCGGGACAAGTTGATCGGCGCAATGGGCAAGGTGCAGCGCCTGCTCGACCCGGCCAGCCCTCCGGCGGCCTCGCGCACGATCCTGCTGCGCGATCCGCGCCCCGGGGACTTCGGCTGGGTCGTGCAGCAACACGGCGAGCTGTATGCCAGCGAGTTCAATTACAACGTGGAATTCGAAGGCCTCGTGGCGGGTATCGTCGGCAGGTTCATCGAAGACTTCGACCCGCGCTGGGAACAGTGCTGGATCGCGGAAGTGGATGGTGAGCGCGCGGGCTCGGTGTTCCTCGTGCGGCAGTCGGCCACCGTCGCGAAGCTGCGGCTGCTGATCCTCACGCCGCAGACGCGCGGACTCGGCCTCGGCGCGCGACTGACCGACGAATGCATTGCGTTCGCGCGGGCCAAGGGCTATCGCAAGCTGGTGCTGTGGACACAAAGCCACCTCGCCGCTGCGCGCGGCATCTACAAGTCGCGCGGGTTCAGGAAAGTGAAGGCCGAGCGCAATGACGCATTCGGCAAACACCTCACCAGCGAAACCTGGGAGCTCGCGCTATCCCGCCCGCGCTGATCGCCGCCGCGTTTTCCTGCGTGCTGGTCGGCGCCGGCATTGCGTTGTCCCGCCTCGCGCTCATTGAAGTGCCGCCGCTGACGCTCGCGATGCTGCGCTACGCCATCGGCTTCGCGTGCCTCGCGCCCTTCGCGTGGCGGGAACGCGCCGCATTTGCGGAAGCACCGCGGGTGCACAGCCGCACGCGCGACCTCGTTGCAATCGCCGGCCTGGGCATCGTCCAGTTCGGCGTGCTGATCGCCCTGCTCAATCTCGGCCTGCAACGCATCGGCTCCGCCGAAGCGGCGTTGATCTTCAGCCTGTTCCCGCTGCTCACCATGCTGTTCTCCGCTGCGTTGGGGCGCGAACGCATCACAAGCATGCTCGTCGCCGGGGTGCTGGTGTCGATCCTGGGAGTGGCGCTTTCGATCGCGCCGAAGCTCGGGGCGCAATCGGCCGGCGAAAACGGGTGGGGCGATTTCGCAGTGTTTGTCGCTGCTGCGTTGGGTGCAACGTGCAGCGTGCTGTACCGTCCTTACCTTCGCAACTACCCGACCGTGCCGGTGTCCGCGATCGCGATGCTCGCGTCGGTCGCATTCCTTGCGATCGCCGCGCTGCCGGAGCACTGGCCTTCGCGCCTGGGAAGCTTCAGCACGCACGCGTGGCTGGCCGTCGCGTCCGTGGGCATCTCGAGCAGCATCGGCTACTTCACGTGGCTGTACGCGCTGAAGCACGAAGCGCCGACCCGGGTGACGGTCTTCCTCGCCCTCAATCCGCCGACAGCCGCCCTGCTCGGATGGATCCTGCTGGGTGAGCCCGTGCACGCGTTCGTGTACGCAGCCCTCGTTCTCGTCGCGGCCGGATTGTGGTTAGCCACAAGGCCGGCACACGGCGTGCCGCGATAATCGGTACATGGCCGAACCTTCACTGGCGCGCGACGAAGGCTTGCGCAGCCCGGCATCGCTCCACGACCTGTTTTTCTCGATGACCTTCCTCGCGCTGCAGGGGTTCGGCGGCGTGCTCGCCGTGGTGCAACGGGAACTCGTCGAGAACAAGCGCTGGATGACGCGCGAGGAATTCGTCGAGGAATGGGCCGTTGCGCAGATCATGCCCGGCCCCAACGTCGTGAACCTCTCGCTCATGATCGGCCATCGCTACTTCGGCTTGCGCGGCGCAGTGACTGCGGTTGCGGGCATGCTCACCTTTCCGCTGGTCGTGATCCTGTTGCTGGCGGTGCTGTATTCGAACTTCGGCGGCGACGAGCACGTCGCGAATGCGCTGCGCGGCATGGGCGCTGTCGCGGCCGGCCTGATCACCGCGACGGGGTTGAAGCTGATGAGCGCCCTTCGCACGCACCCGATGGGCATGGCGCTGGTCCTGGGCTTCGCGGTCGCCACGTTCATCGGCATCGCGGTGCTGCGGTTGCCGCTGGTGTGGGTCCTGCTCGTCCTGGGCGGGCTGTCGTGCGCGATCACTTGGTCGCGGCTCGGGACGAAGGCATGAGCGGGGCGCTGACCGGCGCCGACTGGTTCGCCTTTTTCATCCACTTCGTGCTGCTGTCCTTGCTGGCAGTCGGTGGCGCCATCACCACCGTTCCCGACATGCACCGCTACCTCGTCGACGAGCGCGGCTGGCTCACCGATTCGCAGTTCAGCGCGTCGGTCGCCATCGGCCAGGCCGCGCCGGGGCCGAACGTGCTGTTTGTCGCGCTCTTTGGCTGGAACGTGGGCCTGAATGCCGGTGGGATCCCCGTCGCATTCGTGGGCGCCCTGCTCGCGTTGATCGGCTGCACGCTGCCCAGCACCACCCTGACCTACTTCGCCGCCCGCTGGGGCCATGCGAATCGCGAGCTGCGCGGCGTGCGCGCATTCAAGCAAGGCATGGCGCCGATCGTGGTCGCATTGCTGGTCGCGACGGGCTGGATTCTGGCCACGGGCAGCAGCTACAAGCCGCGCGACTGGCCGATCTGGGCGATCGCGATCGCATCCACGGTGATCGTGTGGCGCACGAGGATCCACCTGCTGTGGCTCCTCGGGGCCGGCGCGTTCATCGGGTGGATGGGCTGGTTGTAGCTTCGAGCACCATCAGCGATTCATCGGGCTCCAGCGAAACGCCGCTCGCTTCCCTCGTCGCCGGCCTGAATCCCAGCCGCTCGAGCAATCGGAGCGAGCGGAAATTCGCGGACTTCAGGATCGCGATGCATTCGCCGGCGCCGTGTTTCTCGCGCAGCTCCTCGATCATCGCGTGCACCGAGCGTGCCGCGATGCCTTTGCCCCAGTAGCGGCTGCCCAGCACGTACGCGATCGCGGCGCGCTTGTCGGCATGCACGGTGGCCTGGACATAGCCTGCGAGCTCGCCCGAGTGCAGGCGCACCACCCAATTGAGCCATTGCTGCGAGCCGTCGGGGGAACGGCGGGACTCGAGGCGCTTGAACCGCTTGCGCAGCGCGGCCACGGAAGTGGGCGGATGGTTCTCGAACTCGTAGATGGCGGGATCGCCAAGCAAGTCGAACATCGCCGGCGCGTGCGCCGCGAATTGCGGCTCGAGCGTCACACCGCGGGCCGTCAACACGCGCACGGCCCGACCCTTGTCACTGCGGCAGGGCCTTCATGCGAGCGAGCCATTCGGTCCAGTCGACCGGGCCCGAGACGAAGCGCTTCTGCAAGTTGCCCAGGACCGCCGGCCACGCCTTCGAGAAGTAGTCGTAGGCCTTGTCCCATTCGCCGCCATCGCCCCAGCCCACGTGGTGCAGCGTGACGATGGTCTGGTTCTCCCCGGCGGGCTCGAACCGCAGGATCACGATCGTGCGATTGGCGCGCGCTTCCGGCAAATGCGGGGGCGCATTCCAGGTGAACGACAGCATCCGCTCCTTCTGGAAGCCGATGATGCGCATGCCGTCCGCGCCTTTCAGGCCCGGCTTCGCATAGGGATTGATGTAGATTTCGAATGGGCCGTCGACGCGCAGGTCGACGTTCGCGTCGGGCGCGAAAAAGGTCTTGATGCCTTCGCTCGTCGTCCAGGCCTGCCACACCGCGTCGATCTTTGCCTGCACCACGACCTCGCGATCGATCGTGCGCTCAGCGGCGGATGCGGCCAACGCAACGAAGCAGGCGATGGCGATCAGCAGTCGCTTCATGGGTCCCTCCTCGTGGGAAATGCAGTGTATCTGCGGGTCAGGAACGCTGCCGAAGCGCTTCGTAGAGGCAGACGCCCGCGGCCACCGAGACATTGAGGCTCTCCACGCCGCCCCGCATCGGGATGCTCACGAGCTCGTCGCAGGTCTTGCGCGTGAGCTGGCGCATCCCCGCGCCCTCCGCGCCGAGAATGAGCGCCACGGGGCCCTTGAAGTCCGCCTGGTAGAGCGTGCGCGGTGCGTCGTCGCTGGTGCCGATGCACCAGATGCTGCGCTCCTTGATCTCGCCGAGCGTGCGCGCGAGATTCGTCACCATGAAGTACGGCACCGTCTCCGCCGCGCCGCTCGCGACCTTCGCGACAGTCGCGTTGACACCGACCGCGTGGTCCTTCGGTGCGATCACCGCATGCGCCCCCGCGCCGTCGGCCACACGTAGGCACGCGCCGAGGTTGTGCGGATCGGTCACCGAGTCGAGCACCAGCAGCAGTGGCGGGCCTTCGATCGCGTCCAGAAGGTCATCGAGCGAATTCGTCTGCTTGACGGGATCGACACGCGCCGCCACGCCTTGGTGGGCATGCGTGCCCGCCAGCTTGGCGATGCGCATCCCGTCGGCTTCGATGACACGCACACCGGCTTCCTGCGCGCGTTCGAGGAATTGCCGCATGCGTGCATCCTTTCGCGAAGGATCGGCGTATATCTCGTGGACCGAAGCAGGCGCGGTTTTCAGCCGCACGCCGACGGCGTGGAATCCAAATAGCACTTTCGCGGAGGACATCACGGAATTATGAGGTGCTACTTCGGGGTGCCCATGTATAAAATCGGTCTACATCCTGGAGGGGGTGAGCAGATGGGGCTTCGTCTCAAATTCAACCTGGTTCTGATTGTCGTCTTCATTGCGGGCTTCGCCGCTGCGGGATTCATCTCGCGCCAGTTGCTGGAGGAAAACGCCCGCGACGAGGTCGTGCGTGACGCGCGCCTGATGATGGAAGCCGCCACCGCCGTTCGCAGCTACACGGTCGACCAGATCCGGCCGCACCTGATCAAGCAGCTCGAGGACGTCTTCCTGCCGCAGACGGTGCCCGCCTACGCCGCAACGGAGACGATCAACACGCTGCGCAAGAAATACGTCGACTACAGCTACAAGGAAGCCACGCTCAACCCCACGAATCCCCGCGACCGCACCGTCGACTGGGAAGCCGACGTGGTCAACAAGTTCCGCAACGATGGCTCGGTGAAGGAAATCGTCGCCGAGCGCCAGACGTCCATCGGACGCAGCCTGTTCATCGCCAAGCCGATCCAGATCAGCAACGCCGCGTGCCTGCAATGCCACACGACCGCCGCGATGGCGCCGCCGACGATGGTGAAGATCTACGGCGAGTCGAACGGCTTCGGCTGGAAGCACAACGAGATCATCGGCGCGCAGGTCGTCACCGTGCCCATGGAGGTGCCGTTCCGCAAGGCCGAGGCGGCTTTCACGACGTTCATGGCGTCGCTCGCCGCCGTCTTCGTCACCGTGTTCATCGTGCTGAACATCATGCTGTCGTGGCTGATCGTGCGGCCCATCCGAAGGATGTCGCAGTCGGCGGACAGGATTTCCACCGGCGACTTCGACGAGCCGGAGTTCAAGGAAAAGGGCAAGGACGAAGTCGCGGTGCTCGGCAGTTCATTCAACCGCATGCGTCGCAGCCTCGAAAAGGCGATGCAGATGATCGGCGAGCAATAAGCGCGCCGATGTTGCATGGCCAGTGAAGAAGCACCCCCTGCTGGCCCGCCCGCGTCCGACGGCGATGCGGCATCGCTGCCGCCCGGCATCCAGCTCATGGATTACGTCATCGAGCGGCCGCTCGGCGGCGGCGGCTTCGGCATCACGTACCTCGCGCGCGACAGCAACCTGCAGTTGCCCGTTGCGATCAAGGAATACTTCCCGAGCGATCTCGTCACGCGCGGGCCGGACAACGTGGTGCGCGTGCGCGGGTCCAACCCCGAGCAGCAGGAGCAGTACGACTGGGGGCTCGAGCGCTTCCTGGACGAAGCGCGTGCGCTGGCAACCTTCCGCCACCCGAACATCGTGCGGGTGCTGCGCTACTTCCGCGAAAACCGCACGGCCTACATCGTCATGGAGTACGAATCCGGCCTGCCGCTGAAGCGCTGGGTCCCGCAGAACGCCCCGCTCGCGCAGAAGTCCGTGTATTCGATCGCGCTGCCGCTGCTCGATGGCCTGGAAGCCGTGCACGCGAGCGGCTTCCTGCATCGCGACATCAAGCCCGACAACATCTACGTTCGCGCGGACGGCACGCCCGTGCTGCTGGATTTCGGTGCCGCGCGACGCGTAACGGCGAACAAGGACATGACCAACATCGTCAGTCCCGGCTTTGCGCCGTTCGAGCAATACCACTCGCAGGGCAACCAGGGGCCGTGGACCGACATCTATTCGCTCGGCGCGGTGATGTACTGGATGGCGACGGGCCGCAAGCCGGTCGAGTCGGCGGCGCGCGTGAAGCAGGATTCGATGCTGCCCGCGGCGAGCCTGGCCGAAGCGAACGTCTTCGGTGAAGCGCTTCTGCAAGCGATCGATTGGGCGCTGAACCCCGACGAAAGCCGCCGCCCGCAAACCGTGAGCGCGTTCCGCGCGGCGATCCAGGGCGCGAAGATGCCCGAGCGCGGGCAGGCCGGCGTCGCCGCCGTCGAGGAAACGAAGGTCGCAGCTGCACCGGTCGTGGCGCAGAAGCGCAACCTGCTGTGCACGATCATGTTCCTGGACCTGGTTGGCTATTCGAAGCGTTCGGTCGAGGACCAGGCGGCGCTCAAGAAGCTGTTCGGCGAAATGCTCGCCAAGTCGCTGAAAGGCGTGCCGGAGGAGTCGCGCATCGCCATCGACACCGGCGACGGTGCGGCGATCTGCTTCATGGGCGATCCCGAAGAGGCGCTGGATTGCGCGATGCTGCTGCGCGACCTGCTCTTGCAGCGCCGCGCGCTGCAGGTACGCGTCGGCCTGCACATGGGCCCGGTGCGCGTCATCTCGGACATCAACGAACGCGCCAACGTGATCGGCGACGGCATCAATGTCGCTCAGCGCATCATGGATTTCGCCCAGGCCAACCAGGTGCTGGTCTCTCGGGCCTACTACGACGTGATCTCGCGCATCACCGACGGTACCGCGGAGTTGTTCCAGTACATGGGGCAATACGAGGACAAGCACGCACGGCTGCACGAGGTGTATGCCGTCGCGCACCAGCGTGGCGCCACTCCCACGACACGCGTCCAAGGCCCGTCCACGGGCTACACGCAGACGCGGCCCTCTGCGGACGCCAAGCCGCTGGCCGAAGACGACGTTCGCGATGTCGAGATGGAGCTTGCGCGCCATATCGGCCCGCTCGCCAAGGTGCTCGTGAAGAAAGCAGTGCCGCTCGCTGAAAGTGTGCAGGCATTGCGGGAAGCCTTGGCGCCCTCGATCCAGGAACCCAAGGCGCGCGACGCGTTCATCGCGGGCGTGAACAGCCATAGCCATCCGAACAGTACACCGACGAGCGGCAAGCGCGCGTCGAGCAAGGCGCCCACCGGGCTGGGCCCGAGCATTCCCCTGAAGACGCAGCCAAGCAGCCCGTCAGGGAGCCTGTCACGCGTCGCGCCTCACCCGCAGCTCGAACTGGGGGCCGACGAAGCCACGGCGATCGAACAGCACCTGTCGAAGTTCATCGGGCCGATGGCCAGGATGCTGGTCCGCAAGGAGGCTTCGCGCCATCCGCATTTCAGGGATTTCATCGGCGCCGTGGCCGGCAACATCAACCAGTCCGAGCAGCGCGAGCAGTTCCTGACGGCGGTCAGGAAGTCGCTGCCGCGACGCCATTGACGCGTTCGTCTCCGGCGATCCTGCCCGCTTCGATCGTGATGCGCCGCTCGCAGCGCGACGCAATGGCACGATCGTGAGTGACCAGTACCAGCGTCGTGCCGTGCTCGCGATTCAGGTCGAACATGAGTTGCATCACCGTCTCGCCGGTCGCGAAATCGAGGCTGCCGGTCGGTTCATCCGCAAGCAGCACTGCGGGTTCGACGACGAAGGCGCGCGCGAGCGCGACACGCTGCTGCTCGCCGCCGGAGAGCGTCCTTGGGTAATGGCCCAGACGCTCGCCGAGCCCCACGCGCTTCATCATCTCGGTCGCGGCCTTGCGCGAATCGCGCCGCCCCGCCAGCTCGAGCGGCAACATCACGTTCTCCAGCGCGGTGAGGTTGCCGAGCAGCTGGAAGCTCTGGAACACGAAGCCCACCTGCCGCGCACGCATCGCCGCACGTTCGTCCTCGCCCAATGCGAAGATGTCGGCGCCGGCCAGTTCGACCGTCCCGCTGGTCGGCGTGTCGAGCCCCGCGACGAGCGACAGCAGCGTACTCTTGCCCGACCCGGAGGCGCCGACAATCGCGACGGTTTCCCGCGGCGCCAGCGAAAAGTGGATGTCGCGCAGAATATCGAGCGTGCCCGTCGAGTCGGTGACGGATTTGTTCAAGTGCAGTGCGGAGATGATCGGTTCGGACATGCTCGACGGTAATTTGCGACGCCGCCACTTTATCGCGGCGGTCTTAGGCGGCAGTTATGGCCCGGTGCGGGCGGCGCGGGAACGCACGATTGTCGTCGTGGGCGACTCCCTCAGCGCCGAATACGGGCTGGCCCGCGGGTCGGGCTGGGTCGCCCTGCTGGAAAAGCGGCTGGCGCAGCAGAAGATCCCCGCGAAGGTGGTCAACGCCAGCATCAGCGGCGATACGACGTCGGGCGGGCGCTCGCGGGTGCCTGCCTTGCTTGCGCAGCACAAGCCCGACGTCGTGATCATCGAACTCGGGGGAAACGACGCGCTGCGCGGCCTGCCGCTTGCCATGACCCAGGACAATCTCGCGCACATGACCGAGGACGCGCAAAAGGCCGGCGCGCGGGTGTTGCTGGTGGGAGTGCAGGTGCCGCCGAACTACGGTGCCGATTACTCGAACCGGTTCGCCGCCCTCTTCGGCCAGGTCGCGAAGGCCCGCAAGGCGGCATTCGTCCCCTCGATCATGGCCGGCTTCGGCGATGCGGCGGATGCGCAGCGCTGGTTCCAGGCGGACCGCATCCACCCCGTCGCGCAGGCGCATTCGAAGATGCTGGACAACGTCTGGCCTGAATTGAAGAAGCTTCTCGCATGAGCGTGCAGTCGATCGCCGCCGCCGATGCCATCGCGCAGCTTTCGCAGTTCGACAGCATCGTCGACGCGCGGACGGAAGACGAATTCGCCGAGGACCACATCCCCGGTGCGCTGAACTGGCCCTCGCTGAACAACGAGGAGCGCAAGGAAGTCGGCACCATCTACAAGCAGGTCAGTCCCTTCGAGGCGAAGAAGCGCGGCGCCATGCTCGTCTCGGCGAATATCGCGCGCCACATCGGCGAGCACGTGATCGGCCAGCCGCGCGGATGGAAGCCGGTCATCTATTGCTGGCGCGGCGGCAAGCGCAGCGGCTCGCTTGCGCTGGTGCTGGACCAGATCGGGTTTCGCGTGCATGTGATCGAGGGCGGCTACAAGGCATTTCGCGCGGCGATCCTCGAAGACATCCCCCAGCTCGCGCAGCGGCTCACGTATCGCGTGATTTGCGGCCCCACGGGTTCAGGCAAGACGCGGCTGCTGCATGCGCTGCGGGACGCGGGCGCGCAGGTGCTGGACCTCGAAGGCCTGGCGAACCACCGCAGCTCGGTGCTGGGGATCATCCCCGGCGTAGCGCAGCCCACGCAGAAAGCCTACGACACGCTGGTGTGGGATGCGCTGCGAAAGTTCGATCCCGCGCGCCTTGTCTTCGTCGAAAGCGAGAGCAAGAAGGTGGGCAATGTCGCGGTTCCTGAAGCGCTGATCGCAATGATGCGGGCCAGCGATTGCATCCGGATCGAACTGGCCGAGAAAGAACGCGTCGCGCTGTTGATGGAGGACTACGACTTCTTCGTGAAGGACCGGGCGTTGTTCTCGGATCGCCTCTCGGCGCTCGCGGAGCTGCGAGGCCGTGCAGTCATCGCGGACTGGATTGCGAAAGTGGCGGCCGGCGATATCGAAACGGTCGTGCGTGAACTGCTCCTGAAGCACTACGACCCGGGCTATTCGTCGTCGATCCAGCGAAACTTCAAGCGGTTCGCCGAGGCACCGAGCGTCACCCTCGCCGATCGGTCACCCGCGGCGATGAAGAAGGCCGCCGCCTTGATCGCGCGCGACTAGGCTTGCACGTCGATGTGGTACAGGCCCCAGGGGCAACCGGCGAAGCGCTGGTCGAGCGGTTTTGCCATGAGTTCCGGAAACTTGTCGGCGTCCCAGATCGCCCACAACGGGCCGAAGCCGCCGAGCGCCATCGGCTGGCCGTCGAGATGCGTGGCGACGACGAAACGGTACTTCCGCGCGTCGGCCACGCTGATCACGGGCGCATAACCGTCGATCGCCCGGGTGGCGAGCTTGGTGCCCGTCGCACCGGCGGCTTGCAGCACCGTGCCGAGCAGGGGACCTTTCAATTCATGCGGCTTGTTGTCGTATTCGAGCGAGGGGCGGATCGTCACGGCCGGCATCGCAGTGAGCGCCGCGAAATCGAACGCGCGTGCCTTGTCGAACGTGAGCTTCTGCTTGGCCATCATCTGGTCGAGGATGCCGTCGAACGACCCGCGGTTGGTCTTCGTGATCGCGCCGGTGACGGTCAGCACCGCCGGCCCCTTCAGTCCCTTCGCGGGCTGCGCATGCGATGCGAGCGGCAGCGCCGCGCCCGCGGCGACCGTGGCGATGAATCCGCGCTTGTTCATTTCAACCCCTCCTTCAGTGCCTGTTCGAGATCGGCCCGCAAGTCCGCCACGTCCTCCAGCCCGATCGAAAACCGCACGAGCACGCCCTTGTGCGTCCAATGTGCCGGCAAGCGCAGTTGGCCCATCTCGTAAGGTACGACCAGGCTCACCGGCCCGCCCCACGAGTAACCCAGCTTGAACAGCTTCAGTGCGTCGCAGAAGCGGTCGACCTGCTGCGATGAGTAGCGCTCGTCGAAGATGACCGAGAACAGGCCCGCGGCATTGCCACCGCACAGCCGCTTCCAGTGTTCATGCCCGGGCGAACCTTCGAACGCGGGGTGCAACAGCTGCGCAATCTCGCTGCGCTGCTTCAACCATCCAGCGAGCTCGCGCGCGGCCCTGTCATGGGACGCATACCGGATCGGCAAGCTCGGGAGCGATCGAAGGACGGCTTCGGCGTCGTTCGCGCCCACGCCGAAGCCTGTGCGCATGTGCGACAGCTTGATCTTCTCGTGCAACGCATCGTCCCGCGTGACTGCAGCACCCATCAGCACGTCGCCGCCTCCGCTCGGGTATTTCGTGAGCGCATGCACGACGATGTCACAGCCGATCGCGAATCCGTCCAGTGCAACGCATCCCGCCCAGGTGTTGTCGAGTGCGCTGGCGACGCCGCGCTGCTTGCAGATGCGCGCCTGTTCGTCCACCGGCGGGAACTCCATCGACACCGAGCCGGGTGCCTCGAGCCAAACGAGCCGGGTCTTCGCGCTGATCTTCGCTTCGAGGTCCGCCGGGTCCATCGCGTCGTAAACCCGGTGCGCAATGCCCCAGCGCCTGAATTCGCCCTCGGCCAGCGCCTTGTTCGGCCCGTACACGTTCGAGGGAATCAACATCTCGTCGCCGGCCGACAAGAGCGCCATGCCCACGCCTGCGATCGCAGCAAGGCCGCTCGGGAACAAGACGCACTGCTTTCCGCCTTCGAGCGATGCGAAACGCTCCTCCAGCATGAACGTCGTCGGGGTGCCGTGCAGCCCGTACGTGTAGCCCGCCTTGCTGCGCCAATCGCGCGCGCGCATCGTGGCCACGTCCTTGAAGATGACGGTGGAGGCTTTGTAGACCGGAACCTGCGGGGCGCTGAAGCCCGCGGGCGGTGTGTAGGGATGGTGGATGAGGTCGGTGACCGGCTTCGTCATGCGGCCATGGTATCGCGACCTCAAACCCTCCACTTTTCGATGAGTTGCTGCGGCCGCAGGGCGTCGTACGCCTCGAACGGCTGGTGGATCCACGGGTTCGTGGGCAGGAATTCCACCGAGTAATCGGGCTCGAACTTGCTCAGGCCCTTGGTCCAGATCACGGCCGTGCGCAGCTCCGTGATCGGCGTGTAGCTTTGGCGCAGCAACTCCACGACGGCATTCAGCGTCACGCCCGAGTCGGCGAGGTCGTCCACGAGCAGAACCTTGCCGGCGATCTCTCCCCGGGGCGTGGTGATGTAGCGAGCGATGTCGAGGTGGCTTTGCACCGTGCCCGCATTCGCGCGATACGAGCTGGTCGACATGATCGCGAGCGGCTTGTCGAAGATGCGCGAGAGGATGTCGCCGGGGCGCATGCCGCCGCGGGCCAGGCACAGGATGGTGTCGAACTGCCAGCCCGACTGGTGCACCTTGATCGCGAGCTTCTCGATCAGGTTGTGGTACTCGTCGTAGCTCACGTACAGGTGCTTGCCGTCTTCCGTCAACATCTCGAGTCCCTCTTTGCCGTCAGGCGAGATACGGGTGCCGCATCATGATCGTGTGATCGCGATCCGGGCTGGTCGAGATGATATCGATGGGCACGCCGGTCACCTGCTCGATTCGCTGCAGGTACAAACGTGCATTGACAGGCAACCTGTCGTATTGCGTCAGGCCCACGGTGCTTTCGCTCCAGCCTTCCATCGTCTCGTACACCGGCTTGCAGCGCGAGATCTCGTCGGCGCCGAGCGGCAGGATGTCGGTGTGCTCGCCATCCAGTTCGTAGCCGGTGCACAACTGCAGTTCCTCCAGGCCATCGAGCACGTCGAGCTTGGTGATCGCCAGGCCGGACAGGCCATTGACCTGCGCGCTGCGCTTGAGCAACGCCGCATCGAACCATCCGCAGCGGCGCGAACGCCCGGTGGTCACGCCCTTTTCCGCGCCGACCGTCGAGAGGTGATGACCGACGGTGCCGGGCGTCTCCCAATCGAGTTCCGTCGGGAACGGACCGCCACCGACGCGCGTGCAATACGCCTTCGTGATGCCGAGGATGTAGTGCAGCATGCCGGGGCCCACGCCCGCGCCTGCGGCCGCATTGCCCGCGACGCAGTTGCTCGAGGTCACGTACGGGTAGGTTCCGTGGTCCACGTCGAGCAGCGTGCCCTGCGCGCCCTCGAACAGCAGGTTGTCGCCATTGCGATGCGCTTCGTTCAGCTCGCGCGACACGTCCGCGATCATGGGGCGCATCTCTTCACCCAGGCGCAGGGCCTCGTCGAATACCTGCTGGAAGTCGACAGCCGGTGCATTGAGGTACTTCGTCAGCGTGAAGTTGTGCAGGTCCAGCACCACCTTCAGCTTCTCGGCGAAGCGCACGGGATGCTTCAGGTCTTGCACACGCACTGCGCGGCGTGCGATCTTGTCTTCGTAGGCCGGCCCGATGCCGCGGCCGGTGGTGCCGATCTTCTCCGTGCCGCCTTGCTCGCGATACGTTTCGCGTGCGATGTCGAGGGCCGCGTGGAACGGCAGGATCAGCGGGCACGCCTCGCTGATGCGAAGGCGAGAGCGCACCTCCACGCCGGCCTTCTCCAGGCCTTCCATCTCCTCGAACAGTTTTGCCGGCGACAGCACTACACCGTTGCCGATGTAGCACTTAACGCCCGGCCGCATGATGCCGCTGGGGATCAGGTGCAGCGCTGTCTTCACGCCGTTGATCACGAGCGTGTGCCCCGCGTTGTGGCCGCCGTGGAAACGCACCACGCCCTGCGCCATCTCGGTCAGCCAGTCGACCAGCTTGCCCTTGCCTTCGTCGCCCCACTGGGTGCCGACCACGACCACGTTGCGGCCCTTCGTCTTCGTCATGAGATCCTCTTCACGCGCCACTGGCCGCCTTCACGGGCCAGTTCGCGATCGCAATGAAATTCGTCCACTTCGCTTTCGTGGCCGGGCAGCACGCACACCACGGTTTCGCCCTTGGCCCGCAGCTGCGAGATCGCATCGCGCAGCGCCTGCGCGTCGGCGCCGTCGCCCTGCCAGGGCGCGCGGATCACCGACTTCAGTGGCGGCTTCGCCGCAACGCTCGCGAGTTCCCGCACGTCCAGGCTGAATCCCACCGCGGGGCGGTTGCGCCCGAATACTGCGCCGACTTCGTCGTAACGGCCGCCGCGCACCAGCGCATCGCTCGCACCGCGCGTGTAGATCGCAAAGCGCGCGCCGCTGTAGTACGCATAGCCGCGCAAGTCCGCCAGGTCGAACGTGACCTTCGCGCCCTGCACGTGCTGCGCGAGCCAGCGCAGGTTGTCCAGCGCGTCGTTGACTTGAGCCGAGGCCGGCAGCGCGCGCCGCGCTTCGTCGAGCACCTTCACGTCACCGTACAGGGACAGCAGCGTCGCGAGCCCTTCGCGCGTGGGAGCGGGGAAGTTCTTCGTCAGCGATGCAAGGCTGCTCGCGTCTTTCGCGGCGAGCGCGGCGTGCACTTGCGCGATCACCGACGCGTCGACCGGCACGCCGGCGAGCAGCGAACGCACGATGCGCACGTCGGCCATGTCGACCGTGATCTCGCCCACGCGCGTCGCCTTCAGGCAATCCAGCGCCAGCAGCAATGCTTCGAGATCGGCTTCGAGGCCTGCATGGCCGTAGATTTCCGCGCCGAACTGCAGCGGCTCGCGCGTGGCATGCGGACGGTCGGGGCGCGTGTGCAGCACCGGGCCGCAATAACAAAGCCGCGCGACGCCTTCGCGATTGAGCAGGTGCGCATCGATGCGTGCGACTTGCGGGGTCGTGTCCGCGCGCAGGCCCATCATGCGGCCCGAGAGCTGGTCGACGAGCTTGAAGGTCTGGAGGTCGAGCGCTTCGCCGGTGCCGGTGAGCAGCGATTCGAGGTGCTCGAGCAAAGGTGGCATCACCAGCTCGTAGCCGTAGCCGCGCGCGGTGTCCAGCAGCTGCCGCCGGAGCTCCTCGATGTGCCGCGCCTCGGAAGGCAGGACGTCGGCAATGTGATCCGGCAGGACCCAGGCGGACATGGTGCGGGGGCGCTGTTAAAAACCGTATTCTACGCGCGCGCTCCGGGTTAACCCGACGCCATCCAGAACAGCAGCAGCCCCAGCAGCATGCTGCACAGGCCGAAGAAACGCAGCTGGCCGTCCTGCAGTTCGAGCAGGCGCGCGAAGGTGCGCTTCCAGCCCTGCGGCGACATGAAAGGGAACAGGCCCTCGATCACGAGGACCAGCGCCAGCGCGCACCCGAGCAGCTCCCAGTCCACGCGCTATTTCTTCGCGCCGGCGGGCGGCGATGCACTGGCACCGCTGCGGAACGCCTTGAAGAAATCCGACGTGGACGGGTCGATCACCATCACGTCGCCGCGCTTCCCGAAGGTGGCGATGTACGCCTGCAGGCTGCGATAGAACTGCGCGAACTGCGGGTCGCGGCCGAATGCCTCTGCGTAGATCGCCGCGGCCTGGCCGTCGCCTTCGCCCTTGGTCTTCTGCGCATCGCGATACGCATTGGCGACCGTCACCTCACGCTGGCGGTCGGCATCGGCGCGGATCTTCTCGCCCTCGGCCGCGCCGGTGGAGCGCAGCTCGTTCGCCACGCGCTTGCGCTCGGCCTCCATGCGGCGATAGACCGACTCGGTGATCGCTTCGACGTAATCGGCGCGCGTGATGCGCACGTCGACGACGTCCACGCCCCAGGGCTTCGCGCCCTTGACCACGGCGAGGGTTTCCTTCTTCACGTCCGCCATCAGCTGTTCGCGCTTGGTCGACAGCAGCTCGCGCACCGTGTAGCGGTTGATCTGTTCCTGGAAAGCGTTGCGCACGACGCGATTGAGTTGCGCCGCGCCCGTGGCTTCGTCGAGGCCCACGTTGCGGATATAGGCGCGCGGATCGGTGATGCGCCACCGCACGTACCAGTCGATCACCATGCGCTGCTTCTCGAGCGTGAGCATCGGTTCGGTGTCGGGGCTTTCCATCGTGAGCAGGCGCTTGTCGATATACGTGACGTTCTGGAACGGCGGCGGCAGCTTGAAATTGAGCCCGGGCTCGGTAATGACGTCCTTGATCTCGCCGAGCGCGTAGACCACGCCGAACTGGCGCTGGTCGACGACGAACAGCATGGAACTCAATAGCGCCAGCAGCACGAGCGCCGTCGAAGCAATGAAGCCGATGCGATTCATTTAACGGCCCTCCCTGTCGCGCGTCCGCGCGTTGTCGCGGCTGCGCGGGTCGCCTGCAGGCGCGCTCGAGGACGATGACGAACTCGATGCGGACGGCGTCGAGGGTTCATTGGGCGCCGCGGCGCCGCCCTGCGACACCTGCTGCATGATCTTGTCGAGCGGCAGGTACAGCATCGAGCCTTGCTTCGATTCGACGAGCACCTTGGTGACGTTCGCGTACACCTGCTGCATCGTCTCGATGTAGAGGCGGTCGCGCGTGACCTGCGGCGCGCGCTGGTATTCGGTGAGCAGCGACTTGAAGCGCTGCGCGTCGCCCTGCGCCTGCGCGACGATCCGCGCCTTGTAGCCGTCGGCTTCCTGCGAGAGGCGCGACGCCGCACCGGTGGCGCGCGGCACCACGTCATTGGCATACGCCTGCGCCTCGTTCTTCGCGCGCTCGCGTTCCTGCCCGGCTTTCAGCACGTCGTCGAATGCGGCTTGCACCTGCTCGGGCGGCCGCACACCGGCTTGCTGGAGGTTGATGCCGACCACTTCCACGCCGATGTTGTAGCGGTCGATGATCGTCTGCATCAGCGTGCGGATGCGTGTGGCGATCTGGTCGCGTTCTTCGGCCAGCGCCGAATCCATCTTCATCTTGCCGAGCACTTCGCGTGCGGCGGACTCGCCCACCTGCACCACCGTCTCGGCCGGGTTCTTCGATTCGAACAGCCACTCGCGTGCGTTCTTCAGGCGGTACTGCACGGCGAACTTCAGCTCGATGATGTTCTCGTCCTGCGTGAGCATCGCCGAGTCCTTCAGGCCCGTGGCCTTGACGATGCTGTCGCGGCCGATGTCCACCGAGCGGATCTGCGAGACGTACACGGTTTCGTGCCGCTGGATCGGGTACGGCAGGCGCCAGTTGAAGCCGGCGCCGACGCTCTTCTGGTAGCGCCCGAACTGCGTGATTACGGCCTGCTGGCCTTCCTGCACGATGAAGAACCCCGTGCCGAGCCAGATCAGAACCACGACCGCGACGACGAGCCCCGCGCCGATGCCTGCGCTGCGCATGTCGGGCGGGAAGTTGCCGCCCCCGCCACCGCCCGGGTCGCCTCCACCGCCACGCCGGCGGCCACCGAACAAGCCGCCCAGCTTGCGATTGAAATCGCGCCAGAGCTCGTCGAGGTCGGGCGGACCTTGATTCGGGCCCTGCCCGCGATCCGGCTTTTCCTTGTTGTCGTCCCCCCGCCCCCAACGCGGGTCGTTCAGGTTGAACATGCCCCTGGGCAAGCGGGGAAGGTGCAGTTTCATTCGATGAGTTCTCGTTGCGCTTCTGGCGCGATTGTGCCCAATTCCCGGGACGCGACTTCCCGCGCGAGCGTGCGGCGCAGCCCGGCCAGCCCGGCGCCGGTTTGCGCACTGACGAAGACCCGCGGGACACGGTGCCCTTCGAGCTCGAACGTGTCGCTCTCGCTGCGCGGCTCGCGGCCGGCTTCCAGGGCGTCGATCTTGTTGAAGACGAGCACCTGCGGCACGCCGTCCGCGCCGATCTCGTGGAGCACGCGCTGCACTTCCTCGATCTGCTCGGGGTGATTCGGGTTGGCGGCATCCACCACGTGCAGCAGCAGGTCGGCATCGGCGGCCTCCTGCAACGTGGCGCGGAATGCGTCGATGAGGCCGTGCGGCAGGTCGCGGATGAACCCGACAGTATCCGACAGCGACACGGAACGGCCCGGCGCGACGCCCTCCTCGTAATCCTCGGCTGCGAGAAAGAGCTGGCGCGTGGTCGTGTCCAATGTTGCGAACAGCTGGTTGGCCGCGTACGCACGCGCCTTCACCAGCGAATTGAACAAGGTCGACTTGCCGGCGTTGGTGTAGCCGACCAGCGAAATGTTGAATGCACCCCGCCGCTCGCGCTGGCGCCGCTGCGTGTTGCGTTGCTTTTTCACTTTTTCGAGGCGCTCGCGCGTGCGCTTGATCGCATCGCCGATCATCCGCCGGTCGAGTTCGATCTGCTTTTCGCCGGGGCCGCCGCGCACGCCCGCGCCGCCCGTCTGGCGCTCCAGGTGTGACCAGCGCCGGACCAGGCGCGTGCTGACGTACTGCAGCCGCGCGAGCTCGACCTGCAGCTTGCCTTCATGGCTGCGCGCGCGCTGCGCGAAGATTTCGAGGATGAGCAGCGTGCGGTCGTTGACGGGGCGGTCGATGTGGCGCTCGAGGTTGCGCTGCTGGCCCGGGCTGAGCGATTGGTCGAAGAGGATCTCCGTGGCGCCGAGCTCTTCGGCGAGCGCCTTGATCTCGTCGGCCTTGCCGCTGCCGATGAACAGCTTTGCATCGGGCGCCTTGCGCTTGCACACGAGGCGCGCGACCGGCTCGAGGCCTGCGGTGCGCGCGAGCTCGGCCAGCTCATCGAGCGTGGAATCGAAATGGGGCAGGCCCAGGTCCACGCCGACGAGGATCGCGGGCGCGGAGGGGCGGTCGGTGGTCTGGGAACTCAACGGGTTATTTGAAACGGTTGGGGCCCGTTCCCCGGAAGGGCTGCAATCAGCTTGTGCCGGTCTCCGGGGTCTCGGCGGCGGTGAAGTTCACCGCGCGGCCGGGAACGATCGTGGAGATCGCGTGCTTGTAGACCATCTGGGTCACGGTATTGCGCAAGAGCACGACGTACTGGTCGAACGATTCGATCTGTCCCTGCAGCTTGATGCCGTTGACCAGGTAGATCGAGACCGGCACATGCTCGCGGCGCAATGTATTGAGGAAGGGGTCTTGTAGAAGCTGCCCTTTGTTGCTCACGATATTCTCCGTGTTCCGCAGTGGGAATGTTATTGGAAGCTCCACATTACCACAGGGCGCTAGGGACTAGGGGCCGGGGGCTGGGGACCAGCGAAAATCGGCACGGCTGGGCTGTTAGCCCCTTTCTTTGTCCGCATACGGGTTCTTCGAGGTCTTCATCTCGATGCGAAGCGGAGTGCCCACCAGGTTGAATTCCTTGCGGAAGCGACCTTCGAGGAAGCGCTTGTACGCATCGGTCACGTGATCGAGCGAATTGCCATGCACGACGACCACCGGCGGATTCATCCCGCCCTGGTGCGCATAGCGCAGCTTCGGGCGGAACATTCCCGAGCGCTTCGGCTGCTGGAACTCCACGGCCTCCTGCAGCAATCGCGTGAGCACGGGAGTCGACATCTTGATCGTGGCTGAGCGCCACGCCTCGGCAATTGCTTTCCACAACGGCGCAAGGCCTTGCCGTTTGACCGCCGAGATGAAATACAGCTGCGCGAATTTCAGGAACGCGAGCCGCGTCTCGATCTGGCGCTGCACTTGCGTGCGCTCGTACTCGTCGACCGCATCCCACTTGTTCACGGCCAGCACGACTGCACGGCCGCTCTCGAGGATGTAGCCCGCAATGTGCGCGTCCTGGTCCGTCACGCCTTGCGTCGCGTCGAGCAGCAGCAGCACGACGTTCGCACCTTCGATCGCCTGCAATGTCTTGACCACCGAAAACTTCTCGATCGCCTCGAACACCTTGCCCTTGCGGCGCAGGCCCGCCGTATCGATCAGCTCGAACTTCTGCCCGTTGCGCTCG
>DATLBJ010000222.1:0-8288 GCA_035526975.1 Ramlibacter sp.
GCGCGCTTCCTTCGCTTGCGCGAGGGCGACCTGCATGATTTCCTTCGTGATGCCCTGGATCTTGATGTCCATCTGCAGGGCGGTGATGCCGTTGGTCGTGCCGGCCACCTTGAAGTCCATGTCGCCGAGGTGGTCCTCGTCGCCGAGGATGTCGGTCAGCACGGCGAAGCGGTTGCCTTCCTTGATCAGGCCCATGGCGATGCCGGCGACGTGCGCCTTCATCGGCACGCCCGCGTCCATCAGCGACAGGCAGCCGCCGCAGACCGATGCCATCGACGACGAACCGTTCGATTCGAGGATTTCCGACACGACACGCATCGTGTAGGGGAACTCTTCCTTCGTCGGCAGGCACGCGATCAGCGCGCGCTTGGCGAGACGGCCGTGGCCGATTTCGCGGCGCTTGGTCGAACCCATGCGGCCCACTTCACCGGTGGCGAAGGGGGGCATGTTGTAGTGGAACATGAAGCGGTCTTCGTACTCGCCCATCAGCGCGTCGATGCGCTGTGCGTCGCGCTCGGTTCCGAGCGTCGTGACCACCATCGCCTGCGTCTCGCCGCGCGTGAACAGCGCCGAGCCGTGGGTGCGGGGCAGAACGCCGGTGCGGATTTCGATCGGGCGGACGGTGCGCGTGTCGCGGCCGTCGATGCGCGGCTCACCGGCCAGGATCTGGCTGCGCACGATGTTCGATTCGATGCCGAACAGCAAGTCGTCGACGTTCACCGAATCGAACTCGGCGCCTTCGGCCTTGAGCGCGTCCTTCACGGAAGCGCTGGCCTCGCGCAAGGCCTGCGTACGCGCCTGCTTGCTGCGGATCTGGTAAGCGGCGCGGAACTTCTCTTCGGCGAGCGATTTGACCTTCGCGATGAAGGGCTCGTCCTTCGCGGGCGGCTGCCAATCCCAAACGGGCTTGCCGGCTTCGCGCACCAGTTCGTGGATCGCATTGATCGCGATCCTGGCTTGCTCGTGGCCGAACACCACGCCGCCGAGCATGATTTCCTCGGACAGCTGCTGCGCTTCGGATTCGACCATCAGCACCGCCGATTCCGTGCCGGCGACGATGAGGTCCATGTCGGACATCTGGCGCGCGGTCTGGCCGGGGTTCAGCACGTATTCGCCGTTGACGTAGCCCACGCGTGCGGCGCCGATCGGGCCCGCGAACGGCAGGCCGGACACTGCGAGGGCGGCCGACGTGCCGATCATTGCGGCGATGTCGGCGTCGACTTCGGGGTTGAGCGACATCGTGTGGATCACGACGTGCACTTCGTTGAAGAAGCCTTCGGGGAACAGCGGGCGGATCGGGCGGTCAATCAGGCGCGAGGTGAGCGTCTCGTGTTCGCTGGGCTTGGCTTCACGCTTGAAGAAGCTGCCCGGAATCTTGCCGGCGGCATACGTCTTCTCGATGTAGTCGACGGTCAGCGGGAAGAAATCCTGCCCGGGCTTGGACGTCTTGGACGCCGCCACGGTGGCGAGGATCACGGTGTCGTCGATGGTGACGAGGACGGCGCCGGACGCCTGGCGGGCGATCTCGCCGGTCTCGAGCGTGACGGTGTGCGAACCCCACTGGAAGGTCTTGGTGACTTTGTTGAACATGGTCATGTGTTCTTCTCCTTGTTGTGATGTTGGAGGCAGTCCGGCCGAACACGATGCCATTCCAGCAGCAGCCGCTTTGGGCGGCTTCTCTTGGAATGACACAGCGCGTGGTCGTCTTCTTGCCTCTCGATGTGCAAACGCCTGAGACAGCGAAATCGCTCCCTCAGGCGTATTGCATTGCGGTGAGCAGCCTTACTTGCGCAGGCCGAGCTTGCCGATCAGTGCCGTGTACCGTTCGGCGTCGGTCGTCTTCAGGTACGCGAGCAGGTTCTTGCGGCGGTTCACCATGCGCAGCAGGCCGCGGCGGCCATGGTGGTCCTTGAGGTGGGTCTTGAAGTGCGGCGTGAGCTCGTTGATGCGAGCCGTCAGCAGCGCGACTTGCACTTCGGGACTGCCGGTGTCGTTGGTGCCGCGGGCGTTCTCGCGAACGATGGCGGCCTTGTCGAGGGTGGACATGGTCTGCTGTTTTCCTAATTTGAGGTTTGACTTGCGTTGGTGGGTGGAAGGCCCTCCAACGTGCGCTTCGCAGGATGCAAAGCCTTTCGATTATATCCCGTCAGGACAACCAGTGCTTCAGCCGCCCCACCCCCTCATCGAGCCGGGCGAGGTCCTTCGAGGCGAAGCACCAGCGCAGCCAGCCCTGCGCCTCGGGGGCGAAAGCATTGCCGGGCGCCAGGCCCAGGCCGGCTTCCGCGACCAGGCGCTTGGCGACCCCCAGCGAGTCGTCGAAACCGTTGAGCTTGAAAAACGCGTACATCCCGCCCTTTGCCGGCTTCACTTCCACCTGCGGCAGCGCCTGCAGTTTGGGCACCAAGGCATCGCGGCACGCCTTGAGGTGGGCCACGACGCGAGGCGTCACCTCGTCCGTACGCTCCATCGCCACTTGCGCAGCCCGCTGGCAGAAGACGCTGGCACACGAGGTGTTGAATTCGATCAGCTTGCCCATGTGATGCGTCAGCTCCGGGGGCATTACCAGCCACCCGAGCCGCCAGCCCGTCATGAGGAAACTCTTCGAGAAGCTGTGGGCCACCACCAGGCGGTCATCCGCCGGGGCAAGGTCGAGGAAGCTCGGTGCGCACGCATTCGGGGCCGGCTCGTAATACAGGCGCTCGTAGACCTCGTCGGCGAGGATCCACGTCCCCGTGATGCGGCAGTGGTCGAGGATCGCCTGCTGCTCGTCGCGCGACAGCGTCCAGCCCGTCGGGTTGTTCGGCGCATTGATTACCAGCAGCTTCGTCGCCGGAGTGATCGCGTCGAGCAGCTGTTGCAGGTCCAGAGACCAGGCCCCGCCCTTCGGCACAAGCGAGACGCGCGTGAGGTTGGCGCCCATGATCAGCGGCTGTGCGGTGAGGTTCGGCCACACCGGCGTGACGGCGACAACTTCATCGCCCGCATCCACCAGCGCCTGCACGGCGAGCATCAACGCATTGACACCGCCGGAGGTGACGGCGATGCGGTTCGCCTGCACGCCATCATGCAAATGCGTGGTGTACGACGCGATGGTCTCGCGCAGTTCGGGCAGGCCCAGGTTGTGGGCGTAGAAGGTCTCGCCCCGGCGCAGCGACTCGATCGCGGCTTCCCGGATGAATTCCGGCGTGCCCTCGTCGCTTTCGCCGAACCAGAAGGCGAGCACATCGCTGCGCCCCATCCCCGCGTTGGCGACTTCGCGGATCTTCGATTCTTCGAGGTTCTGGATCGCGGCTCTCATCCGGCCGAGTATCGCCGTCCGCGGAAAGCCCCGCGTGACAACGGGGCGTCGCAGGTCTACATTGCACTTGATGAAGCTCTTCGGCACCCGCTTCTCGAAGGCATCGACCGACTCCCGGTTCGGCCCGGTCTCGCGCGCCAGCAACGATTCGAAGCTGGGCTCGCTGTTCCCGCACGACGCGGAAGACGAAGCCGAGGAGGCCCGTGAAGCGGCGCGCGATGCGGAGAGAGCCCGCAAGCGCGCGGAGATCCATGAGCTGCGCAAGGAACTGCTGCGCATGGTGCTCGCCAAGACCGTGCAAAAGACGAACGTCCCGCCCGCGTGGATCGGCGGCGAGCTCAATGCGATGGTCCTCGAGTCCGGCGAGGAATGGATCGAGGTGCGCCTGTCGGTCCAGGTGGACGAGCCGCGGCTCCTCACCTACCTCACCTCGTTCCAGGCCGAATTCGAGCGCAGGCTCCTCGCGGCCGCACCGGACGCGAAGGAGTGGCTCGCCGGGACAACGTGGAAGTTCACGCCCGACGCGATTTATGAATTGCCGGTGCCGCAGGCGCAATATTGGGAGCAGGTCCAGGCGGATCGCCTCCTCACCGCACGGCAGAAAGGCGCCGTCGACTGGGACCGCGAGTCGCTCGAGCGCCACTTCAGCGACACGAACCCGGGCGAGATGGTCGTGGACTTCGAGGACACGAGCCCACCCGAGCGCCGCACCGAGAACATCCTCGAGCCGCCGAAGTCTTCCTAGTCGGGCCGCACCATCCTGCAAGTGCTGGGCATCCCGGCTTGCGCGGCCGTGAGCTGCTTGATCACGCGAAAGCCGTAGCCCGAGCCCTCGACGTCGAATTTCACGCCCGGTGTTCCCGCGCGGTCCATCACACCCACTGCCAAGGGCTGCTGGAACTGGTGATCGGCTGCCCGCATCGTCCCCGATCGGCCGTACAGCGAGACGTCTGCATGTTCCAGGGCCAGTGCCACCGCAAGCGCATGCGTGCTGCCTGCTTTTTCGATCGCCTGCGCCAACGCTTCGATCATCAACTGCATGCGCATGTGCACGTAGTCGTCGGCCGCATCGGGATAACGCTGGCGGAACGACTTGTAGAAAGCTTCGCTCTCGGGTGTCGGCACGTTGGGCAGCCAGTCGGCAACCGCCACGACCTTGCCGATGCCGGCATCGCCCATCGCGGCCGGCGCGCCCAGCGCATTGCCGTAGAACGTATAGAACCTGCCTTCGAAGCCGGCTTCCTTCGCCGCTTTCACGAGCAGCGTGAGGTCGTTCGAGAAGTTGCCCGTGATCACGGCCTGCGCGCCGCTGGCCTTGATCTTCGCGGCGTATGGCGCGAAGTCCTTGATGCGAAGCAGCGGATGCAGCTCGTCGCCGGCGACTTGCACGTCGGGACGTTGCACGGCGATCTGCCGCTTCGCTTCGCGCGTCACGGCCTGGCCGAAGCTGTAGTCCGGATTGATGAGGTAGACCGACCTCAAGCCCTTGTCCCCGCGCAGCACGGACATGAGCGCCGCCATGCGCATGTCCGCGTGCGCGTCGAAGCGAAAATGCCAGAAGCTGCACTTGTCGTTGGTGAGGATGGGGTCGACGGCGGAATAGTTGAGCAGCAACACGCGCCGATGCGGCTCGCGCTCGTTGTGCTTGTTCACCGCGTCGACCAGGGCTGCGGTCACCGCGGAGGAATTTCCCTGCAGGATGAACTGCGCGCCGTCGTCGATGGCCGAGCGCAGTGCCGCAAGCGCCTCTTCGACCTGGCCCTTGCTGTCGTAGCGCGTGAGCTCGAACTTGCGGCCGCCTCGCGCGTTCACGCGCTCCAGGGCCCACACGAGGTTGCGGAACACGGCCTCGCCGCCGTTCGCATTGCCGCCCGACAGCCCTTCCACCAGTGCCAGCTTCACCGGCGCGGCGGCCTGCGCATGGGCAAAAACGGGAGCAAATAGCGGCAGCGCGAGCGATTTCAAGGCTTGGCGGCGCGAAATTTTCATGGCTTGTTCTTCTCGTGGGACTCTTGAAAAAGGCGGGGGCGTGCGCACTTGGGATTCATGCGGCAACCGATGCGGGAGCCGCGGAGTTTAGACACACGCAAGGAGAGACCCATGTTTTTCGCACCCGTTCTTCGCACCCGCGCCGCGGCGCCCTCGTACCGTTCGTTCGACCGCAGCTTCGAGCGCTTCTTCAGCTCGCTCGGCTTCGACGTCAAGGAAGACGAAAAGGCCTGGACGCTGTCGCTCGACCTGCCCGGCGTCACGCGGGAAGACCTCGCCATCAGCATCGAAGGCGCGATCGTGACGCTCGAGACCAAGGCCGAAGCCAAGCGCCAGTACAAGGCCGCTTACGAGCTGCCGGAAGAGATCGACACCGAAGCCACCAGCGCGAAGCTGGAGAACGGCGTCCTGACGCTCGTGCTGGCCAAGAAGGTGCCGGTGAGCAAGGCCCGCTCGATCGAAATCAAGTGACGTTGCGTTAGCAGCGTCATCCCGGCGCAGGCCGGGATCCAGTGACGATTGACAGCTCGTTGAGGGGCCAGCGTGGCCGTACGTCGAAGCCGTACGACTCGCTGGCTTTTTCAATGCCCGACTGCAGCCGCATCGCCGCGGCCATTGCAATCATCGCGCCGTTGTCGGTGCACAGGCGCAGCTCGGGGTAATGCACGCGCACGCGGCGGCGCTTGCACGCGGCGTCCAGCTCCTGGCGCAGCCGCTGGTTCGCCCCGACTCCGCCGGCCACCACCAGGCGATTCATCGCACTGCGCTCCAGCGCGTCGATCGATTTCCTCACCAGCACTTCGACGATGGCCGCCTGCGTGCTGGCCGCGAGGTCGGCCTTGTTCGCTTCGAGGTCGCTCCCCAGTTTCTTCACTTGCGTGAGCACCGCGGTCTTCAAGCCGGCGAACGAAAAATCGAGATCGCCGCTGTGCATCAGGGGCCGCGGCAGCTTGAACGCCTTCTCGTCGCCTCGAAGCGCGAGTTGTGCCAGCGCGGGCCCGCCGGGATAACCCAAGCCCATCAGCTTGGCCGACTTGTCGAACGCCTCCCCCGCCGCGTCGTCGATGGTTTCACCGAGCATCTCGTAGCGCCCGACGCCGTCGACGCGCATCAACTGCGTGTGGCCCCCCGAGACCAGCAGCGCGACGAACGGGAATTGCGGCGGATCGGCCGACAGGAACGGCGACAGCAAATGCCCTTCAAGGTGGTGCACGCCCAGCACCGGTTTGGCGAGCGCCGCACCCAATGCGCACGCAACCCCCGCACCCACGAGCAACGCACCCGCCAGGCCCGGCCCGCGCGTGTACGCAATGACGTCGACATCGTGGATGTTCGCGTGCGCCTTGGCGAGCACGGTTTGCGCGAGCGGCAGCACCCGGCGGATGTGGTCGCGGCTCGCGAGCTCCGGCACCACGCCGCCATAGGCCTGGTGCATCTCGATCTGGCTGTGCAGCGCATCCGCAAGCAGCTTCGGCACGCCCGGGCCCGACGCATCCACGAGCGCCACGCCCGTCTCGTCGCACGAAGACTCGATTCCCAGCACCAGCATCGCCAAAGTTTAAGCGCTGTCACGCTTCAAGTTGGTGCGCACAAGGTCTGCGGCGCATGGCACGCGGCTTGCAACGTGATGCCAAACAGCATTCCGGAGAGTCGCGCATGAAGAGATCGAAGCTGGTGATGGTGGGCAACGGCATGGCCGGTGTCCGCACCATCGAAGAGCTGCTGAAGGTTGCGCCCGGGCTCTACGATATCGCCGTGTTCGGCGCGGAGCCGCATCCCAACTACAACCGCATCCTGTTGTCACCTGTGCTCGCCGGTGAGCAAACGCTGGACGAAATCGTCCTGAACTCGTGGGAGTGGTACGGGCAAAACGAGATCGAGCTCCACGCCGGCAAGAAGGTGGTCGGGATCGACCGTATCCGCCGCGTCGTTCGCGCGCAAGACGGCACCGAGGAAACGTATGACCGCCTGCTGCTCGCGACGGGATCGAACCCGTTCATGCTGCCCGTGCCGGGCAAGGACCTGGAAGGTGTGATTCCATACCGCGACATCGCCGACACGCAGGCGATGATCGACGCGGCGCGGAAGTACAAGAAGGCCGTCGTGATCGGCGGCGGCCTGCTCGGCCTCGAAGCGGCCAACGGCCTGATGAAGCGCGGCATGGACGTCACCGTCGTGCACGTGATGCCGTGGCTGATGGAGCGCCAGCTCGACGACGCCGCGGGCCAGCTGCTGCAGAAGTCGCTCGAGGAGCGTGGGCTCAAGTTCTTGATCGGCGCCCACACGCAGGAACTCGTCGGCGACGAATCGGGCCGCGTCACATCGATCCGCTTCAAAGGCGGCAGTGAAGTCGAAGCACAGCTCGTCGTGATGGCGGTCGGCATTCGCCCGAACACGGAGCTTGCCGAGAAATCGCGCCTGCATTGCAACCGCGGCATCGTCGTCAACGACACGATGCAGACCGTCACCGACGCGCGCATCTACGCCGTGGGCGAGTGCGCAGCGCACCGCGGTGTCGCGTACGGCCTCGTCGCGCCGCTGTTCGAGCAGGCGAAGGTAGCGGCCAACCATCTCGCTCAGTTCGGCATCGGCCGCTACACCGGCTCGCTCACGTCGACCAAACTCAAGGTCACCGGCATCGACCTCTTTTCCGCCGGCGACTTCATGGGGGGCGAAGGCTGCGAGGAGATCGTGATGAGCGATCCCTTCGGCGGCGTCTACAAGAAGCTCGTGATCAAGGACGACAAACTGGTCGGCGCGTGCCTCTACGGCGACACGGTGGACGGCAGCTGGTACTTCAAGCTGCTGCGCGAGGGCCGCTCGGTGAGCGACATCCGCGACCGCCTGATGTTCGGTGAATCCAACATCGGCGATGCCGGGCACCAGGGCCAGAACAAGGCCGCTGCGATGGCAGACACCGACGAAGTGTGCGGCTGCAACGGCGTGAGCAAGGGCGCCGTCTGCAAGGCGATCAAGGAAAAGGGATTGTTCACGCTGGACG
>DATLBJ010000223.1:0-17791 GCA_035526975.1 Ramlibacter sp.
AGCCGGGGCTTGGCCCGCATAGCGCTGGTCGATCAGCCGGCGGCGGTGGCCCGCTTGGCTTCGGCGTTCGCCACTTGCGAGACCACCTGTGCGCCATTGGCCAAGTGCAGCGGCGCGCTGTCGTTCTCGAAGGGCTGCGACTTGATCTGCTTGGTTGCGCCTTCGACCAGCTCGTCGGCTTGCGCGATCAGTTCGGCCATCGCGTCCGCCGTGTTGTCCCATGAGGTGCGGGCGACGATTTCTGCGAGTTCACGCGCGTGGGCGGCTTGCTCCTGCGGTGAGCGCTGCAGGATCATTTCGCAGTCGGCGATGAAGCCTTCGGCGGTGTCCGCGATGCGAACCACATGGCCGTAAGGCTCCACCACGTCGCGGATCGACGTGCTCACCGAGGGGCGGCCGCAGGCCATGTACTCGAGCGTCTTGGTGGGGCTGATGAACTTCGTCGCTTCGTTCAGCGCGAAGGGCATCAGGCACACGTCCCAGCCAGAGATGAACGCGGGCAGGTCTTCATACCCCTGCTGGCCGAGCCAATGGATGTTGTCGTGGCGGGGCAGGTTCGCGGGGTCGATCTTGACCGTAGGGCCGACCATCACGATGTTCCACTCCGGACGCGCCTGGGCGATCGAATCGATCAGATCGAGGTTGATGCGCTCGTCGATCACGCCGCAGTAGCCCAGGCGCGGGTGCGGGATGTCGGCCTGCAGCGGATGCTCGCCTTCCGTGCGCTCGAAATGCCTGGCATCGACGCTCGAGGGAAAGCAGTGCACATCGGGATGGCGGTCCCGCTTCGCGTTGTAGATGCTGCGCCCGCCGGTGAACACCAGGTCGGCCATCTTGAACAGCGCGTTCTCGCGCTGCACCAGCTGCTTGGGCGCTCCCTTGAAGTGCGACAGTTCGTCCATGCAGTCGTAAACGACGCCGCGCGGTTCCAGGTCGGTCGCCAGCGGCAATGCCATCGGCGTGTAGAACCAGATCCAGTAGTCCTCGATCTCGTGCTGCCGCATGCCGTCGGCGATGAGCTTCTTGAGCACCGGCAGGTGATCGTCATGGAAACCGAAGGCATCGCCGGTCACGTGCGGGCGCCACACCTGCACGCCGGGAACGGCTTCGAATACCTCGAGCTCGTTGCGTTCGGAACGCGGCATCGGCTCCTCGATCACGATCACCTGCCACCGCTTCGCAAGGCGTGACAGGAGATGTTGCGGGCGCTGGAAAACAAAATTCCAGCGCAGGTGCGAGAAGACGACGAGAGCTTTCATGGGGGTCCTTCGAAGGTTGCTTGCGTTTATTGGGTTGGGTCGTTTCAGGTGCGGCGTGCGCCGGCCCCGCGCAAGCTGCGGGGCCGCGAGAGCAGGTAGCTGCATGCGAGCAGCGCTCCTGCGCCGGCGACGACGGCGCCGGCTCCCACCGAGCGGGCCATGCTGCCCGCGATCTCGCCGGTGCGGGGCCCGGCCAATTGGAAGCGGCGCTTGGTCATGCGCGCGCCGAGTTCCCCCAGCTGGTCCGCAAGCACGCGCTCGGCCGCCGGCAGCAAGAGGGTTTCTTCGTCGGCAACGTGGTGCATCACGTTGTTCATCAGCTGGTAGAAAGTTTCGTCGAAGCCCGCGTCGGCCGGCGTGAGCTTGCGCAGCTGGCTGATCAGCCGGCGCATCTCGTCATGCTCGGGCACGCTCTTGCGCACGATGTCGGTGTCGGCGATGGCGCGCAGGGCCGGGTAGAAAATCTCCTCTTCCAGCTGGGCATGGATCTCGAGCGCGACGCATACCTGGTCAGCCAGGCCTTTCTTCACACGCGCCGGGGCCTGCGCTTCGTACTGGTGGAAAGTCGTGAGCACATGCGTGTGATCCATCCGGATCATGTTCGTCACGCTGGGGGAGATTCGGCTAAGCAGGTCGGTCATCGCAGGCCTTGTTTGTCGTGACCTGACATTGGACAGCGTCAGCGCTGGCGCGTCTGTCGGACGTAGGCGCGTCCGGGTGTGGATCGCGTTGCGATGCACATCGCCGCCGACAGACGAGCCCGCTTGCACCTGCGCGGCGGTAGGCGCGCCGCCTACCGGAAATGGGGACTGCGCCCGGCAGTGCGGGGCCGGGCCCGCACTTACTCTTTCAGCATCGACAACTTATCGGGAGATAGAAATGCCTGTCATTCTCTGGCTGCTCGGCGTGCCGCTCACGGTCGTCATCCTGTTGATGCTGTTCCACGTCCTCTGACCGGATAGCCGGCGCGAAGCTTCAGGGCTTGCGCCTGGCTTCTTCCAGCTGGTCGAGGTTCCGCCCCGACCGCTCGCCGCGGTTGCCCTCAGCGACGTCATCGCCGCCGTTGGGCTCCGCGGCTTCTTCATTGCCCTGGTTGCTGTAAGGCTGGCGGCCGGAGCCGCCCTCCCACGTCACTTCGCTGCGCGCACCGTGCTGCGCCTCATCGCTGTCCTTGCCGGGGGGTCGCGGATTCATCGTCGTCTCCTTCATTGCAATTTCGGTCGCGGGTGCCTCGAACGAGTCCGCGTGATCGAAATACAGGCCGAGGCCAACCACCGAAGCAATCAGCGCGGCAGGGAACAGCCGCCGCGCGGGGCCGCCCCGCGTGTCATAGGGAATCGTGGGCACGGGCCTAGGGTATCGGCCGATCCCGCGCGGTCTGTAGGACAACTGCCCTTGTGCTCGACCGTGCGGCGCAGGCGTAAAAAAAAGCGGGCCGAGGCCCGCCGATCTCCCTGTTTGACCCTTCTTCGCTTTATCTCTGAGCCGGCACCAGCACGACCGGATCGGCCGTCTTGGCGTCGATCGTGATCGAGCCCTGGCCCGCCGGCATCACCACCGTCTCCACTTCGCGCAGCACGCCACCGCCTGCCACGCTGCCCGACACCGTCCCGTATCCCAGCATCCGCGCGTCGCACGCGGCCTTGTCCTCGCCCGAGAGTGCGGCGCAGCGTGCGCGCGCATTCGCGGCGTAATTCGAATTTGCATCCAGGGCCCCGCGCTGCTTGTCGGCACGCGCATTGCGCGCTTCCTTCATGCAGGTGGCCTGGTCTTCGCCGGTCTTGCCCGTCATGCATGCGCGGACTTCGCTGTTGTAGTCGCCGGTGGTGTCCAGCGCGGCGCCCGCCGGCGCAGCAACCTGCGCGGCCGCGGCCGTGATCGCGAACAGCGCCGCAGCGCCGAACGACACGAGGCTCTTGCGCGATATCGCCTGGTCCAGTCTTCTCATCACATCTCTCCGCATGTCTTGGCTTCGATGCATCGAGTCTAGGAAACGGGCCAGCGCGGCCGTGACGGCGGAGGGACTGCGAACGCGGCGGCGCGATACCGGAACTTCCGTAGGACACGCAGCACGCGCCAATTTCCCGTCCGCAGGTAAGGTGCGTCCGACATGCCCCCGGGAAAGGCTCGCACGCTGAGCCTTTGCGCGCGACTACGTTGACCCAAAGGGCCCAAGAACATATTGCCTTCACCGGCCGCTCTTGTCTCATGGGCGCGGCGGGTGGTCGGCAACCGTGAGGGCCGGCCCGCTTCAACAACACGCCGTTTGCGGCAAAGGAGAGTAGTTATGAACTTCATCATCTGGTTGATCGTGGGTGGTATCGTGGGCTGGATTGCCAGCATGGTCATGCGCACCGATGCGCAGCAGGGCATCCTGCTCAACGTCATCGTCGGTATCGTCGGCGCCTTCATCGGCGGCTGGCTGATCTCGCCGCTGGTCGGCGCGGGCACCATCAATGACGGCTTCTCGATCGGCTCGTTCGTCGTGTCGCTCGTCGGCGCGATCATCCTGCTCGCGATCGTCAACCTGTTCCGTCGCGGCCGCGTCCGCTAACCGCCTGCCGGCCCTCCAAGACCCGCGTGGCTTACGGCCCGCGGGTCTTTTTTGTTCTCACGAGAGCAAATCGAGCAAGCTGCGCGCGACCACCTTCGTCGCGCGGCGCAGGTCTTCCAGCACGATGTGTTCGTCCGCGCGCTTCGCGTTCGAGTCGAGCACCGTGCGCGGCCCCGCCCCGTAGATCACGCCGGGAACGCCCGCCTGTGCATAGAGGCGCACGTCCGTGTACAGCGGCGTGCCCACCGCGGGAATCTCCTCGCCGAACAGCTCGCGCGCGTGCTTCTGCAGCGCCGCGACGAGCGGTGCGTTGCCTGGAGCCGGCTTCATCGCCTCCGCGAGGAGCAAGCGTCTCACGTCCACCGTGATGCCCGGCAAGAGCGCGGCGGCGTCGTCGATCACACGGCGCACCGATTCTTCCACCGCGCGCGGATCTTCCTCGGGAATCATGCGCCGATCGAGCTTGAACGTGACCTTGCCGGGGACGACGTTCGTGTTGGTGCCGCCTTCGATCCGGCCCACGTTCAGGTACGGGTGCGTGATGCCCGGCACGCGCGAGTGCACGCGCTTGTAGGCTTCGTTCTGCGCGTACAGCGCGTTGAGGATGCGCACGGCGGCCTGCAATGCGTCGACACCCGTGTGCGGCACGGCGGCGTGCGCCATGCGGCCGTGCACGGTCACTTCGAGCTGAAGGCAACCGTTGTGTGCGGTGACGACCTCGTAGCTGAAGCCCGCGGCGATCAGCAGGTCGGGTTTCGTGAGGCCCTCGCGCAGCAGCCAGCCGGGACCGAGCTCGCCGCCGAACTCCTCGTCGTACGTGAAGTGCAATTCCACCGCGCCGCGCAGTGCAGCTTGCAGCGATTCGAGGGCGCGCACCGCGAACGTGTAGGTGGCGAAGTCGCTCTTGCTCACGGCGGACGCGCGGCCATACAGCTTGCCGTCCACGATCGCGCCGCCGTACGGGTCGTGTGTCCATCCTTCGCCCGGCGGCACCACGTCGCCATGCGCGTTGAGTGCGATCACGCGTCCTTCCCCATAGCGCCGTCGCACCACCAGGTTGGTGATCGACTGCATGCCTTGCGCGCGCACTTGCGCGTCGGGCACAGGGTGCTTTTCCGCATCGAAGCCGAAGCCTGCAAGCAGCTGCGCGGTGCGATTTGCGTGTGGCGTGTTGTTTCCCGGCGGTGTGTCGGTCGGCACGCGCACCAGCTCCTGCAGGAAGCGCACCTGTTCGTCGAAATGCGTGTCGATCCACGCGTCAAGCTGCGCGTGGGCGTTCATGCCCGGTCGCCCGCCAGGCCGCGCAACAGGTTCATGAAGGCGTCGATGGCCAGCTGGATGTCGTGCGCGGTCGTGCTCTCCAGCGGGTTGTGGCTGACGCCCGAGTTCTGCCCCCGCACGAAGAGCATCGCCTGCGGCATGACCTCATGCAGTTTCATCGCATCGTGGCCGGCGCCGCTGGGCATGCGGTGCAGCGGCACGCCGAGCGCGTCGACGGCATCCTCCCAGCGCGATTGCCACGCAGCATCGCTCGGCGCTGCCGCGGCGCGCATCGTCTGCTCGGACTTGAAGCGCACGCCGCGCTGGTCACCGATCACGTGCATCTGCGCAAGGACATCCGCGGTGAGTGCATCGCGTTGCCCATCGTTCGGGGCGCGCAGGTCGAGGCTGAAGAGGCACCGGCCGGGGATGACGTTGATCGAGCCGCCGGGAACCTGCAGCATGCCGATCGTGCCGACGGAGTCGCCGTCGCGTGCGGCGCGCTGTTCGACGTAGAGAGCCAGTTCGGCCACGGCGCTGGCCGCATCGCGCCGGCGGTCCATCGGCGTCGTGCCCGCGTGGCTGGCCATGCCGCTTGCTTCGCACTGGAAGCGCACGCCGCCGTTGATCGACGTGACGATGCCCAGCGGCAGGTTGATTTCGTTGAGCACAGGCCCTTGCTCGATGTGGACTTCGACGAACGCGCGGTAGCGTTTCGGGTCTCGTCGCACCGCGCGGATCGCTTCGACGCTGGCGGGAAGCCCCGCGTGTTGCATCGCCTCGCGCATCGTGACGCCGTCTGCGTCCTTCTGGTCCAGCCAGACCGGCTCGAACTGCCCGATGAGCGAACCGGAGCCGAGGAAGGTGGCCTTGTAGCGTTGCCCTTCTTCCTCGGCGAAGCCGATCACCTCGAAGCCGAAAGGCAGGCGCGCCTGGCGCGACGCGAGTTCGCGCACGCAGGCCATCGGCACGTAGATGCCCAGGCGCCCGTCGTACTTGCCGCCGTTGCGCACCGTGTCGTAGTGCGAGCCCGTGAGCAAAGCAGGAACCGTTCGGGCTGAGCCTGTCGAAGCCTCGTAGCGCCCGACCACATTGCCCACTGCGTCGATCGCGACTTCGTCGAACCCGCATTCCTTCATGTCGGCGACGATCCGCGCGGCCGCCGAGCGATGCGCATCGGTGAGGTACGTGACGGTGAGCTGGCCCTTGTCCTTGAACCCCGGGTCGCTGAACTGCGCGAGCGCCTCGAGCTTGTCCCAGACGAAGTGGCCTTGCGCAGGCTCGACGCCGAACTTGTCCTGCAAACGCAGTTCGGCGATGCGGTGCACGTTGCGCAGGCCCTCGGCCAGCTCGAAGTCGAGCGGGTTATCGAGCCGGCGTTCGAAGGTCTCGATGATTTCGGCTCGCGACAATCCTGTGCCGCGCGGCCCGCGCACCGCGAGGATGAACGGGAAACCGAATTTCGCGTTGTAGTCGCCATTGAGCTGTTGCAGCTTGTCGAACTCCTCGCGCGTGCAATGCGCAAGGCCCGCCTGGCCCTGTTCGTGGCTCGACTCCGCCGTCAGCGTGGCCTTTGCCGCCAGCTCCGGATGCGCACGCAGGAGCGCAAGCTGCTTGTCTCGCCCGGCCTCGCTCACCACCAGCGCGAGCGTGTGCTTCAGGTGCGCGAGCGAGCGGAAGGGCGCGCGCGCCATTGCCGCCTGCGCGATCCACGGCGAGTGCTCATAGGCGCCTTCGAGTTGCTGGAGCGTGACGTCCATTTCAATCCTTGAACGGATGCATTGCCTTCCAGTGCCGCGCGATGTCGACGCGGCGGCACACCCACACCCGATCGTGCTTCGCGATGTGGTCCAGGAATTTCTGCAGCGCGACGATTCGGCCCGGCCGCCCGAGCAGCCGGCAATGCATGCCCACGCTCATCATCTTCGGCCTTTCGTCGCCTTCGGCGTACAAGGCATCGAAGCTGTCACGCAGGTAGGTGAAGAAGTCGTCTGCCTGCGCAAACCCTTGCGGCAGCGAAAAGCGCATGTCGTTCGCATCCAGCGTGTAGGGCACGATGAGGAGCGGCGCGATGAGGCCGTCGCTCTTGCGCACCTTCATCCAGAACGGCAGGTCGTCGCCGTAGTAATCGCTGTCGTACTCGAACCCGCCCTCGTCGGCCACGAGGCGGCGCGTGTTGGGGCTGTCACGGCCGGTGTACCAGCCGACGGGGCGGCTGCCCGTGGCCTTCCCGATCGCGTCGACGGCCAGGCGCATGTGCTCCCGCTCGGTGGCTTCGTCGACGTCCTGGTAGTGGATCCAGCGCCAGCCGTGCGCCGCGACCTCATGCCCCAGCTCGACGAAGGCGGCAGCGGCCTCGCGGTTGCGTTGCAACGCCATGCCGACTGCGAAGACCGTGACCGGCAGGGCGCGCTTTTCGAATTCGCGCAGGATGCGCCACACGCCGGCCCGTGCGCCGTATTCGTAGACGCTCTCCATTGAAAGATGGCGGCCGGCGAAACTGGGCGGATTGAACATCTCCGAGAGGAACTGCTCGGAACCGGCGTCCCCATGCAGCACGGAGTTCTCGCCGCCTTCCTCGTAGTTCAGGACGAACTGCACCGCGATGCGCGCGCCCCCGGGCCACTGGGCGTGCGGCGGGTTGCGGCCATGGCCGGCGAGGTCGCGCGGGTAGGGCGCCGTGCTGTCATAGGCCATACACTTCCCATCCCCTTGTCACGTTTCGAGAGGATGGTACATGGGCCTGAGCACGCATGTCCTCGACACGATGCACGGCCGCCCCGCGGCGGGCATGCAGGTGGAGCTTTTTACGACGAAAGGCCCCGAGGCGCAGTTGGCGAAGCGCTTCGTCCTGGATGCGGACGGGCGCAATCCGGGTGGGCCGCTTTATGACAGCGCCAGCCTCGAGGCAGGCACATACCGGCTGGTGTTCGACGTGGCGGGCTACTTCCGTTCACGCGGGGTGCAATTGCCCGACCCGCCGTTCCTGGACAAGGTCACGCTCGATTTCGGCATCGCCAATGAAAAGGAGCACTACCACGTGCCCCTTCTCGTCAGCCCGTGGTCGTATTCGACCTACCGCGGCTCGTGAAACTACAACTGCCCTTCGGTCAGCGTATCGAGCTGGAAGCGGCCGCTCTTGTGCCACAGCCAGGTATCCGTGTAGACCACGGTGCCCATGCGTTGCGGCGCGGGGTAGGGCTGGGCGGCGCGCACCATGCGCTCGATGTCGCGCATCACTTCCGGCGCGTGCGAGGGCGCGCGCATCCAGCTGATGTGGCGCACCATGCCGCGCGAATCGACTTCGACCTGGAGCACGCCGACGGCATGCAGCAGCGGCGGCAACTTGCCCTTGTAGATGCGGTCCGCGTTCTTCGCGTAGATGTGCGAAGCGGCGTCGGCGCGATACGCGCGCGGCGTGGCAGCATGCGAGACGAGCGTCGGGGCCGCGTGCGCGACGGCAGCCGGTGCGGGCGCGACCTGGATCTGCTCCGGCACCGAAGCAGGGATCGGAGCGCGAGCGACGGGTGCCGGCGGTGGCGCGGATGAACAGGCGGCGAGCAAGGCCGCGATCATTGCCGCCGGTGCGGCCAGGCGAACATGGAACTGCATGGTGTCTCCTCGGGCTTGATGAAACATTGAACGTTTTATTGCTCAGCTTGACCACTGGCGTTACCTTTGGCGACCGACTTTTGCCGATGGCATGCAATCCCCACACTTCGCAATGAAACTTGTCACGTCCTGGCGCCTGCAAGGGCCCGCGGTGCTCGTGACGGTGGTAACGACGCAGGGCTCGGCGCCGCGCGAACCGGGCGCGTGGATGCTCGTATCCGGCGCGGACGAGGCCGGCACGGTGGGGGGCGGCCACGTCGAACTCGAGGCCATCAGGTTCGCGCGCGGGATGCTTCGTTCCGGAACGCGCGAATCGCAGTCGCGCGACTACAGGCTCGGACCGAGCCTCGGGCAATGCTGTGGCGGCGCGATGCAGTTGCGATTCGAAGTCGTCACGCCCGAAGATGCTTCGCTGCTCGAACAACGACTCGCACCGAAGCTCGCGCCGCTCGCATTGTTCGGCGGCGGCCATGTCGGGCGCGCGATCGTGACGGCGCTCGCGCCCTTGCCGTTCGCAGTGACATGGATCGACAGCCGCGACGAGATCTTTCCCGCTGCGGTGCCGGCCAATGTGCAGTGCGAGCACTCCGATCCCGTGTCCGCCGCGGTGGCGCTGCTCGACGCAGGCTCGCGCGTGCTCGTCATGAGCTTCAGCCACGCGGAGGATCTGGACATCGTCGCCGCGTGCCTCGCGCGCCTGCGTGAACGGGACGACCTGCCCTACGTGGGGCTGATCGGAAGCAGGACGAAGTGGGCCACGTTCGGCCATCGGCTGGAGCAACGCGGTTTCGGCGAAGAGGAACTTGCGCGCATCACTTGCCCGATCGGCCTTCCTTCCATCGCGGGCAAGCAGCCCGAGGTGATCGCGGCCAGCGTCGCCGCGCAAATCCTGCAAGTGGCCCCGCCATGATCGACACGTACCTGCTCGATTGGGCCAATCTCCTGCTGCGGTGGGCGCACGTCATCGTCGCCATCGCATGGGTCGGCTCGTCTTTTTATTTCGTTTTTCTCGATTCGAGCCTGGTGCCGCCGGCGGACGAGGAGTTGCGCGGAGAAGGCGCCACGGGGGAGCTGTGGGCCGTGCACGGTGGCGGCTTTTATCACCCGGTGAAGTACGCCGTTGCGCCACCGAAGCTGCCGGACCACTTGCACTGGTTCTACTGGGAAAGCTATTCGACGTGGCTCACCGGCTTCGGGCTGTTCGCCGTTCTGTACCTGTGGAACGCGGGCACGTTCCTCGTCGATCGCAATGTGTTCGAGTGGTCGCCGTTCTATGCCGGCTTCGTCGCCGTCGTCTCGCTGTATGTGTTCTGGACGCTCTACAACCAGGCCTGCAAAGCATTCGGGGAGCGCAGGAACGGCGATGCGATCGTCGGCGCGATCGTGTTCGTGCTGGTCGTGATCGCCTCGTGGGCTGCGTGCCGCGTGTACGCCGGGCGCGCGGCGTTCCTGCTGGTCGGCGCCATGATCGCCACGGCGATGAGCGCGAACGTGCTGTTCTGGATTATTCCGGGCCAGCGCAAGGTCGTCGAGGCGATCCGCGCGGGCCAGCCGGTGGATCCGGTCCACGGCTTTCGCGGCAAGCAGCGCAGCGTGCACAACACCTACTTCACGCTGCCTGTGCTGTTCGCGATGCTGAGCAACCACTACAGCTTCACGTGGTCGCATCCGCACAACTGGCTCGTGCTCGTGCTGATGATGTTCGCCGGCGCTGCCATCCGGCAGTTCTTCGTGCTGCGGCACGGCTGGAAGCTCGGCCGCAACAAGTATCCGTGGCCTTATGGAGTTGCGGGTGTCGCCGTGATCGCAGCAGTGATGGTGTGGCTGTGGCCAGCCGCTTTACCGGCGGCTGTGAGGCCGCAGAAGGTGTCGTACGCCGAGGTGCAGAAGGTTGTCGCGCAGCGCTGCTACCAGTGCCACGGCGAACAGCTGCAAATGAAGAGCATCCGCCTCGACTCGGCGGAAAACTTGAAGCTGCATGCGCAGCAGGTCTACCAGCAGGCAGTGGTTGCGAAGACGATGCCCCTCAACAACGCCACCGGCATCACTGATGCAGAACGCGCGTTGATCGCAAAGTGGTTCGAGGGCGGGGCTGCGTTGAACTAGCGAACGCGCCAGCGCCACGCCAGCAGACCCACCGCGTACACGATGTAGTAGCCCGAGAACATGCCGACGGGCGCGAGCGTGTATGGGCTCAGCGCGAATTCGAGCCCTTGCGACGCCTGAGGGCCCACGACGACCAACTCACCCAGGCGATACACGAGGCGCGCGATGAAGATCGTCGACAGCGCAATGCCCAGCCGCGCATCGGGCGTGTAGTACAGCCCTTCCGGCAGGGCCTCGAACTTCGTGCGCTTCAGGCCGTACATCGCCAGGGCGCCCCCCAGCGCCACGCCCAGCGCAAGCCAGACGAGCTTTTCCGGCTGGGGCGGGTTCGGCGGCACGAAGGCCGACATCGCCAGCAACCACAGCAGCAACGGGAACAGCGTGAGCGTCACCCACGGGCGCACGCGGCCCAGGCGCTGGCGCTGAGTCATGCGCTTCACGCGCACGACCATTCGCCAGACGATGAGCGGCAGGAAGATGAGCCAGGTCAGGAGCGAGGGGTTCGGCGCGGCCATTGATGACGATTGTCGCAGCGCGACTTGCTACTGCAGAGCCACTTGAACTAACGGCTGAGCCACTGGATACTTCCAACCTCATCACTGGATGTAACTTTGTGACAGCCGAGCCACCGGTGGCTCATCCCTCCAATTGCTGTGCAGCGTGTATTGACGGGGCAAATAAGCTCAACCGGAGCAGCCTCAACTGTAAATGTCGTCTTTCGCCTCCTTACCATGTAGGACATGACACTCTGCGGTTTGTAGTCCGCGTCCTACTAGACTTCGTCGCACTGGTTGAGCGCGGCCGCCCTGAGCGGCTTTTTTGTTGGAGCCCAGCCATGCAGTACCGAAGGAAGCAGTAAATGACGATCCAGAGACGCGATTTCACGAAGTACGCCGCCGCAGGCTTTGTTGCCGCAGGTGGCGCCTACGCAGGGATCGTGCGCACCCGCCGCACGCCGAAGCCGACGACCCCGCCTTCGCCCACGCCTGCACCGACGACCGCACCCGCTCCGGCCCCGACACCTGCACCGACGAGCGCACCGGCGCCGGCCCCCACGCCCGCACCGTCGCCGGCTCCCACTCCCGCCCCGTCGAACCCGTCGGGACTGGGCTATCCCTTCGGCGCACGCCTGGCTGCGTACGTCGCCGGCACGAAGCCTTCGCAATCGAACTCAGCGATGGACGCGGTGCTGACCAAGCAATACGACGCCTGGAAGGCCGCCCGCGTTGTCAACGCGAGCTCCGTCGTCGCCGGCGGCTACGCCGTCAAGTTCTCCAACGCGGCCATGATGACCGTGTCCGAAGGCATGGGCTACGGCATGCTGCTGGCTGTGCTGTTCGCCGGCCATGACCCGAATGCGCGCGCCCTGTTCGACGGCATGCTCGCCGTGGTCCGCACGCGCTACGCCTACGGTAACGCGCAGTTCGATCCGCTCGGCAAGTACCTCATGGATTGGGAGCTGTACGCGGATGGCTCGTCCGCCGGCGGTGGCTGGAACGCAATGGACGGCGACCTCGACATCGCGATGGCTCTGCTGATGGCCGACAAGCAATGGGGCTCGGCGGGCAAGTGGAACTACCTGCAGGAAGGCAAGAACACCGTCGCCGCGCTCAAGTCGATCAACATGAAGCCCGACGGCACGACCAAGGGCCTGCGCACGCCGGACGTGAGCCGCACCTCCGACTACATGATCGGCCACTTCCGCGCTTTCGCGGCTGCGACCGGCGACTCGTTCTGGAACACCGCGATCGATCGCGCCTACCAGATCACCGATCGCATGCAGACGGTGTACTCCGCCGGCGTGGGCCTGATGCCCGACTTCGTCGTCGCGACCAACACGGCGTCGCCGTATCCCTCGCCCGGCTTCATGGGCGACGGCAACGCGAACGAAGACAAGTACTGGTGGAACGGCTGCCGCAACCCGTGGCGCTTCTCGTCCGACTACCTGCTGTCCGGCGACGCGCGCTGGAAGACGGCGACGCAGCGAATCGTCGACTTTTTCCGCAAGCAAGCTGCCAGCGGCGACGTGACGGTGATCGGCACCGGCTACACGCTGGCCGGCGCGATGGTGACCGGCGGCAACAGCCCGGCGTACCACGGCCCGATCGGCGCCGGTGCGTGCGTCGATGCGCAATACCAGTCGTTCGTCGACGCGCTGTGGAACTGGAACGCGTCGCACCTGACGACGGGCTACTACGACAGCGAACTGCAGCTGCTCTCGATGGTGGTGACCGCGGGCAACTGGTGGTCCCCGGCTGGCAAGACCGGCGCTGTGTCCGGCTCGCCGGCACCGGCTCCCGCGCCCGCACCGGCACCCGCGCCGACGCCGGCTCCGTCGGGTGGCACCAACGTGCTGATGAACGGCGACTTCGCCGGCGGCATGGGCGGCTGGGCCGATTGGGGCAACAGCGCCGTCGTCGGCGGCTCGCTGCAAGTCGCGGCGAACACCGCCGGTGGCTGCGGCCAGGAAGTCGCGGCGAAGCTGGTCGTGGGCAAGACCTATCGCATGACGGCGACGGCCAACATCACCAGCGCCGCTGAAGGCGTGTTCCTCGGCGTGAAGCTGATGGACGCGACCGGCGCCGCGCTCGTCAACCAGTCGCAGCTCGTGACGTCGACAGCGCCGACGGCGGTGACGCTCCAGTTCACGATGCCGGCGGGCGTGGCAAGCGGCAACGTGTTCGTGTGGAAGAACGCGAACGGCGCCGCCGGAGTGATCGACAACGTCTCGCTCGTCGCGATCAACTAACTCAAGCCCCTTGCAAAAAAAGCCAATGTGCATGTAACGCACATTGGCTTTTTTTCGTCGGGCCGCGACAATGCCGAGCCATGGGAACGGACAAGGTCGCCATTGCATTTGCCGCCTGGGTGGAGGCGCACAAGAAGTCGGTCGAATGCGAGAAACGCATGAAAGAAGCGATTCGCATGAGCCGGCAGATGGGAACACTCCCCTCCCGCCGCGGGAGCTCGCCGACGAATGCAAGCGGATCAAGGCGGAAGCCGACCGGCTGCTTGCCGAGGCGGAAGCCCGGATGAAGGCTTCGGGCCGTCCCTGATCTCCAGCCCCGCGAGGGCGGCCGTGCTACCGTGCGCGGACATGGCGAGCCACACGCTCATTCGCACACCCACCTGGCAGCTTCGCCTGCCCGAGGAATGGCACGAGCAGGGGCAGAGCGAATCCGGCGAGGCCTATTTCGAGACCCAGGACGGCACCAAGGGCGTGTACGTCGCCACGTGGAACATCCCGGCCTCGGACAAGAACAATTCGCGCGTCGTCGCGCAGTCGTTTCGCAGCGCGGAGATGGCGTCACTCAAGCGCATGGAAGGCTACGAGTGGGAGCTGCTCCTCGACGAGTTCGTCGCACTCGAGTCGATGTTCATCACCATCTGCGACGCCTGGGCGCCTGCGAAGGCGTATCGCATCGCATCGAAGGTGATCGCCGACGTGCCGGTGGTCGTGCGCGCGGCGTTCCACGACTACCAGTGCGACGACCTCGAGGAATCGCAGCTTTATTTCGCCGCGATCATCCATTCACTGCAGCGAGCAGCATGACGAGGCCGGCAATGAACATCACGCTGTCCATCAGCAAGCGGAACTTGTCCTCGTCGAGGTGCCGCACGAAATGCTTGCCGATGAACGCGCCGGCCAGCAAGGTGCTGCCGACGATCAGGCCCTGCACGAAGATTTCCACCGGCAGTGCGCCGAAGGTGCGGAACGTCGCCGCTTTCGCCAGATAGATCCCGATCGAGCTCATCGCCTCCGTGGCGAGGAACGCGCCTTTCACCAGCCCGTGCATCAGGAAGAACGGTGTGGACAACGGCCCCGTGCTCACGACCATGCCCGTCAGGAAACCGATCACGGCGCCGACGCCGGCCATGTGAGCGCGCGTAAGCTGCCAATGCTGCCGCAGCATCCAGCGGCGGATCGGGATCATCGCGATGAAGAACGCGCCGAGCACGATGTCGATGAGCCGCGCCGGCAGGACGAGCAGCGTGCGTGCGCCAAGTGCGGCGGCCGGCATCGCGGTGACCGAATAGGCGAGCGTCGTTCGCCAGTCCACCTCGCGCCACCACGCGGCCACGCGCGACGCGTTGGCGAGGATCGAGCCGATCGCCATGATCGGCACCGCCTGCTTCGGCCCGTACACCAGCACCAGCGCCGGCATCAGCATGATCGACGTGCCGAAGCCGACGATCCCGCCCAGCGTGCCCGCGACGAGGCCGAGTGCGAGGACCAGAACGTAATCCATGGGCCGTGACTATAAAGAGCCTAAGGGACTTCCCGATTCGCGTGTCGCGCGCGAGGGACAGAATGCATCGCACCAGGAGGTCCTTATGCCGTCGATCCGCAGTTGGCTTGCATTGCTTTTCGCGTCCCTCGTTGTCCCGGCTGCCGTTGCGCAAGCCGTGCCGTGCCCCGAGAAGAACGTCCTGTACTGGCAGGCCTTCCCGCCCGGCGGCGAATCCGATCTGTCGGCGCGCCACCAGCAGGTGGTGCTGCACAAGAAGTGCCCCAGCGTCGACACCATCATCCAGTACAAGGCGGGCGCCGGCGGCGGCCTGATGTGGGCGCAGATGAACCAGTTGCCCGGTGATGGCAGCAACATCGTCGGCATCAACCTGCCGCACATCGTCCTGCAGCCACTGGAGGGCGAGGTGCAATACAAGACACACGACATAACGCCCGTGTTCTGGTTCCACTTCACGCCCGACGCACTGGTCGTGCCCGAAGCCAGCCCGTACAAGACGTTCAAGGACTTCATCGATGCCGCGAAGAAGAGCCCCGGCAAGATGAACCTTGGCGGCTCCGGGTTGAATTCGGCGAACCACATGTCGCACGAACGGCTCGACTCGCTCTTCGGCATCAAGACGACCTACGTTCCGTACAAGGGGACGGGTGACATGTCGCTCGCGGTGGTCGGCAACCAGATCGACGGCGCGGTCACGTACACGGCGTTCGCGATCAACAACAAGGCCAAGGTGCGCGCGCTCGCCGTGGCAATGGAAAAGCGTCACCCGCTGCTGCCGGATGTGCCCACGTTCCGCGAGCTTGGCGTCGATTGGGTCGATGGTGCGTATCGCGGCATCGGCGTGCCCAGGTCCACGCCGCCGGAGCAGCGTGCCAAGCTGGCGCAGTTGTGGCTCGCGCTGAACAACGATGCGGAGATGAAGGACCTCGCGTTCAAGAGCGGTTTCGAGCTGGTCAACGTCGGGCCGGCCGAGATGGACGCTTTCATGAAGGACAAGATGCGCATCTACACGGACAGCGCCAAGCTGTTGAACCTCGGGAAGAAGTGATGCCGGTTCGCGCGCCCGAGCGCATCGTCACCGGTCGCCTCGAAATGCGGATGTTCCGGCTCGAGGACCACGAGCCGTACGCACGCATGTGCGCCGACCCCGGCGTGATGCGCTACATCGGCGCAGGCGAGGTGAGCACGCCCGACATCAGCTGGCGCAGCATCGCGGGCATGCTCGGGCACTGGGACCTGCTCGGGTACGGCCAGTGGGCTGTCGTGCGCCGAGATGATGGCGTGCTGCTCGGGCGAGCGGGCTATTTCGATCCGTACGGCTGGCCGGGGTTCGAACTTGGCTACCTGTTCGCGAAAGAGTATTGGGGCAAGGGCTATGCGCGCGAAGCCTGCACCGAGGCGCTGCGCATCGCGGTCGAAGAGCTGAAGAAGGAACGCGTGATCAGCCTGATCCGGCCGCAGAACGCTGCGTCGATCAAGCTTGCGAAATCGCTCGGCGGCGAGTTCGAAGAGGAAATCGAATTCTTGGGCGGAAAGGCGCAGGTGTACCTATACCGGTCGGGCAAGAACTGACGGCTTCACGCCGGCGTGCAGAACACGCCGCTGATCTTCTTCAAGCGCGCTCCGGCTGCAGCCTTCGTGATCGCAAGGCTCTTGCCGTTCCAGTGGGCGTCGAACGCTTCGCGGTCCTTGTACCGCTCGTACAGCATCAGGCGGTCGGGTTCCTCCTGCGGCACGAGCACTTCGAACGCGAGGGTTCCGGGCTCGTCGCGAAGGCATCGTTCACGATGGCGTTGCAGGAGCGGGAGCAGGTCGTTCCGCGAATTGGGCTCGACTTCCAGCGTGGCGATGATTGCAACTTCCGGCATGGGAGACCTCCGTCGTGGATCATTTTGCGCTAAACGGCGCTCACCGGTTCGCGCGGGCCGCCGCTGCGCCACTGCCCGGGCGCCAGGCCGTACTCCTTCTTGAACGCGCGGCTGAATGCGGCTTCCGACTCATACCCCACGGTTTCGATCACGCGCCCGATGTTCGCGCGCTCGCTGCGCAGCATGCGCGCCGCGATCGCAAGCCGCCAGCGCTTGAGGTATTGCATTGGAGGCACGCCGACGAAATCGTTGAAGCGTTGCGCGAGCACGCTGCGCGACACGTGCACTTCGTCGGCGAGGCTGTCCACCGACCAGTCGTGGCCGGGTTGCGCGTGCATCAGCTCCAGGCATTTGCCCACGTGCGGATCGCGCAGTCCCGCTAGCCAGCCCGGTTCGGCCGGGGGCAGCGAATCGACATACGCGCGCAGCATTTCCACGAAAAGCGATTCGGCCACGCGCGTCGCGACGGCGCTCGACCCGGGTTGCCCCGATGCGGCTTCCATGATCGCGTACCGCAGCGACTGTTCGAGCCAGGGCCCGGCGGGGCGCTTGCCCACCGCGGCACGAAACACGCGTGGCAGCACGGACATCAACGGGTTCGGCACGTCACGGTCGAACGCGAGCCATCCGCACACGATCAGTGCCGCGGCGCCGCTGCCGCCGTAGCGCATCGGTTTGAGCTCGGGTGCTTTCACCTCGACGATGTCGCTGATGTTCACCGGCGCGTACTGCAGTCCGCTGCCGATGATGTGCGCGTCGCCGTGCGGCAGCGTCACGGCGTCGCCCGCATTGAGCGCAACCGGCTCGCCTCCCGCGGGCTGGATCCAGCACCGCCCTTCGAGGACCGTGTGGCAGATGATCAGGCTCTCGGCCTGCGGATAG
>DATLBJ010000224.1:0-30024 GCA_035526975.1 Ramlibacter sp.
GCGCATCATCAACGGCCAGACCGACGTCAACCAGCTCGTCCCCTTCAAGTACAAGTGGGCCTGGGAGAAGTACCTCGCCACCTGCGCCAACCACTGGATGCCGCAGGAAGTGAACATGAACCGCGACATCGCCCTGTGGAAGGACCCGAACGGGCTGACCGAGGACGAAAAGCGCATCGTCAAGCGCAACCTCGGCTTCTTCGTGACGGCCGATTCGCTCGCGGCGAACAACATCGTGCTGGGCACCTATCGCCACATCACGGCGCCCGAGTGCCGCCAGTTCCTGCTGCGCCAGGCGTTCGAAGAGGCGATCCACACCCACGCGTACCAGTACATCGTCGAGTCGCTCGGCCTGGACGAATCCGAGATCTTCAACGCGTACAACGAGGTGCCCTCGATCCGCGAGAAGGACCAGTTCCTGATCCCCTTCATCCAGGCGGTGATGGATCCGCACTTCCACACCGGCACGCCGGAAGACGACCAGAAGCTGCTCAAGTCGCTGATCGTGTTCGCCTGCCTGATGGAAGGCCTGTTCTTCTACGTCGGCTTCACGCAGATCCTGGCGCTGGGCCGCCAGAACAAGATGACCGGCGCGGCCGAGCAATACCAGTACATCCTGCGCGACGAGTCGATGCACTGCAACTTCGGCATCGACCTGATCAACCAGATCAAGCTCGAGAACCCGCAGCTGTGGACGGCCGAATTCAAGGAGGAGATCAAGACTCTCTTCCAGAAGGCCGTCGAACTCGAATACCGCTATGCCGAAGACACCATGCCGCGCGGCGTGCTCGGCATGAATGCCTCCATGTTCAAGGGCTACCTGCGCTACATCGCGAACCGTCGCGCGACGCAGATCGGCCTGGAAACGCTCTTTCCCAACGAGGAAAACCCTTTCCCGTGGATGAGCGAAATGATCGACCTGAAGAAAGAGCGCAATTTCTTCGAGACCCGTGTGATCGAGTACCAGACGGGCGGCGCGCTTTCGTGGGATTGATTCGCCTGCATTGATCGACAGCGGCCGACAAAGAGCCGCAAGACCAAGGCAGGCACGGTGTTCATCGAGCTGGGCTTTCGGGCCCAACTCGATGGATCGCTCCATGCGACACCAGATGACGCTTGGGGTGCTTTCTTTGGTTGATGTTGATCAACTTGAACAGGAGATATAGCAATGGCAACTGCGAAGAAATCGGCCAAGAAGGCCACGAAGAAGTCGGCAGCGAAGCGCCCGGCCGCCAAGAAGTCGGCAGCGAAGCGCCCGGCAGCGAAGAAGGCTGCGAAGCGCCCGGCCGCCAAGAAGTCGGCGAAGAAGGCGGCGAAGCGTCCGGCCAAGAAGGCCGCGAAGCGCAAGACGGCGAAGAAGGCCGCCAAGCGTCCGGCGAAAAAGGCCGCGAAGAAAAAGGCGCCAGCGAAAAAGGCTGCGAAGAAGAAGGCGCCAGCGAAGAAGGCTGCCAGGAAAGCTGCGAAGAAGAAGGCTCCGGCAAAGAAGGCTGCGAAAGCACCTGCTGCCAAGCCGGCCGCTTCCAGCGCACCGGCAGCGCCTGCGGCGCAGACGACTTTGAACCCGCAAGCTGCGTGGCCGTTTCCGACGGCTTCGAAGCCCTAAGGCGAAGAGTCAGCCTCCAAGGAAAACCCGGCACGCAAGTGCCGGGTTTTTTCTTTTGGGGCAAGCGCGGGCTTACGATGGCGGATCGGCAGTTGCAGGAGAAACGAGATGGCGTCCGTCCTGACACCGGCGCAAGCCGCGGAATTTGGAGAGAAGGGCTTCACCTACGCGCGCGGGCTGTTCGCGCGCGACGAAATCGAGCTGCTCACGCAGGCGATGGAGAAGGACCCGACCGTCCGCTCCCACATCCTCGACCGGCGTGACAGCGAAGGGCGCTCCACGCGCATCGCGCTGTGGAACCGCGCCGGCGACTCGGTGTATGGCCTGGCCGCGCGCAGCCGCCGCATGGTGGACTCCGCGGTGCAACTGCTGGGCGGCGACGTCTATCACTTCCAGTCGAAGCTCACGGCGAAGGAGCCGGAAATCGGCGGCGCGTGGGAATGGCACCAGGACTACGGTTACTGGTACTACAACGGGTGCCTGCGGCCCGACATGCTCTCCGTGATGATTGCGCTGGACGAATCCACGCGCGAGAACGGCTGCCTGCAGATTGCGACCGGCTCGCACCGGATGGGACGCATCGACCACACGCCGCTGTCGCCCACGCAGAACGAGGTCGACCCGAAACGCATGCCGCATATCCTGGAAAAGTGCCCGGTGGAGTATTGCGAGCTCGCGCCCGGCGACGCGCTCATCTTCCATTGCAACGCGATCCACCGATCCGACGCCAACGGCTCCAGCAAGCGGCGCTGGACGCTCCTCATCTGCTACAACCGTGTCGACAACGACACGGTGTGGAAGACGGACGACCGCTACTACGTCCCGCTCGACGTCGTCGACGACGAGGCGCTCCGCCGCGCCGGAGTGAAGTTCGCCAGTGGCGACGAGCACTTCACGAGCAAGCCCTACGTCCCCGACCTCCACCCGGCCGCTTAGCGCCGATGCGCCAACTCCTCGCCGCGACCGTCATGGCCATTGCTGCTGCCACTGCTTCCGCCGCCGCGGGCATCGACCTGACACCCTCGATCGCCCGCGCGCGTGACGAGATCGTCGCCAGATACGGCGAGGCGCAACGGGCTCGCGTCGAGCGCGGGCTGGCGCAAGTCGCATCGCTCTGGCGCGCCGAAGACGGCGGCGGCGCGGATTTCGAAGCGTTCGCGCGCGCGAACTTCGCCGCCGATGCGGCGACGCTGGATGAAACCTTCCGCCGCTTCGAGTTCGTGTTCGAGTCGATCGACGGCCACATGCTCGAGATCGGCCGCGACCTCGCGCGGCAAGCAACGCTGGAGGTCGGCCCCGTGCTCCCGCTCGATGCCACGCTGGCAGCTTACGACCCGGCGGCGCACATCACGCAGGACCTGTTCGCCAACAAGGCGGCCTTCGTCGCGCTGCTGAACTTCCCGCTGACGACGCTCGACGAGCGCATCGCGAACGGCGGGAAATGGACGCGGCGGCAATGGGCCGAGGCGCGCCTGGCTTCGCGCTTCGGCACGCGGGTTCCCGCATCGGTCAACCTCGAGATCGGCCGCGCGCTGGGCGCCGCCGAGCAATACATCGCGCACTACAACATCTGGATGGGCAACGTCACCGGCGCGGGCGGCGAGCGGCTGTTCCCGCAGAAGCTGCGCCTGCTGTCGCACTGGAACCTGCGCGAGGAAATCCGCGCGCAGTATGCGAACCGCGACGGCGGGCTCGCGCGGCAACGTGCGATCCAGGCCGTGATGGAGCGCATCGTCACGCAGACGATTCCGCAGGCCGTCGTCGACAAGCCCGGCCGCGACTGGAATCCGTTCAAGCCCGCACCGGACGCCGAACGCGAGCCCGACACGCGTTACGCGATGCTGCTCGGCACCTTCCGCGCCTCGCGACTGGCCGACGAGTGGACGCCCGCCGCGCCGACGCTGATCCGCCGCCGCTTCGACGAGGACGGCGAGGTGCCCGAGGCGCGAGTGCGGGCGATGTTCGAGGAGGTGCTCGCATCGCCGTTGGCCGCGCGCGTCGGCAAGCTCGTGCGCGAAGGGGTCGGCCGCCCGCTGGAGCCGTTCGACCTCTGGTACGCCGGCTTCAAGCCGCGCGGCCAATCCACCGAGGCTGAGCTCGACGCGATCGTGGCCAAGCGCTACCCGGATGCACAAGCGTACGCGGCCGACATGCCGCGCATGTTCCGCGAGCTCGGCTTTTCGGCCGAACGCGCGGCGTGGCTGGCGGAGAACATCGTCGTCGACGCCGCGCGCGGGTCCGGTCACGCGATGCCGGCGGCGCGGCGCGAGGACAAGCCGCACCTGCGCACGCGCATCGAGCTCTCGGGCATGAACTACAAGGGCTACTCGATCGCCGTGCACGAGATGGGGCACAACGTCGAACAGGTGCTCTCGCTCAAGGCCATCGACCACACGCTGTTGCGTGGCGTTCCCAACAACGCGTTCACGGAGGCCATCGCCTTCGTCTTCCAGTCGCGCGACCTGCAGCTGCTCGGGCTGGACAAGCCCGACGCGAAGTCGCAGGCCCTGGGCATGATCGACGACTTCTGGAGCACGTACGAGATCGCGGGCGTGTCGCTCGTCGACATGGAGGTGTGGCACTGGATGTACGCGCATCCGGACGCGACACCCGCCCAACTGCGCGAAGCGACGCTGGCGATCGCGAAAGACGTGTGGAACCGCTTCTACGCACCGGTGTTCGGCGTGCGCGATTCGCACCTGCTCGCGATCTATTCGCACATGGTCGGCTACACGCTGTACCTGCCCAACTACGCGATGGGCCACATGATCACGGCGCAGGTGGAACAGCAAGTCGAGAAGGCGGGGGCCGTCGGCCCCGAGGTCGAACGCATCGTGAAGCAGGGCGACATCCTGCCCGACCTGTGGATGATGAAGGCGACCGGCGAGCCCCTGGGCGCCAAGGTGCTGCTCGAGCGCACCGAGCGTGCGCTCGCGGTGCTGAAATAGCCGCATGTCGCAGCAGGACCTGTTCAGTGCCGCCGCGCCGGTGCTGCCGCAAGGCATGCGCTACGAGCGGGAGTTCCTGACGCGCGACGAGGAGCAGCACTGGATCGCGTTCGCGCAATCGCAGCCGCTGGCCGAGATGAACTACAAGGGCTACCAGGCCAAGCGCCGTGTCGTGAGTTTCGGAGGCAAGTACGACTACGAAGCGAACCGCCTGAACGAAGGCCCGCCCATCCCGCGCGAGCTCGACCCGCTGCGCGCGAAGGTTGCGAATTGGCTGGGCGTCGAGCCCGGCGCATTCACGCAAGTGCTCGTGGCCGAATACCGCGAGGGCACACCGCTCGGCTGGCACCGCGACGTGCCCGATTTCGAGGACGTCGCGGGGGTCTCGCTGCTGTCCGAGGCCGTGATGCGATTCCGCCCCTACCCGCCCGATGCGCCGAAGAAGGCCGACATCCTCAAGGTCACTGTGCAGCCGCGCTCGATCTACCTGTTGCACGGGCCGGCGCGATGGGAGTGGCAGCACTCGGTGGCGGCGACGAAGATGCTGCGCTATTCGATCACCTTCCGTACGGCGAGAATGCGCAGATGAAACCCAGCGACATCGGCATCGTCGGACTTGGCGTGATGGGAGAAAACCTTGCGCTGAATTTCGCGCGCCACGGTTTTGCGGTCAGCGGCTTCGACCTCGACGAAGGCAAGCGCACCCGTTTCGCGCAGCGCGTGGAAACTGCGGCGCCGCGATCGATGCAGGAGTTCGTCGCGGGCCTGGCGAAACCGCGCGTGCTGCTGGTCATGGTGCCCGCGGGTGCGGCGGTCGATGCGGTGCTGGCCGACCTGAAGCCGCTGCTCGAGGCGGACGACATCGTCATCGATGGCGGCAACACGCGCTTTGCCGATACGCAGCGGCGCATGAGCGAGCTCGAACGCACGGGCATCCTTTATGTGGGCGCGGGCGTCAGTGGCGGCGAGGAGGGCGCGCTGCGCGGGCCGGCGATCATGCCCGGCGGCGATGCACGCGCATGGCCCCGCATCCGGCCCCTGCTGCAGGCCATCTCGGCCCGCGCAGAAGACGGGCAGCCGTGTTGCGAGTGGATGGGCCCGGGGGCCGCGGGCCATTACGTCAAGATGGTCCACAACGGCATCGAGTACGCCGACATGCAGGGCCTGTGCGAGGCGTACGCCGTGATGCGCGAACTGCTGCGCATGCCGGCGGCGCAGATGGGCGGCGTGTTTGCGCAGTGGAATCGCGGGCCGCTCGAAAGTTACCTCGTCGCCATCACCGCGCACATCCTCTCGCACGTCGACGAAGCGACGGGCCAGCCGCTGGTCGACCTGATCGTCGACACGGCGGAGCAGAAGGGCACTGGCAAGTGGGCCAGCCAGGTCGCGCTCGACCTGGGCGTGCCGGCGCCGACGATCGCCGAGGCGGTCTTCGCGCGCACCGTGAGTGCCGTCATCGGCGAACGCGCAGTGGCGTCCGGATTGCTGGCGGGACCGAAGCGCGAGTTCAACGGCGATCGCGCAGCTTTCACCGGCCAGCTCGAACGCGCGTTGCTCGCGACCAAGGTATGTGCGTACGCCCAGGGCTTCCAGCTGCTGGCCGCCGCCGACAAGGAGTACCAATGGATGCTGCCGTTCGGGACCATCGCCTCGATCTGGCGGGCCGGCTGCATCATTCGCGCGAGATTGCTCGAAGACATCCGCCAGGCATATGCGCGCAACGCGAGCCTCACGAACCTGCTCGTCGACGAGCACTTCGCCCAGGTCATGGCCGACACCCATGAGGCGTTGCGCGACGTCGTTGCGACCGCGGCGCTGCACGGCGTGCCGGTGCCGGCGTTCATGAGTGCGCTGGCGTATTACGACAGCTATCGCGCCAAGCGCCTGCCGGCCAACTTGCTGCAGGCGCAGCGCGATTACTTCGGTGCGCACACCTACCAGCGGCTCGACCGGCCCGGCAAGTTCCACACCCAGTGGTCCTCTGGCGAATCAGGCGCCTGACCAGGATCCTGTGTGCTCGAGGACGGGGGAGGGCGTGGCCTCGCCCCAGTACAAGGGCAGCGCACGGCGCGCGTGGATCGCGCCCGTCACTTCGAATCGCAGCAAACGCAAGGCGCCCCTGAACGACGCGAGGTCGGCGCCGTCTTCGACCAGCCGGGCCGTGGCCGACAGCTGCAGCGTGTCGCCGGTCGCGAAATCGACGAACAGCAATCCGCACCGCGGCTCGAGCAGCAGGTTGCCGATCGTGTTGAAGAACGAATTGCCGGTGAAGTCCGGCACCGTGAGCAGATGGCCGCCATCGACACGCACGAAGCCCGGCTTGCCGCCGCGATGCGAGACGTCGATGCCATGTTCGCGCTTTTCGCTGTCGCGCGCCTGCGGGTGGGCCGTTGCGATGAAGAAAGTGTCCGCGCTGCGTACCAGCGCCTGGGCGTTCGCGTCGAGCGCCGCCATGCGCGTGACCTGGGGGGCTGCGGCGCGACCCGCATCGAAGCGAGCCTCGCGCGCCTGGATGTATTTCGGGCAATTGCCGAAACTCTGGTCGACGCGAATGCGCAATCGCTTCCCGTCTGCCTCCGCGACGTGGCCGTTCATGCGGTTGCGCCGTCGCGTGTGCTGCTGGATCCCCAGCAATCCCAGCGCGGCGCCCGGGTGCAGCGAGGCCGCAAGCGGATCGTGCGCCGCGGGCCACGCCTCGAGCTGCAGTGTGTGGTCGTCCGGCGAGTGCGCGAATCCCGGCGCACCGGCCAGCGCCGACGCCCAAGGCTGTCCTTGCGCATCGACACTGGCCAGCAGCATGAAGGGCAGCAGCGCAAAGAAATCGCGGTGCTGCTGCGGCATGAAGTCGCGAAGGAACGCCGCATGCGCGAGTTGCTCGCGCACGCCGGCGCGTTCCTGCACCGCCTGCTCGCCCTCGTGGAACGCGCCCATCTCAGGCGTCGAGGCCGGCTTTGGACCTGGGCATCGGCACGAATCGCGGCAGTGCTTCCACGCGCGCGAGCCAGGCCCGCACATTCGGATAAGGCTCGAGCGAAATGTTTCCCTCGGGGGCGCGTGCGACGTAGCTGTACAGCGAGATGTCCGCTAGGCTGGGCTCGCGCCCGGCGAGCCACGGATCGCGCGCCAGCTCCTGCTCCATCACTTGCAGCACCTGGTTCGCGCGCACGATCATCGGCTGCGTGTCGTCCTTGCGGCCGAACACCTGCACGGCCCGGGCGGCCGCGGCACCGAACGCGAGCGGGCCCGCCGCTGCGGAGAACCAGCGTTGCACGCGCGCGGCGCCGGCAGGGTCGCGCGGCAGCCATTGCCCGGGCGCGTACCTGGCTTCGAGGTACACGAGGATGGCGTTCGAATCCGCCAGGGTGAGGTCGCCGTCCTGCAGCACCGGGACCTGCCCGAACGGATTCAGTGCGAGAAATGCCGGCGACTTGTGTTCGCCCTTGAGCATGTCCACGTCGACCAGTTCGTACTCCAGGCCCAGCAGCGACAGGAACAACTCGACCCGGTGGCAGTGCCCCGACAGGGCCAGGCGATGCAGCTTGATCACGATCGTCTCCTCGATAAGTTGCCGCGATTCTGGGCGGGGACCGCCGTGGAATAAATGGCCTGTCATGCAGGGAACTCCTGCAAAATATGCAGCAATCACCGGAGCGGCCATGGACAAGTTCAAGGCGATGCAGACCTTCGTGCGGATCGCCGACGAAGGCAGCCTGACACGCGCGGCGCGCGAGCTGCACCTGTCGCTGCCCGCCGTCGTGCGCTCGCTCGCCGGCTACGAAGCCGAACTCGGTGTGCGCCTGTTCAACCGCACGACGCGCCGCATCACCCTGACCGAGGACGGCAAGCAGCACCTTGCCAACTGCCGACAGGTGCTCGCCGCGCTGGAGGAATCCGAGGCTGCGCTTTCCGCGGGAGCGAGCGAAGCGGCCGGCCACCTCACCATTACCGCGCCGGTGCCGTTCGGCCAGTTGCATGTCGCGCCATCGGTCACGCGCTTCGTGCTCGCGCATCCGAAGATCCAATGCAGCATGGTGCTGCTCGATCGCATGGCCAACCTGGTCGACGAGGGCATCGACGTCGCCGTCCGCATCGGTCACCTCGACGACTCTTCGCTCGTCGCATTGCCGCTCGGCCAGATCCGCCGCGTGGTCGTCGCGCATCCCGCGTATTTGCGCAAGCACGGCACGCCGCGGCACCCGCGCGAGCTGTCGCACGCGAATTGCGTGCGCGTCAGCGGCGGGCGCATCGGCTTCGGCGATTTCCAGGACAAGGGCCGCGCGTTTCGCGTGCCTGTGTCGGGGAGCCTCGAGTTCAACCACGTGTTGCCCGCGGTGCAGGCGTGCGCCGACGGTGCGGGCTTCGGCATGTTCTTCTCGTACCAGGTCGCGCCCTACATCAGGGACAAGCGTTTGAAGATCGTGCTCGAGCCCTTCGAGCGCCCGCCGCGGCCGATCCAGGTCGTGTACCCGCATGCACGGCTGTTGCCGGCGCGAACGCGCGCGTTCATCGACTGGATCCGCGAAGACCTCACGGCATTTCGCTGAGGCTACACTGGCGCCATGCGTGTCGTCGTTCTGGGCACGGGCATCGTGGGGGCGAGTTGCGGCGCGTGGCTGCAGCGCGACGGCCACGCCGTCACATTCATCGCCCCGGTGCCGCCGGGCGAAGCCTGTTCGTTCGGCAACGCGGGCTCGCTCTCGCCAAGCGCCTGCCTGCCGGTCGGAATGCCGGGCATGTGGAAGCAGGCGCCGGGCTGGCTGCTCGACCCCGATGGCCCGTTACGCGTTCGCCCCGGCTATCTCCTGACGGTCCTCCCGTGGCTCATGCGGTTCGTCCGCGCGTCGCGCCCCGATGAAGTCGTGCGCATCGCGACAGCCTTGCGCGGTTTGCTCGCGCCGATCTTCGACAGCTACGCGCCGCTCATCGAGCGCTCGGGCGCGCAGGACCTCGTGCGGCGCACTGGCTGCCTTTATGTCTACGGCAGCGCCGAAAGTGCACGCCGCTGGAAATGGGGCATGGACCTGCGGAGGCGCCTCGGCGTGGAAATGCGCGACGTCGGCGAAGAAGAGCTCGCGACGCTCGAGCCCGACCTCAAAGGGCGCTTTCGGTTCGGCATCCTGGCACCGGAGAACGGCTCGACGCTGGATCCCGAGGCGCTGGTGAAGGCGATCCACGATCGATGCGTGACCGATGGCGCGCAATCGCTCGCGGGCGAAGCGGCGGGCTTCGAGCGCCGGGGCGACGCCGTGACGGCGGTGCGCCTGAAAGACGGCACGCGCGTCGAATGCGATGCGGTCGTCGTCGCGGCCGGCGCTTGGTCGGCCCCGTTGGCGCGCGACCTCGGTGCGGCTGTCCCGCTCGAAACGCAGCGCGGCTACCACGTCACGGTGCAAAGCAACAACCTCGCATTGCGACATACCGTGTTCGCGTCCGAATACAACCTGATGGTCAACCCGATGGCGATGGGTCTGCGCTTTGCCGGAAGCGTGGAGTTCGCCGGCCTGGAGGCGCCGCCGGACTACCGCCGCGCGGACGTCCTGCTGGCCAAGGGGCTGCAGATGTTCCCGCACCTGGACACCACCCGCCACACCCGCTGGATGGGGCATCGCCCCTGCCTGCCCGACAGCCTGCCGGTGATCGGCCGCGCACCGCGCGCCGCGAATGCGTGGCTGGCTTTCGGCCACGGCCACATCGGCATGTGCGCAGGCGCGACCACCGGCCGGGAGATCGCCCATCTCGTCGCCGGGCGTGCGCCGCAAATCGATCTCACACCGTTCGATCCCCGACGATTCTCGTGAAGGAAGTTGCATGAACCCGATCCGCATCACCCGCCGCCATTGCCTCGTCCTCGGCACTTCGCTGCTCGCATCCGCACTCGTGCATGCGCAGCCGGCTTACCCGTCGAAGCCGATCCACATCGTCGTGCCGTTCCCGCCTGGAGGCAGCACCGACGCGCTCGCGCGCAGGCTGGCGGACAAGCTCTCCGTGGCAATGGGGCAGCCGGTCATCGTCGACAACAAGCCCGGTGCGGGCGGCACCGTCGGCGCGGACTTCGTCGCGAAATCGGCCCCCGACGGCTACACGCTGCTGATGGGCGTGACCGGCAGCAACGCGATCGCTGCGAGCCTGTATCCGAAACTGCCGTACGACACGCTCAAGGATTTCGCGCCGGTGACGATGGTGGTGTCGGCGCCGCTGGTGCTTGCCGTGAATTCGGCCAGCCCCATCCGCACGGTGCAGGACTACATCGCCGCCGCGCGCGTGAACCCGGTCACGCATGGCACGCCGGGCAACGGCACGTCGATGCACCTGACGGGAGAGATGTTCGCGCTGGCCACCGGTGTGAAACTCACGCACGTCCCGTACAAGGGCAGCGCGCCGGCACTCAACGACATGCTGGGTGGAACCCTGCAATCGATGTTCGGCGACTTGCTGGTGCTGTTGCCGCAGATCAAGGCGGGCAAGGTGCGGCCGTTGGCGGTCACGTCACTGAGGCGCCATCCGATGCTGCCCGACGTGCCGACGCTGGCCGAGACGAAGATCGCCGGGCTCGACGGATTCGAGGCGTCGTCGTGGCAGGGCCTGTTCGCGCCGGCCGCGACGCCGCGCGACGTGATCGCGCGCCTGAATGCGGAAGTGGTGAAGGCGCTGGAGAGCCCGGACATCAAGGACTCGTTCGGCAGCCAGGGCTTCATCGTCGCGGGCAGCACGCCGGAGCAATTCCGCGCGCTGCTCGAGGCCGAGGTGCCGAAGTGGTCGCGCGTGATCCGCGCCGCCCATGTCACTGTCGACTGATCAGTCGACCTTCGCGCCCGACGTCTTCACGATCTTTCCCCACTTCGCGTGTTCGGCGCGCAGGAATGCGGCGAAGCTGTCGGACGTGCCGCCATCGATGGCAATCCCCAGGCCCCGCAGCCGGTCGACGACGTCGGGCATCTGCAGGATCTTGCCGATCTCCGCATTCAGCCGCACGACGACCTCCTTCGGCGTGCCGGCCGGCGCGAGGATGCCGAACCACTGGAGCGCCTCGAATCCGGGCAGGCCCGATGACGCGACAGTCGGCAGGTTCGGCGCGATCGGCGAAGGCTTCGCATCGGTGACGGCCAGCGCATTGAGCTTGCCTTGCTGCACGTAGGGCAGGAAGGCGACGGCCGTTCCGAACGCCACTTGCACGCGCCCCGCGATCAGGTCCACCGACAGGGGCGAATCGCCCTTGTACGGAATGTGCTGCATGTCGATGCCCGCGCTCGACTTGAAGTACTCCGCGGTCAGGTGCGACACGCTGCCGTTGCCGGTGGAGCCGAACATCAACTGGCCGGGATGCGCTTTCGCATACGCGATGAGTTCGGACACGGTCTTGACCGGCACCGAAGGATGCGTGACGAGCAGGATCGTCGCCGTGCCCACCAGCGACACCGGCGTGAAATCCCTGAGCGGGTCGTACGGCAGCTTCGGGTAGAGGCTGGGCGCGATCGCGTGCGTGCTGCTGGTCGCCACGAGCAGCGAGTAACCGTCGGCCGGCGATTTCGCGACGACGTCGGAGCCGCTCGTGCCGCCCGCCCCGCCGCGGTTGTCGACGACGACAGGTTGCCCCAGCGCGACGGCGAGCTTGTCCGCCACGATGCGCCCGACGATGTCGGTCGAACCTCCCGCGGGGAAAGGCACGACGAGCTTGATGGCGCGCGCGGGCCAGCTTTGCGCGAACGCGCGGCCCGCGAGCAGCGCGCAGCCCATGGCAGTCAGCGCGCGGCGGCGATCGATGAGGAAGGGCATGACAACTCCTGTGCCGAAGGGTCGAGCAGCGCATCCGCGATGCGCTGGGCGGTGTTGAGGGAATCGGTGAGTCCGAGGTGGCCGTGGCCGATCGCCAGCCACAAACCGCGACGGCGCGGCGCCGCGCCGACCACCGGGACGGAGTCGGGCATGCAGGGGCGGTGGCCCATCCAGCTGCGCGATGCGATGCCTTCGAGGCGGGGGAAGCTTTCGCGTGCGATGCGGTGAAGCAGCGCCGCGCGCCGCTCGTCGGGCGGCGCCCGCAATCCGCCGATCTCCACCGTGCCGCCGACACGCAGGCCTTCTTCCATCGGCGTCACGAAGACCTTCTTGTCGGCGAGCACGACGGTGCGCGCGACCGTCTCGCGTGCGCCGTCGAACTGGACGTGGTAGCCGCGCTGGCTCTCGAGAGGCACGTGGATGCCGACGTGCGCGAGCAGGTCCCGCGACCACGCCCCCGCGGCCATGACCACATGATCGAATTGCGCGCCGCCCATCTCGCCGTCCCCCTCGATGCGCCACCGCTCGCCGAACGGATGCAGTGCGGACACGTGCGTTCGCGCGATGTGTCCCCCGCGTTGCGCGAACGCCGACGCGATCGCCTGCACGTACCGGAACGGGTTGAGGATCGTCGCGTGGTCGGCCATGAAGATGCCCACGCCATAACGCTCGTGGATGCCGGGCTCGAGCGCGGTGATGCCGGCGCGATCGAGCTTCTCCCACGCCCAGCCGTACTCGCGGCGCATGCGCCAGCCCGCGGCATCCTTCGCGAGCGCGTCTTCATCGGGATAGAGGTGCAAGTGCCCGCGCTGCAGGAACAGCTCGGGCACGCCGAGCTCGCGCGTCATCGCTCGATGCGCTTCGAGGGCACCCGCGTGCAATGCCGCGAGCGCTTTCGCCGATTCGCGCACGTGCCCCGGTCGAGCCGAGGCGACGAAGCGCATCAGCCACGGCAGCGCGCGCGGAAGATACGAAAGCGGCAAGTACAGCGGGCTCTCGTCATCGGCGAGCATGCGCGGCACCGAAGCGAGCACGCCCGGCATCGCGAGCGGCGCGACGGAGCCGGGGCTGATCGCGCCGGAGTTGCCGAAGCTGCAGCCGCGCCCGGGCTCGTCCCGGTCCACCAGGGTGACGTCGCTGCCGCGCTTGCGCAGTTCGTACGCGATGGCGGCACCGACGATGCCCGCGCCGATGACCGCGATGCGCGGCGTTGCGGTGCCGGCCATCTCAGGCCGCGGCTCCGGCGCGCTTGTCGGAAATGACGACACCGTCCTTGATCACGAGCTGCAGGCGGCGCACGTTGTTGATGTCGTCCAGCGGATTGCCGCCGACGACGATGAGGTCCGCGATCTTGCCGACCTCGATCGTGCCGAGATCCTTGCCCACGCCGCAGAGCGCCGCGCCGTTGCGCGTGGCGGCGACGAGTGCCTGCCAGGGCGAGGCGCCGTCGCGCACCCACAACCCGATCTCGAGCAGCGCCGCGTCCTTCAGCGGGCGGATGTCGGAGCCGAGCGCCATCTTCACGCCGGCCTTCAACGCCTTGAGGAAGCCGGCCTGGTGCACGTCTTGCGCGGCGTCGGCACGGCAGCACAGCGCATGGGCCAGGTTGCGGTTTTTCACCCAGCGCTTTTCCCAGTCGTTGCGGGCCTGGTCCGGTGTGAGGTGGCTGATGGACAGCGTCGGCACATACCAGGCGTCGTGCTGGAGGAACAGCTCGATGCACTCGTCGTCGAGGATGTAGCCGTGCTCGATGCTGTACGCGCCGTTGACGATGGCCGCTTTCACGGCCTGGGGGTTGGTGGCGTGCGCCATCACCTTGAACTCGCGCAGCTTGCAGATGTCGAACGCCGCCTTCAATTCGTCGGGCAGGAAGAACGAATGCCGGTGCAGGTCCCACGGCGGGCCCATGATGCCGCCGGAGAGGTTCAGCTTGATGTGGTCGACGCCGTTCTTGATCTGTTCACGGATCGCCTTGACGAAGCCGTACGGCCCGTCGCACTCGAGCGCATGGCCCGACGTGAGGAAGTGCCCGCCGGTCGTGGTGAGGAAGTAGCCCGATGCGAACAGGCGCGGGCCGAGGTACTGGCCCGAGTCGAACGCGCGCTTCCACGCGACGTCCATGTAATCGTGCGAGCCCGCGCAGCGGAAGCCGACGATGCCGGAATCGAACAATGCCGATTGCAGCCGGTGCCCGAACAATGTCACCTGCTCGGGCAGCGGCATCTCGTGCGGCGCGAAGTAGTCCGGATGCACGTGCACGTCCCACAGGCCGGGCATGAGGTGCGCGCCCTTCAGGTCCACCACTTGCGCATCGCCGACCGCAGGCGTGGGCTGCGCGAAGATCTCGCGGATGCGGCCGTCTTCGACGAGGACCGCGCTCTTTTCGCGCGCCTTCGGTTCGACGGCGTCGACCACCGCCGCGTTCGTGAACAGCGTCTTCATTCCGCCACGATACCGATCTTTGCGGCCAGTGCCTTCCATTTCGCCACTTCCGACTGCACGAAGCGCGCGAATTCCTCGGGCGTCATCGGCGAGGGCACGATGTTCTTGTCGGCAAAGGCTTTGACCAGCTCGGGCGAGTTCAGCACGGCGACGGACTCGGCATTGAGCTGCTCGATGAGCAAGTGCGGCGTCTTCGCGGGTGCGAACAGCCCGAACCACGTGCCGCCGGAGAACGTGGGCAAGCCGGCTTCGGCGAACGTCGGCACGTTGGGCGCACTTGCAAGCCGCTGCTTCGATGCGACGGCCAGCGCGCGCAGCTTGCCGGCGCGCACCTGTTCGAGCACCGCCGGCGGACCATCGAACGTGTATTGCACCTGGCCACCGATCAGGTCGGTGATCGACGGCCCGCTGCCCTTGTAAGGCACGTGCACCGACTGGATGCCGGTCAGCGACTTGAACAGCTCGCCGGCGAGGTGGTTCGAGGTGTTGTTGCCGAACGAGGAGTAGTTCAACTTGCCCGGGTTCACCTTCGCATACGCGATGAACTCGTCGAGCGAGTTCACGGGCAACGACGGGTTCACCACGAGGAAGAAGGGGATCTGGCCGACCAGCGTGATCGGCTGCAGGTCGCGCACCGGGTCATAGGGCAGCGCCTTCATCGTGATCGGCGCGATCGACACTTCCGGCGACGCCGCGAGCAAGAGCGTGTAGCCGTCCGGCTCCGCGCGCACGACCGACTGCGCCGCGACGGTGCCGCTCGCGCCGGCGCGGGTGTCGACGATGAACTGCTGCCCGAGCTTGCGTCCGATGCGATCCGCGAAGAGGCGGCCCGCGACGTCGGTGCTGCCACCCGGGGGGTATCCGATCACGACCTTGACCGGCCGGGTGGGCCATGCGCCCGATTGGGAAAAGGCCTGCCTTGCGAGCAAGGACCCGCAGGAAATGACGAAGGTGCGGCGCTGCATGGCGCACTGTAGCGCGCGCGAGCGCGAGAAATTTTTCACGGTGCGCGCCTTCGCTTTACAGCGGATTACAAAATAGGGGAAAAGCGTCAGCGCGCTTTACCTCCCGTTATCCGTCTTTCAAGTGGCTCAGGCGTTCTACTTGCGGGAGAGTGATCTTCATGCGCGCGCGTTTCTACTTCTTCATCGTTCTGGCCGGCCTCGGGCTCGGCAGCGGCACCGCTTTCGCCCAGGCGGACCCGCCGGGCCGCGTCGCGCGCGTCAACTACACGGAAGGCGCGGTCAGCTTCGCGCCCGGCGGCGACAACGAATTCACCGACGCCGAGCTGAACCACCCGCTGGTGCGCGGCGACAAGCTGTGGACCGACAAGGGCGTGCGGGCCGAAATCCAGGCCGGCTCGGCGATCGTCCGCATGGATGGGCGCACCCAGCTCGCGGTCCTCGCGCTCGATGACCAGTCGACGCAGCTGTCGCTGACGCAAGGCACGGTCTACCTGCGCGTGCGCACCCTTCCCGAAGGCGAGAACTTCGAAGTCGACACGCCCAACCTCGCGTGGCGTGCGTCCTACCCGGGCGACTACCGCATCGACGTCGACAAGGACCGCGGCGTCACGCGTGTCACGATCCATTCGGGCACCGGCGCCGTCTACGGCGAAAAGGGCGACGCGCTGCCGATGGGCGGCGGCCAGCAAATCACGTTCAAGGCGCGCGCACTCGCGCAGGTCGATTCGAAGGAGCAGCCGCCGCAGGACAACTTCGACCGCTGGGCCGCCGAGCGCAACCGCCGCGAAGACCAGTCCGTCGCGGCGCGCTACGTTCCGCGCGAAGTCGTCGGCTACCAGCTGCTCGATGCGAGCGGCGTGTGGCAGCAGGACGCGAACCTCGGCGTCGTGTGGATGCCTCAATCGGTGCCGGCGAACTGGGCGCCGTACCGCAACGGCCGCTGGGAATGGATCGGCCCGTGGGGCTGGACCTGGATCGACGAGCAGCCATGGGCCTTCGTCACGTCGCACTACGGGCGTTGGGCGCAGGTCAATTCGAAATGGGCGTGGGTGCCCGGCCGCATGGGCGTGCGCCCGATCTACTCGCCGGCGCTCGTCGCGTTCGTCGGCAGCGGCAACGGCCCGCTGTCGATCGGCGGCAAGCAGACCGTCGCGTGGTTCCCGCTCGCCCCGGGCGAGGCATGGCAGCCGGGTTATCCCGCGACACCGCTGTACATCAGCAGCGTGAACGCGAACATGACGCCGCAGCCGCCCGGGAAATACACGTACCAGTCGAAGCCGGAGGCGCTCACTGCGATCGCGTCGGAAGACTTCGCACGCGGCAAGCCGGCCAAGGGCAGCTGGTTGCGCGTGGCGGCCAATGCACTGGGCAACGCGCAGATCGTTGCGCCGCCCGCCATGCCCGAGCAAGCGAGGCCGCCGATGGTCGCACGCAAGACGCAACAGCCGTCGCCGGACATCAAGCCCGCCATCGACAACCGCGTCGCGACGGCGCAGCAGCAACTCGAGGCGCAGAAGCAGGGCCAGCAGCAGGCCCAGAAGGATGCGCAGAAAGAAGCGCAGTTGCAGGCCCGGCGCGATGCCGATGCGCAGCGCCAGCGCGATCAGCAGCTCGCGAAGGCCGAGCAGGCACGCGCAGCGGCGGATCAGGCAAAGCGCTTGGAGCAGCAGAAGCTCGCCGAGCGCGAGCAGCAGAAGAGCGCAGAGCAACAGAAGGTGGCCGAACAGCACAAGGCCGCCGAACAACAACGGCGCGAGCTGCAGGCCAAGGCGGCGGAGCAGCAGCGCGTCGCCGAACAACACCGGGCGGCCGAGCAGAGGCTCGCGCAACGCGAACGCGCCGAGCAAGCCAGGCGCGATGCGGTCGAGCAGTCGCGGCGCGAAGCGTTGGCCAAGCGCACCGAGCTGGCCAAGCGGGAGCAGGCCGTGGCCCGGCGCGAGCAAGCGCGGCGCGAGCAGGTCGCGGCGCTGATGCGCGACCGCGAGACCAAGCGCGAGCTCGCACTGCTGAAGGCGCGCGAACAGCGTGAGCAACGCGAACTGCAGGCCCGGCGCGCCCAGGAAGCCAGGAAGCTCGCCCTCGCGGCCGCGAAGAAGGATGACGAAGCGCGGCGCGCGGCGCATGCGCAACAGGTTGAACTGGCCCGCAAGGCCGCGGAGCGCGACGCGCAGGTGCTGGCGGCGCAACGCATCGAGCGCGAGAGTGCGATCCGCCGCGTGGCCGAAGAGAAAGAGCGAGCGCAGCGTGAAGCATGGCAGAGGCAGCAGCAGGCGCTGGCCGAGCAGTTCAGGCGCGACCAGCAGCTCTACGAAGAACAGCAGCGCCAGCGCACCACACAACGCCAGCGCCCCGACCTGCGCCGCGCGCCTTCGCAGTCCGAACCCGAAGTGTGGCAGCGGGGAATCCCGGTGCTCAACCCCGGCCGCACCAGCTAACAGCTTCGTTTACAGCCTTTACACGCCCTTAGCAGCTCTTCCCTGCGCAGGAACGTTCTAACCAGGTGGAGGCCTGACATGAACATGCACCCGACCCGTTTTACCCAACTCATCGCGCGCTGGTTCGCGCTGGCGGCGTTCGCCGCGCTCGGCTCCGCGGCACTGGCCCAGCAGTCGCCGCAGCAGGAGACGGCCGCGCCGCAAGCGGACCCGCCGGCACGCGTCGCCGCGGTGACGTGGGTGGAAGGCTCGGTGGTGTTCGCACCGGCCGGCGAAACGGACTGGGTCGACCTGCCGCGCAACCGCCCGATCACGAAGGGCGACCGCCTGTGGACTGACGAGGGCGGCCGCGCCGAAGTGCATTTCGGCTCTTCGGTGCTCCAGATGGATGCCCGCACGTTCGTGGAAGTGGTCGCCATCGACGACGACGTGGTGCAGCTGTCCGTCAACGAAGGCAGCGTGAACGCCCGCGCGCGGGAACTGCGCGCCGGCGACAACTTCGAGATCAGCACGCCGCAACTCGCCCTGCGCGCCACGCAGCCCGGGGACTGGCGCATCGACGTCAGTCCGCAACAAGGTTTCACGCGCATCACCGCGCGCAGCGGCGCCGCCGTGCTGTACGGCGCCGGTGGCAACGTGCAGCAGGTCACCGCGGGCCAGCAGGTGGCGTTCGCGGGCCGCGACCTGGCGCCGCTCGCCAGCGCCCCCGTAGCGGCGAACGACGGCTTCGACCGCTGGGCGATGGATCGCAACCGTGCCGAGGACCAATCGGTCGCGGCGCGATACGTTCCGCGTGACGTCGTCGCGTATCCCGAACTGGACGAGCACGGAACGTGGTCGAACGACCCGTCGTACGGCACGGTGTGGTACCCGCAGGTGGCCGCGGCCGACTGGGCGCCGTATCGCTACGGCCGCTGGGAATTCATCGCGCCCTGGGGCTGGACGTGGATCGACGACGCGCCGTGGGGCTTTGCACCGTTCCACTATGGCCGCTGGGCAGTGATCGGCTCGCGCTGGGCGTGGGTGCCGGGCCCGCTCGGGCGCCATCCGGTGTACGCACCCGCGCTCGTTGCATTCGTCGGCGGCATCGGCAGCGGTCCGTCGGTGGGCTGGTATCCGCTCGCGCCCGGTGAAATCTGGCAGCCGTACTGGAACGCCAGCCCGGTGTACGTGCGCAACGTGAACCGCTACCTCGTCACCGACAGCCGCCGCTACAACATGGGCACCCACCTGTTCATGCGCCGCCCCGATGCGATCACCACCGTGCGCGTCGACGACTTCAATCGCGGCCGGCCCGTCAACTCACGCTGGACGCGCGCGCATTCCAACGATGTCGCGCACGTGCAGCCGGCTGCGCCGCCCGCACCGCTGCGCGAAGCACGCCGCGACTTCCCGCGCGAGCAGGCCCGCATCTTCCAGCAGCAACGCCAACCGGTGCCGCGCCCGCAGCCGCAGCACGACTGGCGCGGCGGCCAGCAAGGTGGCTACTCGCACTACGTGGCGCCGCAGCAGGAGCGCCAGCCGTTCGTGCAACAACGCCAGGAGCAGCGAGTGGAACAGCGGCAGGAGCAGCGCCAGCAGTTCGTGCAGCAGCGCGAACAGCGGCAGGCGGCGCAGGCGCAACGCGTCGAGGCGATCCGCCAGCAGCAGGCCGCGCGCGAAGTGCAACGCCAGCAGGCGATGCCGCACCCGCAGCAGCAAAGGCAGCAACAGGCCGCGCCGGCGCAGCAACGCCGCGAAGAGCGCGCCCACCAGCGTGAAGCACAGCGCGAGGAAGGCCACGGCCGCGGGCGCCGCTACGAGTAAGTGCGGCACGCACAAAACAAAACGCCCGCTTCAAGCGGGCGTTTGTTTTCCAAGGACGGGCTATGTGTGACAGCGTTTCAGTTGATCGTCTTGGCGTACGTGCGCGCGGCGGGCTTCTCGGTGGCTTCTTCCGGCGGCAGGTACACGGTCGTGCGGTCGATCTTCGCGTCGTACGCGGCCAGCTCGGCGCTGGGGCTGCGAATGACGGCGCGGTCGAGGGGATGGCATTGCCGCTGGGCCAGGCGGCGCAGGGCATCCGAACGCTCGATCATCTCGCGCACTTCGGCCGGGTCGGTCATCAGTGCAAAAGGATTGCCGGCCATGGTTGCTGTTGTCATTCGATCAGGCTCCTTTGTTCTGGGGATCGTGTTCAGGCGATGGGGCAACTGTGGCTGAAGGCAGGGATTTGTAACGTCAGGTCGCTTCGTTACACCTTGTAGGACGGTTTCCCGGCACGGCTGAGTCACTTTTTCCGTCGTGCAGCGTGGGCACAATAGGCCTCATGCCCTTCATGCCCCCGTTCATCGCACCCACGCGGCATGCCGATCCCGAGAGCGCGCTCGCGCAAGTCCGATTGCTCTACAACCAGCAGATCGCGCACCTGCGCGCGGCGATGCAGCGCTTCGTTGCCGGGGAGAAGCCGCCCAGCCACGTGCGCGCGTGTTACCCCTTTGTCCGCATCCACACAGATTCGCTGTTGAACCAGAACGCCCTGGAAAGTTCGGGCCTGTCTTACGGCTTCGTGTCGGGCGCGGGCCGCTTCGAGACCACGCTGACGCGCCCGGACCTCTACGCAAACTACTACCTCGAACAGTTCCAGCTGCTCCAGCAAAACCACGGCGTCGAACTCGAGGTGGGGACGAGCAGCGAGCCGATCCCCATCCACTTCTCGTTTGCCGAAAACGAGCACATCGAAGGCTCGCTGGCGCCCGAGCGCCGCATGATGATGCAGGACCTGTTCGACCTGCCCGACCTGCACAACATGGACGACGGCATCGCGAACGGCACGTGGCTGCATCGCGCGGGCGAGGCGCATCCGCTGGCGCTGTTCACCGCGTCGCGCGTCGACTACTCGCTGCATCGCCTGCGCCACTACACCGGCACCGCGCCCGAGTGGTTCCAGAACTTCGTGCTGTTCACGAACTACCAGTTCTACATCGACGAGTTCGTTCGCCTCGGCCACGAGGAGATGGCGAATCCGGCCAGCGAGTACATCGCGTTCATCGAGCCCGGAAATGTCGTGACGCGACGGGTCGGCTTCCAGGCGCAGCCCGGCGACGAATTCGGTGCCGTGCCGCCGCGCCTGCCGCAGATGCCGGCCTACCACCTGATCCGCCCGGGCCACGGCGGCATCAGCATGGTGAACATCGGAGTCGGCCCCGCCAACGCGAAGACGATCACCGACCACATCGCGGTGCTGCGCCCGCACTGCTGGTTGATGCTCGGCCACTGCGCGGGCCTGCGCGCCAGCCAGCAGCTGGGTGACTACGTCCTCGCGCATGCATACGTGCGGGAGGACCATGTGCTCGACGAGGAACTGCCGGTGTGGGTGCCGATTCCGGCGCTGGCGGAAATCCAGCTCGCGCTCGAAAAGGCGGTGGCCGACGTCACGGGTTTTTCCGGCGCCGACCTCAAACGGATCATGCGCACCGGCACCGTGGCCAGCACCGACAACCGCAACTGGGAGCTGCTGCCCGGCAACGGGCCGCAGCAGCGCTTCTCGCAGAGCCGTGCCGTGGCGCTCGACATGGAAAGCGCGACGATCGCCGCGAACGGCTTTCGCTTCCGCGTGCCTTACGGCACCTTGCTGTGCGTCAGCGACAAGCCGCTGCACGGCGAGATCAAGCTGCCCGGCATGGCCAACCAGTTCTACCGCGAACGGGTCGACCAGCACCTGCGCATCGGCATGCGCGCCATCGAGATCCTGCGCGAACAAGGCAGCCAGCGCCTGCACTCGCGCAAGCTGCGCGCGTTCGACGAAGTCGCGTTCCAGTAAACCGCTTCACGCCGGCCAGAGCCACGCTGCGCCGCGCACGCCGCTCGAGTCGCCGTGCAGCGGCGGCACGATGCGTGTCGCCACTGCGTCGCTGAAGACATGCGGTGCGAGCGCGGCCGGCAGCCGCTCGTACAGCTCGTCCACCTTCGAGACGCCGCCGCCGAGCACGATCACGTCCGGGTCGAGGATGTTCACCACGGTCGCGAGCGCCCGGCCGAGGCGGTCGATGTAGCTGTCGAGCGCGCCATTCGCAATCGCCTCACCGCGGCGCGCGGCTTCGACGACCTCGCGCGCGTCGTGCGCGGCGAAGCCGCGCCGCCGCGCGTCGGCAGCGAAGGCCGGGCCGCACAACCAGGTTTCGATGCAGCCGTGCCGGCCGCAGTAGCAAGCAGGGCCGGGCAACTCGGTCGCGTGCGGTGCGGGCAGCGGGTTGTGGCCCCACTCGCCGGCGATCGAATTCGCGCCGTCCAGCACCTGCCGCCCGATCACCACGCCGCCGCCGACGCCCGTGCCGAGGATCACGCCGAACACGCAGTGGGCCGAAGCCGCGGCACCGTCGCTGGCCTCGGACAGCGCGAAGCAGTTCGCGTCATTGGCGATGCGCACGCGAGGTCCGAGCCGTGCCTGCAGGTCGTCGAGAAGACGCTGGCCGTTCAGGCACGTGCTGTTGCAGTTCTTCATCGTGCCGGTCGCCAGCGAGATCGCGCCCGGTGTGGCGATGCCGACCTTGCAGCCGCGCGCGCCGATGGCGGCCTCGGTCTCGCCGACGAGCGCCGCGACAGCGGCGAGCGTGCCGGTGTAATCGCCGGCCGGCGTCGGCATGCGCTTGCGAAATGCGATCGTGCCGTCGCCCGCGAGGGCGATGCCTTCGATCTTCGTTCCGCCGAGGTCGATGCCGATGCGCATCGCGCCAGTCTACCTATGGCAGCACGGCGCTGCCTTACTGCTTGGCGAAGAGATTGGCGATGTCCTTGAACGCCTTGACCTCGAGTGCATTGCCGCTCGGGTCCGTGAAGAACATCGTGGCCTGTTCGCCGGGCTGGCCGGCGAATCGCACGTAGGGCTCGATGACGAAGTGCACCTTGCCATCCAGGCGATTGGCCAGCGCGTCCCAGTCCTTCATGGGCAGCACGATGCCGAAGTGGCGCACCGGCACGCCATGCCCGTCGACGGCGCTGCGGCGGACCGCCGCGCATTCCTCGGGCGCGAGGTGCGCGACGATCTGGTGGCCGTAGAAATTGAAGTCGATCCACTCGTCGCTCGAGCGGCCTTCCTGGCAGCCGAGCAGGTCGCCATAGAAGCGGCGCGCGGCGCCGAGGTCGTGCACGGGGAACGCGAGGTGGAAGGGGGACAAGGGGAACGGATTGGACGTGGGGGCTTGCATGGGAAGCATGCTAACAATGGGCGGCCAACCCGTGCCCGCACCGGGCTTCTCTAGACCGGGCTCTCCGCCCCCGCCAGCGTTCCCATCGCCTCGCCGAGCCGCACCGGCCGCGTCGGCGCCCAGTCCGGATGGAACACGACGACGTTCTTCGGGAACAGCATCACCACCGTGGAGCCGAGCAGGAAGCGCCCCATCTCCGCGCCCTTCGCGATGCGGATGTCCTGGTCGTCGTAGCGCCATTCGCGAATTTCCTTCGTGCGCGGCGGGTTCACGACGCCATGCCACACGGTTGCGACGCTGCCGACGATCGTTGCGCCCACCAGCACATTGACGAAGGGGCCCCACTCGGTTTCGAACACGCACACCACCCGTTCGTTGCGCGCGAACAGGCTCGGCACGTGCCGCGCGGTGAGCGGGTTCACCGAGAACAGCGCGCCGGGGATGTAGGTCATGCGCGTGAGGCGCCCGTCGCACGGCATGTGGATGCGGTGGTAGTCCTTGGGCGCGAGATACAGCGTAGCGAAGTGGCCGTGGTCGAAACGGTGCGCCAGTTCCTGGTCGCCGCCGAGCAGCGCGCGTGTCGAATAGCTGTGGCCCTTGGCCTGGAAGATCTGGTCATGCTCGATCGGGCCGTACTGGCTGATCGCGGCGTCGACCGGGCAGACAAACGGTGCATCGGCGATCGGCCGCACGCCGTCGCGCAAGGGACGGGTGAAGAAATCGTTGAAGGTCGCGTAGCTCTCCAGCCGCGGATCGGCCGCTTCGGCCATGTTCACCTTGTAGTGGTCGACGAACTTGCGGATCGTCCATTGCGTGAAGGCGCCGGCGCGAATCGAGGCAAGGGCACCCATCGCCTGCGTCAGCAGCAGCTTGGGAACGACGTACTGCGGCGTGACGAGGAAGCGCGACATGGCGAACGATTCTAGTGGGCACAATGGGCCCACATGACGGAGCTCCTCCTCGAAGCCCGCGGCTTGACCAAGCACTACGGAAAGCAAGCCGTGGTGAACGACCTGTCGCTGGAGATCGCACGCGGCGAATGCCTCGGCGTGATCGGGCCCAATGGCGCCGGCAAGACGACGACCATCCGGATGTGCCTCGGCCTGACCGTGCCCGACGCGGGCGAGATCCATGCGCTGGGCCTGGCGATGCCGCGCGATGCGCTCGCGATCAAGGCGCAGCTCGGGGTGGTGAGCCAGTTCGATACGCTCGATCCTGACTTTTCGCTGGCGGAGAACCTGCTGGTGTACGGCCGCTACTTCGGCATGCGCGACGCGCAGATCCGCGAGCGCATTCCGCGCTTGCTCGATTTCGCGGCGCTTGCGCACAAGGCCGACGCCAAGCCGGGCGAGCTGTCCGGGGGCATGCGGCGTCGCCTGTCCCTGGCCCGCGCGCTCGTGAACGACCCGAAGCTGCTGATGCTCGACGAGCCGACGACGGGGCTCGATCCGCAAGCGCGCCACCTGATGTGGGAGCGGCTGCAGCTGTTGCTGCAGCAGGGCAAGTCGATCCTGCTCACGACGCATTTCATGGACGAAGCCGAGCGCCTGTGTTCGCGGCTGCTGGTCATCGACCACGGCAAGAAGATCGCGGAAGGCAAGCCGCGCGACCTGATCGCCGAGCACCTCGAGCCCGATGTCGTCGAGGCGTACGGCAATGGCGCACTTGCGCTTGCGGAGTCGCCCCTCAAATCATTCGCCTCGCGGGTCGAAGTCAGCGGCGAGACGGTGTTCTTCTACACGCAGGACGCCAAGCCGCTCCTCGATGCATTCGCGCGCGAGCATCCGAAGTTGCGCACCTTGCACCGCCCGGCGAACCTCGAGGACCTGTTCCTCAAACTCACGGGCCGGCAGATCCGGGAGGAAGGATGAATTCCATCTGGCGTTTTCCCGACCTGTCCGCGCGCTGGTGGCCGGTGTTCCTGCGCAACCTGCTGGTCTGGCGCAAGCTCGCGATCCCGAGCCTGGTGGGCAACATCGCCGAGCCGCTGATGTGGCTCGTGGCGTTCGGCTACGGCATGGGCGCGCTGGTCGGCACCGTGCGCATCGAAGGCGAGCAGGTTCCCTACATCCTGTTCCTCGCGAGCGGCTCGATCTGCATGAGCGCGATGAACGCGGCCTCGTTCGAAGCGCTCTACTCGGCGTTCTCGCGCATGCACGTGCAGAAAACCTGGGACGGCATCATGAACGCGCCGATCAGCCTGGACAACATCGTGCTTGCCGAAATGCTGTGGGCCGCGTTCAAGGCGCTGTTCACGGTGACCGCGATCCTGTTCGTGATGCTGGCGCTGGACATCAGCCACAGCGCGAAGCTCATTGCTGCGTGGCCGGTGCTGCTGTGCGTGGGCATCGCGTTCTCGTGCATCGCGCTGATCTTCAACGCGCTGGCGAAGGGCTATGACTTCTTCACCTACTACTTCACGCTGTTTCTCACGCCGATGATGTTCCTGTCGGGCGTGTTCTTCCCGCGCGACCAGCTGCCGCTGCCCTTGCGCGTGTTTTCGGACTGGCTGCCGCTGACGAACGCCGTCGAACTGGTGCGCCCGATGTTCATGGACCGGTGGCCGGAGCATCCGCTGCGCAGCGCGCTTGTGCTCGCGGCCTATGCGGCCGTGTCGTTCTGGGTGGCTCTGGCGCTGACGCGGCGGCGCTTTCGCGCTTAGCTGGCGCGCTCGGCTTTCACTCTCCTTCGACGTGATCGAAGCGCGGCTCGTTGGCCGCGGTTGCGAAGGGCTCCGCGAGTTCCATCGTGCCGGCGAGGCCGCCGTCGCCCATGCTGGTGGTGAGCACGGCGGCTTCGAGTTCAGTCAGGATGCCGGCCACCGCCCAACCGCATCCGTCATCGATCATGGGATCTTGCTGCATAGGTCCTGCCTTGGTCTTTGTTTCTCGGGCCATCTTGAGTCGCGTCGAACGCGCGAAATGTAGGAGCGTCCCGATGTCGGCCCGTGGTGCGCGGGCGACGCGGCTGCGCCCGAAATGCGAACTTTTCCTTGAGAAAACAGGGAGCTCAGCCGTTGCCTGTCATCCGGTGTCGGAACTGTCCTACGCACGGGCAGGATGCCCGGGAAGAAACTGCCGCTTCGCCCTGGCTCTGCGGGGCGCGCTTATCCCTTCCAACTCATCCAGGCCAGACCCATGGACCAAGCCGTACACGCCACTGCCCGAGGGGCCAAGAAAACATCCAAAGGCCGTAGCAGTCCGCCTACAAAAGTCCCGACGATCCAGACCCGCGAATCCGCACACTCCACCGAAATGCAATCGCGCGAGATCCTCGCCGCGTTGAAGGCCTTTGCAAATGGTGACTTCTCGACACGATTGCCGATGACGTGGAGCGGCAACGACGGCGAGATCGCGGAGTCGTTCAACCAGTGCATCAGCAATGCGCAGCGCATCACGGAAGAAGCGGCGCGCCTGTCGATGACGGTGGGCAAGGAAGGGCGATTGCAGCAGCGCGTGTCGACGCCCGGGGTCGCGGGCGGCTGGGCCGAGCAGGTCGATTCGTTCAATACGCTGATCGACGACCTCGTGCGGCCGACCACCGACATCGCGCGCACGATCGGCGCGGTCGCCAAGGGAGACCTCGGCCAGTCGATGGACCTCCAGGTCGACGGCCGTCCGCTCAAGGGTGAGTTCCTGCGCTCGGCGAAGCTGGTCAACACCATGATCGACCAGCTGTCGGTGTTCACGTCGGAAGTGACGCGCGTCGCGCGCGAAGTCGGCACCGAAGGCAAGCTCGGCGGCCAGGCCCAGGTGAAAGGCGTCTCCGGCGTGTGGAAGGACCTCACCGATTCGGTCAACCAGATGGCGGGCAACCTGACCGCGCAGGTTCGCAACATCGCGGAAGTGACGATCGCCGTGGCCAACGGCGATTTGTCCAAGAAGATCACGGTGGACGTGCGCGGCGAAATCCTGCAGCTGAAGGAAGCCACGAACACGATGGTGGACCAGCTGCGCTCGTTCGCATCGGAAGTGACGCGCGTGGCCCGCGAAGTGGGCACCGACGGCCGCCTCGGGGGCCAGGCCGTGGTGCCCGGTGTGGCCGGCACGTGGAAGGACTTGACCGACTCGGTCAACTCGATGGCCAACAACCTCACCTCGCAGGTGCGCAACATCGCGACGGTGACGACGGCCGTGGCGCGCGGCGACCTGTCGCGCAAGATCACGGTGGAAGTGAAAGGCGAGATCCTGGAGCTGAAGGAAACCATCAACACGATGGTCGACCAGCTCAACGCGTTCGCATCGGAAGTGACGCGCGTGGCGCGTGAAGTGGGCACGGAAGGCAAGCTCGGTGGCCAAGCGCAGGTGTCGGGCATCGCGGGCACATGGAAGGACCTGACCGACTCCGTCAACTCGATGGCCTCGAACCTCACGGGCCAGGTGCGAAACATTGCCGACGTGGCGACGGCCATCGCGAAGGGCGACCTCTCGCGCAAGATCACGGTGGAAGTGAAGGGCGAGATCCTCCAGCTGAAGCAAACCATCAACACGATGGTCGACCAGTTGAACGGCTTCGCCGGCGAAGTCTCGCGCGTGGCGCGCGAGGTGGGCACGGAAGGCAAGCTGGGCGGCCAGGCGGTGGTGGAAGGCGTGGCCGGCACGTGGAAGGACCTGACCGACAACGTGAACTTCATGGCGAACAACCTCACCGGCCAGGTGCGCAACATCGCCGAGGTGACGACGGCCGTGGCCAACGGCGACCTGTCCAAGAAGATCACGGTGGACGTGCGCGGCGAGGTGCTGGAGCTGAAGAACACCATCAACACGATGGTCGACCAGTTGAACGGCTTCGCGTCGGAAGTCACGCGCGTCGCGCGTGAAGTCGGCACCGAAGGCAAGCTGGGCGGCCAAGCCCAGGTGCCGGGCGTGGCAGGCACGTGGAAGGACTTGACCGACTCCGTGAACTTCATGGCCGGCAACCTGACGGCGCAGGTTCGCAACATCGCGGAAGTGACGACGGCCGTCGCGCGCGGCGACTTGTCCAAGAAGATCACGGTGGACGTGCGCGGCGAAATTCTCGAGCTGAAGAACACCATCAACACGCTGGTCGACCAGCTGAACGGCTTCGCGGGCGAAGTCTCGCGCGTGGCGCGCGAGGTCGGCACCGAAGGCAAGCTGGGCGGACAAGCGCAGGTGCCCGGCGTCGCCGGCACGTGGAAGGACCTGACCGACAACGTCAACTCGATGGCGTCCAACCTCACGGCGCAGGTCCGCAACATCGCGGACGTGGCCACCGCGGTGGCCAGCGGCGACCTGTCGAAAACCATCACGGTGGACGTGAAGGGCGAAATCCTCGAGCTGAAGAACACGCTGAACACGATGGTCGACCAGCTGAACTCGTTCGCTTCGGAAGTGACGCGCGTGGCGCGCGAGGTCGGCACGGACGGCAAGCTCGGCGGCCAGGCCGTGGTGCGCGGTGTCGCGGGCACGTGGAAGGATTTGACCGACAACGTGAACTCGATGGCGAACAACTTGACGGGCCAGGTCCGCAACATCGCGGAAGTGACCACCGCCGTGGCGAAGGGCGACCTGTCGCGCAAGATCACGGTGGAAGTGAAGGGCGAAATCCTGGAGCTGAAGAACACCATCAACACGATGGTCGACCAGCTGAACGGCTTCGCTTCGGAAGTCACGCGCGTGGCGCGCGAAGTGGGCACCGAAGGCAAACTGGGCGGTCAGGCCGTGGTGCCCGGTGTCGCCGGCACGTGGAAGGACCTCACGGACAACGTGAACTTCATGGCGTCCAACCTCACGGGCCAGGTGCGAAACATCGCCGACGTGGCGACCGCCATCGCGAAGGGCGACCTGTCGCGCAAGATCACCGTGGAAGTGAAGGGCGAAATCCTGCAGCTGAAGGAAACCATGAACACCATGGTGGACCAGCTGAACGGCTTCGCATCGGAAGTGACGCGCGTCGCGCGCGAGGTGGGCACCGAAGGCCGCCTCGGTGGCCAGGCCCAAGTGCCCGGTGTGGCCGGCACGTGGAAGGATCTGACCGACAACGTCAACTCGATGGCGTCGAACCTGACCAACCAGGTCCGCAACATCGCGGACGTGACGATCGCCGTGGCCAACGGCGACCTCTCCAAGAAGATCACCGTGGACGTCCGCGGCGAAATTCTCGAGCTGAAGGAAACCATCAACACAATGGTGGACCAGCTGCGCTCGGTCGCCGCCGAAGTGTCGCGCGTGGCTCGGGAAGTGGGCTCCGCAGGCACGGTCGGCGGCCAGGCCGTGGTGCCGGGCGTCGCGGGAACCTGGAAGGACCTGACCGACAACGTCAACCTGATGGCCGACAATCTGACCGGTCAGGTGCGCAACATCGCCGACGTAGCGACCGCGATCGCAAACGGCGATCTGTCGCGCAAGATCACGGTCGATGTTCAGGGCGAGATCCTGGAGCTCAAGAACACGATCAACACGATGGTCGATCAGCTCAACGGCTTCGCCTCCGAGGTGTCGCGCGTCGCGCGTGAAGTCGGCACCGAGGGAAAGCTCGGTGGTCAGGCCCAAGTGCCCGGTGTCGCCGGCACGTGGAAGGATCTGACCGACAACGTCAACTCGATGGCGTCGAACCTGACCGGACAGGTGCGCAACATCGCCGACGTAGCGACCGCGATCGCAAACGGCGATCTGTCGCGCAAGATCACGGTCGATGTTCAGGGCGAGATCC
>DATLBJ010000225.1:0-4925 GCA_035526975.1 Ramlibacter sp.
GGCCTGAAGTCCGAAGCGTATGTGCCGATCGAGGAATTCAAGAACGACAAGGGCGAAGTCGAAGTCCAGGTGGGCGATTTCGTTTCGGTGGCCATCGACGCCATCGAGAACGGCTACGGCGACACGATCCTCTCGCGCGACAAGGCCAAGCGCCTCGCGTCCTGGATGGCGCTGGAGAAGGCGCTCGAGTCCGGTGAGTTCGTCACCGGCACCACGACCGGCAAGGTCAAGGGGGGCCTGACGGTGCTCGTCAACGGCATCCGTGCGTTCCTCCCCGGCTCGCTGATCGACACGCGTCCCATCAAGGACCTGACGCCGTACGAGAACAAGACGATGGAGTTCAAGGTCATCAAGCTGGACCGCAAGCGCAACAACGTCGTGTTGTCGCGCCGCGCCGTGGTCGAGGCTTCGATGGGCGAAGAGCGCGCCAAGCTGATGGAAACGCTGAAGGAAGGCTCCATCGTCCGCGGCGTCGTCAAGAACATCACCGAGTACGGTGCGTTCGTGGACCTCGGCGGCATCGACGGCTTGCTGCACATCACCGACATGGCGTGGCGCCGCGTGCGCCACCCGAGCGAGGTGGTGCAAGCCGGCCAGGAAATCACGGCCAAGATCCTCAAGTTCGACACGGAAAAGAACCGCGTCTCGCTGGGCCTGAAGCAAATGGGCGACGACCCGTGGATGGGCGTTTCGCGCCGCTACCCCACGGGCACGCGCATGTTCGGCAAGGTCACGAACATCGCCGATTACGGCGCGTTCGTGGAACTCGAGCCCGGCATCGAAGGCCTCGTGCACGTCTCGGAGATGGACTGGACGAACAAGAACGTCGCCCCGAGCAAGATCGTTTCGCTCGGTGACGAAGTCGAAGTGATGGTCCTCGAGATCGACGAAGAAAAGCGCCGGATCAGCCTGGGCATGAAGCAATGCAAGGCCAACCCGTGGCAGGAATTCGCGCAGGACACCAAGCGCGGCGACCGTGTCAAGGGCCCGATCAAGTCGATCACCGACTTCGGCATCTTCGTGGGCCTGGCCGCCGGCATCGACGGCCTGGTGCACCTGTCGGACCTTTCGTGGAACGAGCCCGGCGAAGCCGCCGTGCGCAATTTCAAGAAGGGCCAGGAAGTCGAAGCGATCGTGCTGGCGGTGGACGTGGAGCGCGAACGCATCAGCCTGGGCATCAAGCAGCTGGACCAGGACCCCTTCACCACGTTCGTGTCGGTCAACGACAAGGGCGCACTGGTGACCGGCAAGGTCAGGACCGTGGATGCCAAGGGCGCCGAAATCGACCTGGGCCAGGAAGTGCACGGCTACCTGCGCGCCTCCGAGATCTCGCGTGACCGCGTCGAAGACGCGCGCAACGTGCTCAAGGAAGGCGATGAAGTGTCCGCCGTCGTCGTGAACATCGACCGCAAGACGCGCAACATCCAGCTGTCCATCAAGCAGAAGGACATGATCGACGAGCAGGGCGCGATGCAGAACCTCAGCCAGCAGTCGGCGCGCGAAAACGCGGGCACGACCAACCTCGGCGCGCTGCTCAAGGCGAAGCTCGAGAAGTAAACAACGGGTGTCATTGCGGGCTTGACCCGCAATCCAGTGTCTTGTCGAATCCGGCAAAGACACTGGATCCCGGGCTCAAGGCCGGGATGACAACGTGACACCATGACCCGAAGCGATTTAGTCGAAGAGCTCGCTGCGCGCTTTTCCCAGCTGACGCACCGCGACGCCGAATACGCCGTCAAGACGATTCTCGACGCGATGAGTGACGCGCTCGTGCGCGGGCACCGCATCGAGATCCGCGGCTTCGGCAGCTTCTCGATCAACCGCCGCCCGCCGCGCATGGGCCGCAACCCGCGCTCCGGCGAAAGCGTGCACATCCCCGAAAAGCGCGTGCCGCACTTCAAACCCGGCAAGGCCTTGCGCGAAGCGGTCGACCAGCGCACTGCCGAAATGAACGACGGCAAGGGCTGAATACAATCGGCGGGACCATGGGGCCCCGATGAAATACATCATGTGGCTGCTCAAGGCAGCCATTTTTTTTACCCTGTTCGCGTTCGCGCTGAACAACCAGCAGCTCACCGAAGTGCACTTCTTCTTCGGCACGCTCTGGCGCGCGCCGCTGGTGCTGGTGCTGCTCGCGGTGTTCGCGATCGGCCTGATGGTCGGCGCGCTCGGCATGGTGCCGCGCTGGTGGAAGCATCGCGTGGCCGCGCGCCGCGCACACGAACGCATGGCGACCGCCACCCAGGCGCCCAACACGGGACACCATGGACTTTGACCTGAGCTGGGTCCTGTGGGGCCTGCCCCTGGCATTCGTCTTCGGCTGGCTCGCATCGCGCTTCGACCTGCGGCAATTGCGCATCGAGAACCGCCAGGCCCCCAAGGCCTACTTCAAGGGCCTGAACTTCCTGCTGAACGAGCAGCAGGACCAGGCGATCGACGCCTTCATCGAAGCCGTGCAGAACGACCCGGACACGTCCGAGCTGCACTTCGCGCTGGGCAACCTCTTCCGGCGCCGCGGCGAATACGAGCGCGCGGTGCGCGTGCACGAACACCTGCTGTCGCGCGGTGACCTCGCACGCGAGGAGCGCGACCGCGCGCAACATGCGCTGGCGCTGGATTTCCTCAAGGCAGGGCTGCTCGATCGCGCGGAAGACGCGCTGCGCAAGCTCGAAGGCACGGAGTACTCCGCACAGGCGTTGCTCGCCCTGCTGGCGATCTACGAGCGTACGCGCGACTGGCCGAATGCCTCCCGGATCGCGCGCAAGCTCGGGGAGCTGCGCCAGGGCAATTTCGACGGCCGGCTCGCACACTACCTATGCGAGCAGGCCGCAGGGGCTGAACCCAACGAAGCGGAGACGCTGCTGCGCGAGGCGATGAAGGTCGCCCCGGATGCGGCGCGGCCCGGAATGGATCTCGCGGCGCTGCAAACCCGGCGAGGCGACGCTCGCGCGGCTTTCGAGACGCTCACGCGCCTGACGCGATCGGCGCCTTCCCACATCGCCCTGATGGCCAAGGCATTGACCGAAGCCGCAATCGCAACGGGCCAGCGCAAGGACGCGCTCGAAATCCTGCGCGAGGCCTACGAGCGCGCGCACTCGCTCGACGTGCTGGAAGCCATCGTCGCGCTCGAGCCGGACGCGGCTGTCGCACGGGACTGGTACGTCAGGCACCTGCAGCAAGAGCCTTCGCTCGTCGCGGCGTCCAGGTGGCTCACCGGCGAAAAGCTCGAGCACCAGCAGTTCCACGCCTTGGTGCAAGGCGCACTCGATCACGCGGCCCGCCCGCTGATGCGCTATCGCTGCGCAGCGTGCGGCTTTGAAGCCAAGCAGCATTTCTGGCAATGTCCGGGTTGCCAGGCCTGGGACAGCTATCCGGCCCGTCGCGTGGAAGAACTATGAACAAGCAAGAACTGGCCAAGGCGCGCGTGCTCGTCGTCGGCGATCCGATGCTCGATCGCTACTGGCATGGCGCGGTCGATCGCATCTCGCCCGAGGCGCCCGTGCCCGTGGTGAAGGTCAACCGCGAAGAAGAGCGCATCGGCGCCGCGGCCAACGTCGCGTACAACGTCGTCACGCTCGGTGCGAAGGCGTCGTTCCTCGGCGTCGTGGGCGACGACGAGCCGGGGCACCGCCTCGAATCGCTGTTGCGCGAGACGGGCATCGCCGCGCACCTCAAGCGCGATCCCGGCTTGAAGACCACCGTGAAACTGCGCGTCATCGGCCGCCACCAGCAATTGCTGCGGATGGACTTCGAGAACGAGCCGGATCACGAAGCGCTCGCATCGCAGAACGAGGCTTTCGAAAAGCTCGTGCCCGCACACGACGCGGTGCTGTTCTCGGATTACGGCAAAGGGGGGCTCGCGCACATCCCGAAGATGATCCACCTCGCACGTGCCGCGGGCCGCTCCGTGCTGATCGACCCGAAAGGCTCCGACTACGAGCGCTACAGCGGCGCGACGGTGATCACGCCCAACCGGGCGGAGTTGCAGCAGGTGGTCGGCAACTGGAAGGACCCTGCGCAGCTCGAGAAGAAGGCGCAGCAGCTTCGCGAGTCGCTCAAACTTGACGCGATCCTCGTCACGCTCGGCGAGGACGGCATGACGCTGTTCGACGCGACGGGCCAGCTGCACGTCGAAGCCGACGCACGGGAGGTGTTCGACGTGACGGGGGCCGGCGACACCGTGATCGCCACGCTCGCGACGCTGGTGGCCGCAGGCATGCCGCTGCGCGAAGCCATGCCGCTCGCGAACAAGGCCGGGGGCATCGTCGTCGGAAAGTTCGGCACGGCCACCGTTTCGTACGAGGAGTTGTTCGCATGACGCGCTATGTGGTCACCGGCGCTGCCGGTTTCATCGGCAGCAACATCGTCAAGGGCCTCAACGCGCGCGGCATCGACGACATCATCGCCGTCGACGACCTGACGCAGGGCGACAAGTTCCGCAACCTCGCGGACCTGAAGATTGCCGATTACGTCGACGCCGACCTGTTCTACGACGCATTCGCGGACGGGCACTTCGGCAAGGTCGACGCGGTGTTCCATGAAGGCGCGTGCAGCGACACGATGGAGCAGGACGGCAAGTACATGATGGACAACAACTACACGTTGTCCTGCGGGCTGTTTGCGGCGTGCAAGGAACGCGGCGCGCGGATGCTGTACGCGTCTTCGGCTGCGACCTACGGCGGATCGGACACGTTCAAGGAAATGCCGGAGCACGAGCTGCCGCTCAATGTGTACGGCTACTCGAAGCTCCTGTTCGACCAGCGAATGCGGCGCGAACTGGGCGACGACTTCGCGGGCGCCGCGAAGACCAGGGCGAAGCAGGCCGTGGGCTTTCGCTACTTCAACGTTTACGGCCCGCGCGAGCAGCACAAGGGCCGCATGGCCAGCGTCGCCTTCCACGAGTACAACCAGTTCAAGGCCGAAGG
>DATLBJ010000226.1:0-2144 GCA_035526975.1 Ramlibacter sp.
TTATATAGGCGCCAGCATCGTGATCTTCGGCGTCGCGCCGGCCGCAGACATCGCGGCGTCGAACGCACCGTTCGCGCTGGCCGCGGCCAAGATGCTCGGCCCGACCGCGGGTCCGCTCGTGGCGCTGTGCGGTGGCCTGAAAGCCCTGGGCACGCTCGCGGGTTGGGTGCTCATGACCGCGCAGGTGAGCCGCGCGGCCGCGGACCACGGCCTGCTGCCACCGGTGTTCGCGCGCACGCGCTCGGGTGATACGCCCGTGGCCGGGCTCATCGTCGCGGGGTTGTTGGGCACGGGCGCGATCATCCTCACGATCGCGCCGACGCTCGGCAAGCAGTTCGGTTATCTCGCCGAGGCATCCACACTGTTCGCGCTGCTCACCTATCTCGGTGCCTGCGCGGCGGCTCTCAAGTACCGCGTGGCGGGCGAACGCGCACTCGCTCTGATCGGCGGAGTGTTCTGCATCTTCGTGATCGGCTGGTCGACGCAGCCCGTGCTCGTCGCGACGGCGATCTGCCTCGTGCTGTTCGCGCTGCTCTATCTACCGCTGTCGCGCCGGAAATACCGGCTGCCCGATCCCGGGTTGCGCACCGGCGAGTTCGCGAAGGTGCGCGAGCGCTTCGACGATCCCGAAGCCCGCTGATCAGGCCAGCAGCCGCTTCGCATGCCACTCGACGTGGCTCTCGATGAACGTCTGGATGAAGAAATATCCGTGGTCGTAGCCGTCGCGCAAGTTGAGCTCGACCGGCTGCCCCGCGAACTTGCAGGCCGCCTTGAACAGGTTCGGCTTCAACTGGTCGGCGAGGAATTTGTCCGCCGTGCCCTGGTCGATGAGGATGCCGCTGTCGAATCTCTTGCCGGCCTTGATCAACTCGGTCGCGTCGTACTGAGACCATGCACCGCGGAACGCGCCCAGGTATCCCGTGAATGCCTTCACGCCCCAGGGACTCTCGATGGGCGCCGCGATCGGCGCGAACGCGGATACAGAACGGTACTTCTGCGGATTCTTGAGCGCGATCGTGAGCGCGCCGTGGCCACCCATCGAATGTCCGAAGATGCCGGAGCGCTTCGTATCACCCTTGAAGTTCGCGCCGATGATGGCGGGCAGCTCGTCCACGACGTAGCTGTACATGCGGTAGTGCTTCATCCAAGGCGCCTCGGTGGCATCGAGATAGAAGCCGGCCGCGATGCCGAAGTCCCACGAGTCGCGGTCGCCGGGTAGTTGAACGCGCGGGCTCGTGTCGGGCGCCACGAGCATGAGCCCGTGGCGCGCCGCATGTTCGAGCGCGCCCGCCTTCGTGACGAACGTCTCCTCGGTGCACGTGAGCCCGGCGAGGAAATACAGCACGGGCACCGGGCCTTGCGCGGCCTGCGGCGGCGTGAACACCGCGAACCTCATATCGCAGTCGTTCGCCTTCGAGGGATGCTGGTAGTAGCCCAGCTCCCCTCCGTGGCAGGCGTGTTTCGAGATCGTCGCGAGTAGCGCCATTTTTCTCCGTCAGGCCTTCAGCGTGCCCTTTTGCTTCGCCACGTGCGTCGCGATCGCGTCCATGAGCACCGGCGACAATGCATCGTACGGCGGCAACCGCAGCTTCTTGAGGCGGTCACGCACCTTCTTCATGTCCTTCGGGCGTGCGGCACCCGCCTCGATGATCGACGACACGAAGGCGGCGAACTCGGGCTTGTTCCAGCCCTTGTCCTTCGACAGCTCCACGTGCACGAAGTCGAGCCCATAGAACGGATGGCCGGTGTTTTCGATGCGCCCGTACATATGCACACCGCAACCGCCGCAGGCGTAGCGCTGGATCGTGGCGTTCGTGTCGACGATCTTGAGCTTCGCCGCGTTGTTGGTGACGCTGACGTTGTCCTTCGGCACGACGGCGACCACCGAGAACACGGCGCCCGCGGGCTTCCAGCACTTCGTGCAGCCGCAGGCATGGTTGTGCGCGACGTTGCCCTTGATCGTGACGGTGACCGGGTCGCTGGCGCACTGGCACATGAGCGTGCCGCCCTTGAATTTCTTGTTGCCCGCCTTGACGCCCTTGTCGATCGACGGATGAAGCTTCATGGCCATGACACGCCTCTTTGTTTGTTGGTCAGAAAGTGACGACTGAACGGATGGATTCGCCCTTGTGCATGAGATCGAA
>DATLBJ010000227.1:0-7364 GCA_035526975.1 Ramlibacter sp.
GAGCAGGTAGACGAGATCCTCGGTACAGATATTACCCGTGGCGCCGGGTGCGAACGGGCATCCGCCGAGACCGGCGATCGACGACTCGAACTCGCGAATGCCGAGGCCGAGGCCGACCATGACGTTCGCGAGGCCCACGCCGCGCGTGTTGTGGAAATGCAGCGCGACCGGCAGCTGCGGATGGCGCTCGCGGATGGCGTCGACCAACCGCGTGACCGTCGGCGGCGTCGCCATGCCCGTGGTGTCGCCGAGCGTCAGCGCTTCGAAGCCGAGCGCGACGTAGTGATCGATGACGCGCATCGCCGCCTCGACCGGCACTTCACCCTCGAACGGACAGCCGAACGCGCACGCAACGGCCCCGCGCATCTTGACCTTGCCGCGCACGATGCCCGCGACTTCCGCGACGTTGGCGAGCGAGCCCTCGATGGCGGCGTTCAGGTTGGCGCGGTTGTGCGTCTCGCTGGCCGACACGAAGCAGACGATCTCGTCGACGCCGGCGCCGAGCGCGCGCTCCGCGCCGCGCGCGTTCGGCACGAGCGCCGCGAGATGGGCTTCGTCGCGGCGCGTGAGCCGTGACAGCATGTCGTGCGCGTCGGCGAGCTGCGGGACCGCACGAGGGCTGACGAAGGACGTCGCCTCGAGATGGCGGACGCCGGCCGCGATCAGTGCGTCGATGATCTCGGCCTTGACGGCCGTGTCGATGAACCGCTCCTCTGCCTGGAAGCCGTCACGCGTGCCGACCTCCGTGACCAGAACCTGCGGGCGAGCAGCTTGCGAACCAGCGTTTTGCATGGGGAATCCGGGCTCAGGCGATGCGGCGCTGGTGGAGCGCGCCGATTTCCTCGGTACTGTACCCCAGCTCGTGGAGGATCGCGTCCGTGTCCGCACCAAGCACGGGCGGCGGCCGGTACACGCGGCAGGGATCGTCCGTGAACTTGATCGGAAAGCCGAGCACGTCGAGCGGCCCGTGCACGGGATGATCGATGGTGACCTTCATCTGCTGGTGCAGCACCTGCGGATCCGTGAAGACCTCGGGCAGGCTCATCACACGCCCGCACGGCACACCGGCGGCGTTCAGCACGTCCACCCAGTGCGCGATCGACTGGGTGCCGATCTTCGCGTTGACCAGCGCGTTGATCTCGGTGCGTCGCTCGAAGCGTTGCGCGTTGGTCGAGAACTCCGCGTGGTCGCGCAAGTGCGCGAGGCCCAGCGCTTCGAGCAGCTTGTGATAGACGAAATCGTTGGATGGGGCGATGGCCACCTGCCCGTCCCGCGCGTCGAACAACCCGTACGGCGCGACCAGCGCGTGGTCGTTGCCGGTGCGCTGCGGCTGCTCGCCCGTGCCGAAATAGTGGGACGACAGGAACGCGAGGTTGGCGACCATGCTGTCCACGAGGCTCGTCGCGACCTCCTCGCCCTTGCCGGTGCGCTCGCGCCGCACCAGCGCCGCGCACACGCCCATCGCGGCGTAGGCGCCGGCGACGAGGTCGGACAGCGGCGGCGCCGCCCGCGCCGGCGGCTCGCCCTCGGCGCCGTTGACGCTCATGAACCCGCTCATCGCCTGGGCGACGAAGTCGAAGGCCGGGCGATCCCGATAGGGACCGTCGAGGCCGAAGCCCGTGATGTGGCACGAGACGAGATCGGGCTTGATGGCTTCGAGCTCGCGGCGCGACAGCCCCATCTTCTCCATCACGCCGGGCCGGAAGTTGTCGAGCACCACATCGGCGGTCGTCAGCAGCTTGCGCAGCACCGCTTTGCCGTCCGCGCTGCGCAGGTCGAGCGTCAGCGACCGCTTGTTGCGATTGAACGTGGCGAAGTAGAGGCTGTAGCCGTTGCGCATTGCACCCTGCCTGCGCACGGGGTCGCCATCGTCGACGTCCTCGACCTTGATCACTTCCGCACCCATGTCGGCGAGCACCATGCCGCACGTCGGCCCCATGACCATGTGGGTGAATTCAATGACACGCAACCCGTTGAGGGGCTGCGGTGCACCGTTGGCGGATTCAGGCATGAGTGCCTCCTTCACAGCCTTCAGCGGCGGTTGATCACGAGCTGGCTTGCGGCGTTCTGCGTGGCGTCGTAGATGAAGCCGCTGGCCTGGACGTCCGTCACCGTGAAGACGGTGCTTGCGATGTCCGTGGACATGGCGGCGCTGGTGATGCTGCACGTTCCGCGCAGGCCGAGCGTGCACTGGGACGTGCGCCACGTGCCGAAATTGCCGCTGACCACCGCGCCCGCGACGAATTTCCCGGTATCGATGTCGCGGGCCGAGACCGTGACTTCCGCGCGCCACTGCCGGCCTGCGCGCGAGGGTGCCCCCGCAAGCGACTTCACGGCGATGTAGCGCGGGGGCGGCTCGACCGGCGTGCCCGTCGCCAGCGAATACAGCAGCAAGTTCGGCGAGTCGGTGCCTGGCGTTCCGACGCGGCCGGCCGTTGCGTTGGCCACGATGAAGTTCGAGATCGCGGCGGGGCTCGACGTGGGATTCACTCCCGCGATAAGCGCGGCGACGCCGGTGACGTGCGGAGTCGCCATCGACGTGCCGCTGATCGTTTTCGTGTCGGTCGCGCCGGTGTTCCACGCCGAAGTGATGCCCACGCCCGGCGCGAAGAGATCGACGCACGAACCGAAGTTGGAGAACGATGCGCGCACGTCTTGGTCCGTTGTCGCCCCGACGGTGATCGCGGACGGCTCGCTCGCCGGCGACTTCGTGCAGGCATCGAGGTTGTCGTTGCCGGCCGCGACGACCATCGTCACGCCTGCGGCGACGGCGCGAGCCACCGCGGAATTGATGGCTCCCGAGCGCGCGCCGCCGAGGGACATGTTCGCGACTGCCGGGCGCAGTGCCACCTGGCCTGCGACCCAGTCGATGCCCGCGATCACGCCGCTCCATGTGCCCGTGCCCTGGCAGCCCAGCACGCGCACCGGGACGAGCTTGACCTGTTTCGCGATGCCGTAGGTCGTGCCGCCCACCGTGCCGGACACATGCGTGCCGTGTCCGTTGCAATCCTTGGTGCCCTGGTTGTCGGCCACCGCGTTGAAGCCTGGGACGATGCGGCCGGTGAACTCCGCGTGATCCGCGCGAATCCCGGTGTCGATGATGAACGCGTACACGCCCGCGCCGGCGGAGTTGTAGTGGTACTGCGTGTCCAGCGGGCGGTCGGCCTGGTCGATGCGATCCAGTCCCCACGTGGCGGAATCCTCGACGTCCGCCAGCGAGATTTCCTGGTCCTGCTCGATATAGGCGATTTCGGGATCGCTGCGCAGACGCTCGACGGCGTCATCGGGGAGCGATGCCGCGAAGCCCTTGATCGTGCGCGTGTACGTGTGGTGGCGGCGACCGCCGGCATTGCGGACCATGCGGTCCGACTCGCCCAGGGGGTCGGAAACGGAGTCCTTGTAGACGACGATGTAGCGGCCGGGAATGGCCCGCGAGGGGCCATACGCGAAGGCGCTCGCCGTGCACAGGGCAAGGAAGAGGGCAAAGATGAGCTTCACGCGGCCCAGTATAGGAGCCGGGTCGCGGTGTGCGGCGCTCAGGCCGTGCGAACGAGGGAAATGTGCTCAGTGCCGCTTTCGGGAAGCCACACTTCACCCGGGCGCCCGAGAATTTGGCGCACGTTGATGCCGGACCGGGGAAATGCGAAACGCTCGAACTTTTCGGTTTTCGGATCGAACGAAAGGATTGCATCGCCGCCGAAGTCGCTCACCCACACGGTGTCGCGATCGTCCACGTAGACGGCGTATGTCATCGGCTCCTTGCCGGGAAGTTTCCATTGACGCCATTGGCCCGACTTGGGGTCGTGCATCGACAGCTGGCCCGATAGCCACTCGCTGACCCACAGCCGGCCCTGCTTGTCGCTCCAGATGCGACGCGCCCCCTGGTTCTTCGTAGGCGGGTCGACCACGTGCGCCTCGCCCGTCGCGCGGTCGATGCGGGCGATGTACGAATTGGCCAGCGAGCAGAACCACACGTCGCCCGAAGGCGTGCTGCAGATGCCGTACGCCCCCCGGCCGCGCGGCGCGTCCTTCACGCTCACGGCCCCCGTCTTCACGTCGACCTTGCCGAAATAGCCGGATTGCCCCGTGAACCAGAGGTCACCGCTGCCGTCGAAAGCGCACGTGTTGAGGTTCGCGTATGGGGTTCCTGCAGGAAGCGGCATCACCTTCACTTCGCGCGAAGGCCATGCCACGCGCACGATCGCGTTCTGTCCGCCGTCGGTGATCCATGCCGCGTGATCGGGGCCCTGGATCACGCCGTGAGGTGAGGAGCCGCGTCCGAGGGCGACGAGTTCGGTCGTGCCCGTCTTCGGGTCGAAGTGGCCGAGATGGCCGCTGGCTTGCGCGGTGAACCAGATGCCGCCGTCGGGCGCCGGTGCAACGTCGTGAATGCCGGCACGGCGCGGCGTGTTGAGCGGCCACGATTGCGTCTTCGCTTGCTGCGCGAGGGCGGGCAGGGCGATCGATGCAGCACTTGCAACAACGAGGGTGCGGCGCGTGATGTTCATGGTCGCTAATCTCCCCAGACGTCCCGCGCCGTTTCCACCACCAGCTTCAACTTGTTCCGCTGGTCTTCCACCGCGATCAGGTTGCCATGCACCGTGCTGGAGAAACCGCATTGCGGTGACAGTGCAAGTTGTTCCAGCGGTGCGTGCTTCGCCGCCTCGTCGATGCGGCGTTTGAGCTCGTCCTTGCTTTCGAGCTTGCCGAACTTGGTGGTGACCAGCCCAAGCACGACCATCTTGCCCTTGGGGAGGTAACGCAGCGGGCGGAAGTCGCCGGAGCGGTCGTCGTCGTACTCCATGAAGTACGCGTCGATGTCCATCTCCTTGAGCAGCGCTTCGGCCACGGGCTCGTAATTGCCTTGCGCGGCGAAGGTGCTCTTGAAGTTGCCGCGGCACAGGTGCATGGCGAGCAACATGCCCGGCGGCTTTTGCGCGACGACCTTGTTGATGAACTTCGCGTAGCGATGCGGCAACTCGTTGGGGTCGTCGCCGCGCTGGCGCGCCGCCTCGCGCATCTTTTCGTCGCAGAGATACGCGAGGTTGGTGTCGTCCATCTGCACATAGCGCGCGCCGGCTTCGTACAGCGAGCGCAGCTCGTCCCCGTACGCCTTGGCCACATCGTCATAGAACGCCGGTTCGAGCTCGGGATACGCTTCCTTGTTGATGCCCGCGCGCCCGCCGCGGAAGTGCAGCATCGTCGGCGAGGGAATCGTCACTTTCGGCGTGTGCCCGGCGCTCACCTGCGACTTGAGGTATTCGAAGTCGGCCCGCTGGATGTCCTTCGCGTGCCGCACCTTGTCGATGACGCGGATCACCGGCGGTGCGAGTTCCTCGGTGCCGTCCGGTTTCTTCACGGTGACGGGGATATCCGTCTTCACGCCGCCGAGCTGCTCGAGAAAGTCGATGTGGAAGTACGTGCGGCGAAACTCGCCGTCCGTCACGCTCTTGAGGCCGATGTCCTCCTGGAACTTCACGATCTCGGTGATCGCGTTGTCCTCGACCTTGCGCAGTTCTTCGGCGCCAATCTCGCCCTTGGCCTTCTTTTCTCGCGCTTCGAGCAGGTACTTCGGCCGCAGGAAACTGCCCACGTGGTCGTAGCGGGCGGGAAGCTTGATCATCAGTTTTCTCCTAGAGGTCCAGGACGAGCAACGCCGATTTTGCCCGCGAGCAGCAGGGCGTGAACTGGTCGTTCTTCGCTTTTTCTTCGTCCGTGAAATACATGTCCCGGTGGTCGCACTCGCCCTCGAGCACGCGCGTGATGCACGTGCCGCACACGCCTTGCTCGCACGACGTGAGGATCTCCACGCCGTGCTCGGCGAGCGCATGGACGACCGTCCTGTCCGCTGCAATGGCGACGACCTTTCCGCTGCTCGCGATCTTCACCTCGAAAGCGCGATCGCCGGACGTGTCCTGTTCGGGCGCGGCGAAGAACTCGACATGGACCTGCGCAGGCGGCCAGCCGCAGCCCTTGGCCCAGTCGGTGACGAACTGGATGAACCCCGCGGGCCCGCACACGTACAGGTGCGTTTGCGCGTCGACATTCGTGAGCAGCCGCGCGAGTTGCAGCTTCTGTTCCTCGGGGCCGTCGTCGAAGTGATAGTGCACGCGGTCGGCAAAGCGCGACGCGGCAATCTCGTCCATGAAGGCCGTCTTCGGCTTCGAGCGCGTCGAGTAATGCATCTCGAAATCGGAGCCGACAGCGGCGAGCCGGTGCGCCATGCACAGCAGCGGCGTGATGCCGATGCCGCCGGCGAACAGGAGGGTGCGCACGGAATGCACCAGGGGGAAATGGTTGCGCGGCTCGCTGATGGCCAGCGTGTCCCCTTCATGCAGCGAATCGTGCATCGCGGCCGAGCCGCCCCGCGACCGGGCGTCGCGCAGCACCGCGATGCGGTAGGTGTTGCGCGCGATCGCGTCGTTCGACAGCGAGTACTGTCGCGTGAGACCGCCGGGCACCTGCACGTCGATGTGCGACCCGGCGCTGAATGCAGGCAGCGGCCCGCCATCCGCGCGCCCGAGCTCGAAGCTCATTACACCGTCGGCTTCCTGCTTCTTGCGCAGGACCTTCACCTGGAGCTGCGTCACGCCGCTGTCACCGCTCGTTCACGCTCAGCAGCCATCACGCGATCGATCACGCGCCGCGCCTGCACGCCGCCGGCATCGATGTTCAGCATCAGCAGCTTGCGATCCGGCCACCGCAGGAGGTTGCGCTGCTGCTCCTCCAGCACCTGCGTGTCTTCGGCAAACACGCGTGCCTGGCCCTCCTTGATCTGCGCCGTGAGCGCCTTGTCCTTCGCGTTGAAGTTGCGCGCCATGCCCCAGAAGTACCACATGCTGGTGTCGGACTCGGGTGTGAGGAAATCGACCACGATGGAATACACCTTGTCCTTCGGTTCGGCGTTGTAGCCGCCGCGCCCGGCGAGCGCGACGCCGACCTCGATCATGATGTGCGACGGCGGGTGGAAGTGGCACACCTGCCAGCGGTCCACCGGCTGGTCGTCGGGCAGGTGGTTGCCACGCAGGTTGGCGCGCCAGAACGGCGGGGCCATCACGTTGTCCATGAAGCGCGACGTCATCACGTGGTCGCCTTCGGCCTTCGTCGCGACGGGCGTGTTGTCGATCTCCTTCTGGCCGATGGACGTCGTGTGCACGTAGGTCTCGTGGGTGAGGTCCATCAGGTTGTCGACCATCAGGCGATAGTCGCACTGGATGTGGTACAGCCCGCCGCCGTATGCCCAGTCGGAACTTTCGGCCCATTCGAGATGATGGATCTTCGCGGTATCGGCCAGTGCCGGGTCGCCGGGCCACACCCAGATGAACCCGTACTTCTCGGCGACGGGATACGCGCGAATCTTCGGG
>DATLBJ010000228.1:0-48334 GCA_035526975.1 Ramlibacter sp.
CGTTAGTGACGACGACCGCGCAGACGAAGGAAGATCAGCGGTCATCCAGGTGGGCGCGAGCGGGAGCAATGACGCTCGCGCAAGCTACAGGGGTTTTCAATGGGGAAAGCGTTAGACGGCGTCAAAATCCTCGATTTCACGCACGTGCAATCGGGCCCCACTTGCACGCAGCTTCTCGCGTGGTTCGGCGCGGACGTGATCAAGGTGGAAAAGGCCGGTGAAGGCGATGCGACGCGCGGCCAGCTGCGCGACATCGACGGCGTGGACAGCCTGTACTTCACGATGCTCAACCACAACAAGCGGTCGATCACGATCAACACGAAGGACCCGAAAGGCAAGGAAGTGCTCGAGCGGCTCGTGAAAGAGTGCGACGTGCTGGTGGAGAATTTCGCGCCCGGCGCGCTGGACCGCATGGGCTTCTCGTGGGAGCGCATCCAGGAACTCAACCCGCGCATGATCATGGCGTCGGTCAAGGGCTTCGGCCCCGGCCCGTACGAAGACTGCAAGGTGTACGAGAACGTCGCGCAATGCGCGGGGGGCTCCGCATCGACCACCGGCTTCGACGACGGCCCGCCGCTCGTCACCGGCGCGCAGATCGGCGACAGCGGCACGGGCCTGCACCTGGCGCTGGGTATCGTCGCTGCGCTCTACCAGCGCAACACCACCGGCCGCGGCCAGAAGGTCCTGGCCGCGATGCAGGACGCCGTGCTGAACCTGTGCCGCGTGAAGCTGCGCGACCAGCAGCGCCTCGATCGCAAGGGCGTCATGGAGGAATACCCGCAGTTCCCCGACAAGGAGTTCGGCGAAGCGGTGCCGCGCGCGGGCAATGCGTCGGGCGGCGGCCAGCCGGGCTGGATCCTGAAGTGCAAGGGCTGGCAGACCGACCCCAACGCGTACATCTACTTCATCACGCAAGCGCCGGTGTGGGACAAGATCTGCAAGGTGATCGGCGAGGAGTCGTGGATCACCGACCCGAGCTACGCGACGCCGAAGGCGCGCCTGCCGCACCTGAAGACCATCTTCTCGCGGATCGAGGAATGGACCAAGACCAAGACCAAGTTCGAGGCCATGGACATCCTGAACAAGTTCGACATCCCCTGCGGCCCGATCCTGTCGATGAAGGAAATCGCCGAAGAGAAGTCGCTGCGCGAGACGGGCACGGTGGTCGAAGTCGATCATCCCAAGCGCGGCAAGTACCTCTCGGTCGGCAACCCGATCAAGCTGTCGGACAGCCCGACGGAAGTCACGCGCTCGCCGCTGCTCGGCGAACACACCGAGGAAGTCCTGAAGCAGCTGGGCTACACCGAGTCGCAGATCGCGGGCCTCCGCGAAAGCAAAGTCATCTAACACCGAAGGACAACACCATGAGCAACATCGACAAGTCCAAGGTCCGCGCGATCCTCGACAAGGTCAAGGCCGAGAAGCGCGATTCGCTGACGGCGCCCGAAGGCAAGGTCGTATGCGATGCGTACGGCATCAAGGTGCCCGGTGAAGGGGTGGCCGCAACGGCCGCGGAAGCATCGAAGCTTGCGCAAGGCATGGGCTTTCCGGTGGTGATGAAGATCGTCTCGCCCGACATCCTGCACAAGACCGAGGCCGGCGGCGTGATCGTGGGCGTGAAGAACGCCGACGAGGCTTCGACTGCGTACGAGCAGATCGTCGCCAACGCGAAAAAGTACAAGTCGGACGCCAAGATCGTCGGCGTGCAGGTGCAGCAGATGATCAAGGGCGGCCAGGAAGTGATCGTCGGCGCGATGAGCGACGACAGCTTCGGCAAGCTCGTGGCGTTCGGCATGGGCGGCGTGCTCGTCGAAGTGCTCAAGGACGTGACCTTCCGCCTCGCACCCGCGACCAAGGAAGACGCAGCTTCCATGCTCGACGGCATCCAGGCCGCAGAGATGCTCAAGGGCGTGCGCGGCGGCAAGGCCGTCAATCGCGAAGCGCTGCAGGACGTGATCGTGCGCGTGTCGCAACTGGTGAGCGACTTCCCCGAGATCTCCGAGATGGACCTGAACCCCATCTTCGCGAGCGAGGAAGGCGCGATCGCCGCCGACGTGCGCATCGTCGTCAACTTCGACCAGAAGCCGCATCGCTTCCGCCCCGAGGAGAAGGACGTCGTCACGTCGATGAACCGCATCATGAAGCCGAAGGCGGTGGCGGTGATCGGCGCGTCGGACCAGGCCGGCAAGATCGGCAACTCGGTCATGAAGAACCTGATCAACGGCGGCTACAAGGGCAAGATCTACCCGATCACGCCCAAGGGCGGCGAGATCATGGGCATCACCGCGTACAAGAGCGTCAAGGACGTGCCCGGCGAGATCGACACCACGGTGTTCGCGATTCCCGCTGCGCTGGTGGCCGGTGCGCTGAAGGAATGCGGCGAGAAGAAGATCGCCGGCGCGATCCTGATCCCGTCGGGCTTCGGCGAGACGGGCAACATCGAAGGCCAGGAAGAACTGCAGAAGATCGGGCGCGAGTACAACATCCGCCTGATGGGGCCGAACATCTACGGCTTCTATTACACGCCGTCGAACCTGTGCGCGACGTTCTGCACTGCGTACGACTACAAGGGCAGCACCGCGCTGTCGTCGCAGTCGGGCGGCATCGGCATGGCGATCATCGGCTACTCGCGCAGCGCGAAGATGGGCGTGTCGGCGATCGTGGGCCTGGGCAACAAGTCCGACATCGACGAAGACGACCTGCTCCTGTTCTTCGAGCAGGACGACAACACGACGGTGATCGCGCAGCACGCCGAAGACCTGAAGGACGGCCGTGCGTTCGCCGAAGTCGCAAAGCGCGTGTCGAAGAAAAAGCCGGTGATCATGCTGAAGGCCGGCCGGACCGCCATGGGCGCGGCAGCGGCGGCCTCGCACACCGGCGCCGTCGCCGGCACCGACAAGATCTATGACGACGTGCTGCGCCAAAGCGGCGTGATCCGCGCGAACAGCCTGCGCCAGATGCTCGACTTCGCGCGCGGCGTGCCGATCCTGCCGACGCCCAAGGGCGAGAACATCGTGATCATCACGGGTGCCGGTGGTTCGGGCGTGCTGCTCTCGGATGCGTGCGTCGACAACGGCCTGAAGCTGATGAAGCCGATGCCGGCCGACCTCGACGCGGCTTTCCGCAAGTTCATCCCGCCATTCGGCGCGGCCGGCAACCCGGTCGACATCACCGGCGGCGAGCCGCCCATCACCTACGTGAATACCGTGCGCCTGGGCCTCGAAGACGACCGCATCCACGCGCTGATCCTCGGCTACTGGCACACGATCGTCACGCCGCCGATGGTGTTCGCGAAGAACATGGTGCAAATCGTCAACGAGATGAAGGAAAAGGGCAAGGTCAAGCCCGTGGTTGCTTCACTCGCCGGCGACGTGGAGGTCGAAGAGGCCGCGCAGTACCTGTACGAGAACGGCATCCCCGCGTATGCGTACTCGACCGAAATCCCCGTCGAGATCCTCGGCGCGAAGTACCAATGGGCCCGCGCTGCCGGGTTGCTTCCGAAGTAAAACGAAGTGCAATCACGCATCATCCCCATTGCCCTCTCGCGGGAGGAGATGCGCGACCGCAAGCGGCGCGGCCCCAAGGGCCGCCGCCCCGACGCCGTCGCAGTCACGGAAATCCGTGAACTGCTCGGCGACGAGCCGCGTCGCCGTGACCTCCTCATCGAGCACCTGCACCGCATCCAGGATCGCTACAAACGCTTGTCCTCGGCGCACCTGTCCGCCCTGGCGGAAGAGATGCGCATGGCGCAAAGCGAGGTGTTCGAGGTCGCGTCGTTCTATCACCACTTCGACATCGTCAAGGAAGGCGATGCCGATCCGGCCGCACTCACCGTTCGCGTGTGCGACGGATTGTCCTGCGAGATGGCCGGTGCGCAGAAGCTGCTCGCCAGGCTGCCCGCCCTGCTCGGTGCGAACGTGAGGGTGATCCCGGCGCCGTGCATCGGCCGCTGCGAACAGGCGCCCGCCGTGGCCGTTGGCCAGAACCCGGTGGCATGCGCGACAGTGGACAAGGTGGCCACCTGCGTGAAGCAAGGCGCGACGAAGCACGAGCCCGAAGGCTATGTCGGCCTGTCGCAATACCGCGCATCGGGCGGCTACAAGACGCTGGAGGCATGCCTGTCGGGCAAGCGCAGCGTCGACGACGTGATCGCCACGATGGAGTCCTCGGGCCTCCGCGGCCTCGGCGGTGCGGGCTTCCCGGCCGGGCGCAAGTGGAAGATCGTGCGCAGTGAACCCGCGCCGCGGCTGATGGCCGTGAACATCGACGAAGGCGAGCCCGGCACGTTCAAGGACCGCGTGTACCTCGAGCGCGACCCGCATCGATTCCTCGAAGGCATGCTGATCGCCGCTTGGGCGGTGGGCATCGACGCGATCTACATCTACCTGCGCGACGAGTACCACGGCTGCCGCACGCTGCTGCAGCAGGAGCTCGACCGGCTGCAGGCGGATCCCCCGTCGAAGGGGCTGCCGCGCATCGAGCTGCGCCGTGGCGCCGGTGCGTACATCTGCGGCGAAGAGTCCGCCATGATCGAGTCGATCGAAGGCAAGCGCGGCATGCCGCGGCTGCGCCCGCCGTATGTGGCGCAGGTCGGGCTGTTCGGGCGCCCCACGCTCGAACACAACATGGAGACGCTGTACTGGGTGCGTGACCTGCTCGAGCGCGGCGCGGACTGGTTCGCATCGCAAGGCGCGAACGGCCGCAAGGGATTGCGTTCGTTCTCGGTGTCGGGCCGAGTCAAATATCCGGGCGTGAAGGTCGCCCCAGCCGGCGTGACGATCCAGGAACTGATCGACGAACACTGCGGCGGCATGCTCGACGGGCACAAGTTCTACGCCTACCTGCCGGGTGGCGCATCGGGTGGCATCCTGCCCGCGGCCATGAACGACATTCCGCTGGACTTCGACACGCTGCAACCTTACGGCTGCTTCATCGGGTCCGCGGCGATCGTCGTGCTGTCCGACAAGGACACGGCAACGGATGCGGCGCGCAACCTGATGCGCTTCTTCCGGGACGAGTCGTGCGGGCAATGCACGCCGTGCCGCGCCGGCACCGCGAAGACGCTCGCACTGATCGAAAAACCCATATGGGACCAGCCGCTGCTCGCGGAGCTGTCGCAGGTGATGCGCGATGCGTCGATCTGCGGGCTGGGCCAGGCCGCGCCCAATCCGGTGGACTGCGTGGTGAAGTACTTCCCGCACGAATTGGGAGAACAACGATGAATGCAGTATCGCGTGCCGAGCTCGCGCAGATCGGAGCGCCGACGGTCACGTTCAAGATCAACGGTCAGGAAGTCACCGCGCCCGCGAACCGCACGATCATCGAGATCGCGGACGAGATGGGCGTGGAGATCCCCCGCCTTTGCTACAAACCCGGTCTCGATGCCGTCGGCAATTGCCGCTCCTGCATGGTGGAGATCAAGGGCGAGCGCGTGCTGGCCCCGAGCTGCTGCCGCAACCCGGCCAACGGCATGGAAGTCGCCACCCACAGCGAGCGCGCGGTCGCGTCGCAGAAGATGGTGCTCGAGCTGCTGCTGGCCGATATGCCGGAGCGCGAATACACGCGGGACAACGAGCTGGACCAATGGGCCGCGAAGCTCGAAGTGCGCAAGCCGCGCTTCGAATCGCGCGGGCAGGTCGCGCCCGACTTCACGCATCCGGCGATTGCCGTGAACCTCGATGCGTGCATCCAGTGCACGCGCTGCCTGCGCGCCTGCCGCGAAGAGCAGGTCAACGACGTGATCGGCCTGGCCTTCCGGGGCGAGCGCGAAAAGATCGTGTTCGACATGGACGACCCGATGGGTGTGTCCACGTGCGTGGCTTGCGGCGAATGCGTGCAAGCGTGCCCGACGGGTGCGCTCATGCCCGCTCGCGACGTTGCGCTGAACGTGCCCGACAAGCAAGTCGAATCGGTGTGCCCGTTCTGCGGCGTCGGCTGCCAGCTCACGTACAACGTCAAGGACAACAAGATCCTGTGGGTCGAAGGCCGAGACGGGCCCGCCAACCATTCGCGCCTGTGCGTCAAGGGCCGCTACGGCTTCGACTACGCGCACCACCCGCAGCGCCTGACCCAGCCGCTGATTCGCAAGGCCGGTGCCCCGAAGGATGCGCACGCCGAGATGGACCCCGAGCGCGTGATGGACTACTTCCGCGAAGCATCGTGGGAAGAGGCGCTCGAGCTCGCCGGCGGCAAGCTGCGGCAGTTGCGTGACCAGCACGGCCCGAAGTCGCTTGCCGGTTTCGGTTCGGCGAAGGGCAGCAACGAAGAGGCGTATCTTTTCCAGAAGCTCGTGCGCATTGGCTTCGGCAGCAACAACGTCGACCACTGCACGCGCTTGTGCCACGCGTCGTCCGTCGTCGCGCTGCTCGAAGGCATCGGCTCCGGCGCGGTGTCGAACCCGGTGATGGACGTGGCGAAGGCCGAAGTGGTCGTCGTGATCGGCGCGAACCCCACGGTGAATCACCCCGTAGCCGCGACGTGGATCAAGAATGCGGTGAAGAACGGCACGAAGCTGGTCCTCATGGATCCGCGCAAGTCGGAGCTCGCACGCCATGCGCACCGCTACCTGCAATTCAAGCCGGACAGCGACGTCGCGATGCTCAACGCGATCATGCATGTGATCGTGCACGAAGGCCTGGTCGACGAAGCGTTCATCGCCAGCCGCACCATCGGCTACGACGAGCTGAAGAAGAACGTCGAGGGCTACAGCCCGGAACTGATGGCGCCGGTCTGCGGCGTCGATGCCGAAACGCTGCGCTACGTGGCGCGCCTGTATGCGACGTCGAAGGCCTCCATGATCCTGTGGGGCATGGGCGTGTCGCAGCACATCCACGGCACGGACAACGCGCGGTGCCTCATCGCACTCGCTCTGATGACAGGCCAGATTGGCCGCCCCGGCACCGGCCTGCATCCGCTGCGCGGCCAGAACAACGTGCAAGGCGCATCCGACGCCGGCCTGATCCCGATGATGTATCCCGACTACCAGCGCGTCGATGCACCGGGCGTCAGGGAGCGCTTCGAGAAGGCGTGGAAGATGGCGCCGGGCACGCTCGACCCGACTCCGGGCCTGACAGTCGTCGAGGTGATGCACGCGATCAAGGCCGGCAGCGTCAAGGGCATGTACGTCATGGGCGAGAACCCCGCGATGTCCGACCCGGACGTGAACCACGCGCGCGAATCGCTTGCGGCGCTCGAGCATCTCGTCGTGCAGGACATCTTCTTCACCGAGACCGCCTACCTTGCCGACGTGATCCTTCCGGCGAGTGCATTCCCCGAGAAGACGGGCACGTTCACCAATACGGATCGCATGGTGCAGCTCGGCCGCCAGGCCATCGACCCGCCCGGCGACGCGCGACAGGACCTGTGGATCATCCAGCAGATCGCCAACAAGCTCGGCGTGCCGTGGAACTACCAGCACGTGTCCGAAGTGTTCGACGAGATGCGCAGCACGATGCCCAGCATCGGCGGCATCACGTGGGGCCGCCTCGAGAACGAGCACTCGGTCACCTACCCGTGCAAGCACGAAGGCGATGAAGGCCAGTCCGTCGTGTTCGTCGAGGACTTCCCGCGCCCCGACGGCCGCGGCAAGTTTGTGCCGGCGGACATCATCCCCGCGGATGAGCGACCGGACGCCGAGTACCCGATGGTGCTGATCACCGGCCGCCAGCTCGAGCACTGGCACACCGGAAGCATGACGCGCCGCGCGAGCATGCTCGATGCGATCGAGCCCGATCCCGTCGCGCTCGTCCATCCGCTCGACATTGAAGCGATGCGGATCAAGCCGGGTGACGTGGTGACGATCGAATCGCGCCGCGGCACCGTGAGCCTTTATGCACGTGCGGACGACAGCTCGCCTCGTGGCAGCGTGTTCGTGGCCTTCTGCTACTACGAAGCCGCCGCGAACAAGCTGACCAATGCCGCGCTGGATCCGTTCGCGAAGATTCCGGAGTTCAAGTACTGCGCCGTTCGTGTGACGCCCGGCGGTCCGGAACCGCAGTCGCGGCAGACGAGTTTCGGTGGCGGGCAGGCGCTCGCGCAGCGGTTGACGCCGGTGGCGTAGGCCGGCACTGATTGTCCCGGATCAGGCCGGGGCCGACACCGGAAGGGTGACGATGAATCGCGTGCCCTGGATCGCATCCGACTCGACGTTGATCGAGCCGCCGTGCGCGACGACGATTTCCTTGCAGATGTAGAGGCCCAGGCCGAGGCCCTCGCTCCTGCGCGCCTCGTCGTTGTGGGACGTGCCTCTCGAAAGCGCATCGAAGATCCTGCGCCGGTCGTCCCGGGGAATGACATCACCGCGATTCGAAACCTCCGCCTTCACCGTGTCGCCTGAGCGGCTCAAATGAAGGACGATGGGCTCGCCGCGCGTCCCGTATTGCACCGCGTTGGCGAGAAGGTTGGAGAACAGCTGCCCCATGCGGCCGACGTCCCACTGGCCGGTGAAGGAACCGTCGTCGATCTGGAGCTCGAGGTTCGCATCCGGATGGTGGATGCGTGTCTCGATGACGATGTCCGCCGCCACGTCGGCGAGGTCGAGCGCGCTGCGCCGGATCGGCATCGCCCTGCCCGTCTGGCCACGCGTGACGTCCACCACCTGTTCGGAGAGGACTCGGATGCGCTCGACGCTCTGGCGGATGGGCCTGGCAGCGCTCTCTTCCAGCTTTCCGGAGCGGACGAGGTACTCGGTGGCCATCATGATCGTGCCGAGGGGATTGCGAATGTCGTGACCGAGCACACCGATGAAAAGATCGCTCGCCCTCTTCGTCTGCGTCGTATAGCGCGACACCGACTCGGCAATGGCCTGGTCGATCGCTTCGTTGAACCGCGTGATCTGCTCGATGTCTTCCACGTCCGCCCGTTGCGTCCTTTGCGACCAGAGCCGCAGCACGCTGGCCCTGAGGGCACGGTACTCGGTGATCATCGCGCCGATGGCGAACCCCGCGTCGATCCGGGTGTCGGCATGCGTTTCCGCCGCGGTGTCGGCCGCGCCGGCGTTGGCATGGACTTCTCCCCGTGACTTGGCGACCTGCTCGGATGCGCTCTGCGGCTGGTCCATGTCCGCGGCAATCGTCTCCAGGATCTGGGCGGCGTGATCGCGCAGACCTTTCAGGTCGAGTTCGATCCCCTGGTGTTCGACCGTCCCGGCAAACTCATCCCACCCGCGCAGGATTTCCTCGGCGTTCTCCCGAAGGAATGAGGCGAAGCTCGTGTTGCGGGGCACGGAGAGTTGGGAGACTGGCATGCTCCCACTCTAGCACCCGCTTGCTCGACAGCAGATTTGTTCCTACCCGTGCCTCTCGCGTGAATCGGCAGGCGCTTGCTCGCGATCATCGAGGCCGTAGTCGCGGATGACTTCGGCGATCTTCAAGCGGTATTCGCTGAACATCGTCTTGCGCCCGGCACTCTGCGCCGCGCGGTGCGACTCGAGGTTGCGCCATGCCTCCAGGCACGAGTCATCGCGCCAGAACTGAAGGGACAGGATCTTGTCGGGATCGGTGAGGCTCTGGAAGCGCTCGATCGAAATGAAGCCGTCCATCTTCACGAGCTCTTCCTTCAATTGGGTCGCCCAATCGAGGTAGCCGGCCTTGTGCACGGCATGGGGCTTTACTTCGAAGATCACGGCAATCATGGCGACACCTCCATTGCGGCTTGCTGGAACGCCTCGGGCACCACTTCGCAAAAACGCCTCTCCTCGCGCAGGATGAATCTTTGGACGCGGGCAAGTTCGAAATTGGCCATGGCCTCGGGGTCGCGCCGCAATCGTGCGCGATAGGCCTCGTATTCCGCAAGCCCCGGAAAAGCGATCAGGCCCCACGCTTCATAGTTCGTGCCTTCGCTCGGAAGGAAGTAGCCGACGAGCTGGCCACCCAGGCGCGGGATGATGCCCGCCCAAGCGACGGCATAGCGCCGGAAGGCCTCGCGCTGGAAGGGATCGAGTTCGTAGCGGATGAAACAGGTGATCATGGGTTGGGAGTTTGTTCGCGGGGCCGGGGTTTGTCGAGCATCAACAGTTTGCTTATGATCGAACGATGGATGCACAACCCGACCTGGCGCGCGTGGCGGGGACGATCGGCGACGCCACGCGCATCCGCATGCTCTCCCTGCTGATGGAAGGCCGTGCGCTCACGGCCAAGGAGCTCGCCCTCGGTGCGGGCGTCGAGCCGGGCACCGCCACGTCGCACCTGAAGCGCCTGCAGGACGACGCGCTCGTCACGGCCACCTCGCAAGGCCGGCACAAGTACTTCCGCTTCGCCACGGACGACGTCGCGCAACTGGTCGAATCGCTGATGCGCATCGCGCCGCGCAAGCCGGTCGCTCGCGAGGTGCACGAGCCCATCCGCGCCGCCCGCTATTGCTACGACCACCTCGCGGGCGGCCTGGGTACCGGCCTGCTCGCATCGATGATGAAGAAGGGCTGGATCGCAGGCCAGTCGCGCGATGCGAAGGAGCTGCTCGTGACCGGCAAGGGCGAGAAGGCCCTTTCCTCGTTGGGCGTCGATCTCGATTCAGCGCGCTCGAAGCGCCGCCAGTTCGCTTGCCGATGCCTCGATTGGTCCGAACGGCAGGATCACCTCGGCGGCGCGCTCGGCGCCGCGATTGCGGACCACTTCCGCGCGTCGAAGTGGATCGAGCGGCAAAAGCACAGCCGCGTGGTGCGTGTCACTGCGGCTGGACGAGAGAAGTTGAAATCGCTCGGCGTGAGCGCTTGACGAGCCGCGCGAGCGCTTCCAGCACGACATCGGGTTCGGTCAACTGCGGGAAGTGACCGCTGCGCGCAGCGATCACGTGCTCGCCTTGCTTCGACAAATGCGCCAGCGCGTGCTGGTGCGAAAGGCGCGCTTCGAGCGCCGCCTCGTCCATGATCCATTTCGGCGGCAGCATTCCGCCCGTGATCACGGTGACCGGCACGTCGGGAAAATCCCCGGCGGAATCCACTTCGATGACGACGTGCCCCACCGCTTCCACTTCCGAATGCAGGTTCTCGCGGAACAGCCAGTCGGGCAGCGCGAGCACCTTGCGCAGCGCGCGCACGAGATGCGTTTCGTCCATCTGCAGCACTTCATGGTCGCGCGGGTGCGTCGCTTCGAGCATCAGCACGCCGCCCACCTCATCGGGATGCAGGCGGGCGAACAGGTTCGCATAGAGCCCGCCGAGCGAGTGACCCACCAGGACATAGGGCGGCTCGATGCCGGCGTAGTGCAACAGCTCGCGCACCGACGCAATCACCACGGCGCCGCTCTGGATGCGATCGGGCGCATCGCTGCCTTCGATGCCGAAGCGGTTCCACGCGACGACGGCCCCGAATTGTTCGATGCGCGGATACAGCGCACGCCAACCGGCGAGCGTCATGCCCGCGCCATTGAACAGGACGATCGCCGGCCGCCCGGCGCCGGAGACGACGTATTCCAGCGTACCGCAGCGAGTCTGCAGCTTCAGTGCATTCACGCGCCCCCAATGCCCACCGTCACGGTTCCCTTGCCTTGGCAGGTCGGGCAGGTGCGGCCGGCAACGGCGCCGCTGCCGCCGCAATCGGGGCAGATCTTGTCGCCTGTTCCGGGCGTGCCGGCCGGCGCTTCGTCACCCGGTGTCATCGACGCGCCGGGATCCTCTTCTCCCGCAACCGAGGTCGAAAGGTCAATGGGGTTCGCTGGATGGGTCATGCCCGTGTTTATGCCTGCGGATGACCGCGCGGATGATCGGAGAACGGCCCCAGCCAATGTCAGCCATGGCCGCACCGCTGTGCTACAAACACTCCGACATGACGCGAACCCGCCTTGCCGCGCTCACTGCGATCACGATGATCGCGTTCGCTGCGAATTCATGGCTTTGCCGTCTCGCGCTCAGCCGTACATCGATCGATGCGGCGACCTTTACCACCGCTCGCCTCGTCTCCGGGGCCGCCGTCCTGGTCTTGCTGGCCGCGCGTGCGGGCCGCGAACGCTCGCCCAACGGCAACTGGGTTTCGGCAGCGGCACTGTTCGCCTATGCGGCGGCTTTTTCCTTCGCGTACCACTCCCTCACGGCCGGCACGGGAGCGCTGATCCTTTTCGGGTCGGTGCAGGCGACCATGATCCTGTGGGACCTGCGCAGCGGCTCCGGCCTCAGACCCATGCAGCTCGCCGGCCTCGTGCTTGCCCTGGCGGGACTGGTCGGGCTCGTGCTGCCGGGACTTGCGGCGCCGCCACTGGGCGGGTCGCTGCTGATGACCGCGTCGGGAATCGCGTGGGGCGTGTACTCGATGCGGGGACGGGGCGCCGGCAACCCTGTCCGCGTGACCGCCGGAAATTTCGCGCGCGCCGTGCCCTTCGCACTCGTCCTCACTGCTGCGACCCTGGCCGAGGCCCGACCGGATGCGGACGGCCTGCTCTATGCCGTCGCTTCGGGCGCGATCACATCGGGCATCGGTTATGCGATCTGGTACTCGGTGCTGCCTTCGTTGAAGGCAACGAGCGCGGCGACCGTGCAGCTCAGCGTGCCGGTCATCGCAGCGCTCGGCGGCATCGCTTTCATGGGCGAAGCGGTGACGTTGCGTCTGGTGCTCGCTTCGCTGGCGATCCTCGGCGGGATCGCGCTGGTGATCAGCGACCGTGCCAGTGCGCAGGCCGCTTCCCGGCGAACGCAGTGACGCCTTCGCGGAAATCCTCGCTGGCGTAGGCGCGGCGGATCAGGTCTTCGGCGTTGGGCAGGTCGCGAACCGTCAGGCGGCGCAGGGCCTCCTTGCTCACTGCTTGCGTCACCGGCGCCAGAGCGGCGAGCTTGTGCGCCCGCTCCGCGGCAGCGATGCCGATATCGGACTTGATCACTTCGGCGAGATAGCCGCACGACTGGGCTTCATTCGCATCGAGGATCTCGGCCGCGAGCAGCATGCGTTGCACTCGCGGCTTGCCCCACACGGCCACGAGCCGCGCGATGTTCGCAATGGAAAGGCAATTGCCCAGCGTGCGTGCGATGGGCACGCCGAATTTTGCGGAAGGCGTCCCGATGCGGATGTCGCAGGCCGTGGCAATCACGATACCGCCACCGACGCACCATCCCTCGATCACGGCAAGCGTGGGCATCGGCAGGCATTCGATCTTCGAGATGCCGCTGTCGATCTGCTTTTCGTAGGCGAGTCCATCGTCCCCGGACTGGAACGCGCGGAACTGTTCGATATCGGTGCCCGCAACGAATGCTTCGCCGCCGGCGCCACGAAACACGGCACACCGGATGTCGCCGCGCGCAGTGAGGTCATCGCAAATCGCGGCCAGCTGCGAATACATCGCCCAGGTCATCGCATTGCGCGCGTCGGGGCGATCGAAGGTCACGTGCGCGATTGCACCGTCGATGTACAGGCGGACGGCGCCGTCGCTCATGGCGAGAACGCGCCCTGTTCTTCCATCGACTCGCGCTCCGCCTCGGTGACGCCCAATTCCGCCAGCACTTCGGCCGTGTGTTCACCGAGCAGCGGCGGGTGGCGGCGCACCTGCTGCGGCGTGCCCGAGAGCTTCACGGCGAAGCCGATGTTGGGCACTTCGCCTTCGATCGGATGCTCGATCGGCATCTTCATCCGCCGTGCCTTCGCGTGGTCGCTGTCGAATGCCTCGGGATACGACAGGATCGGCCCCGCGGGAATGCCCGCTTCGAGCAGCGTGCCGACCCAATGGTCTTTCGTTTGCGTGCGGAAAGTCTTTTCGAGTTCGGCTTCGAGCGCGGGCCGGTTGTTCAGCCGCAGCGAGATCGTCGAGAAGCGCGGGTCCGCCAGCAGCTCCTCGCGGCCCATCAACCGGCACAGCTTCTCCCAGAGCTTCTGGTTGTTCGCGCCCATCACGAAGTAGCCATCCGAAGAAGCCATTGCCTGGTACGGCGCGGTCATCTTGTTCGATGTGCCCAGCGGCTGCGGCGGCTTGCCGGTGCCCCAGTAGTCGCAGATGTCCCAGACCGAAAATGCCAGCGCGGTGTCGAACAGAGACGCATCGACATACTGCCCTTGGCCGCTGTTCTTCGTGCCGATGTACGCGGCAAGCGTCGCGTAGATCGCGAACAGCGCGCAGCCGATGTCGGCCACGGGCACGCCGCACTTCACGGGCGGCGAATCCGGATAGCCGGTCACGCTCATCACGCCGGACATCGCCTGCGCCATCAAGTCGAAGCCGGGGCGATCGGCCCACGGCCCTTCCTGCCCGAAGCCCGAGATGCTCGTGTACACGAGGCGCGGGTTGAGGTCCTTGAGCACGTCGTAGCCGAGCCCCAGGCGCTTCATCGCGCCCGGCCGGTAGTTCTCGATCAGGATGTCCGCATCTTTCGCGAGCTTCTTCACCAGCTCGCAACCCGCACCGGTCTTCAGGTTGACCGCGATGCTGCGCTTGTTGCGGTTCATGTTGAGGAACCCCATCGAGTCGGGTCCCTTCATCTTGAAGCCCATGGAGCCGCGGGTCTGGTCGCCCGAACCCGGCGGCTCGATCTTGATCACGTCCGCGCCAAGATCGCCAAGCAGCATGGCCGCATACGGGCCGGCCATGACCTGGCTGATGTCGAGAACGCGAACCCCTTCCAGCGGAAGTGGGGTCACGCGTCCGCTTTCACGTTCGCGTCCTTGCAGATCTTGGCCCACTTCTTTTGCTCGACGGCGATGAATTGCGCGAACTTCTCGGGCGAACCGCCCGCGTCCTCGGCGCCCGCGCCCTCGAACTTCTCGGCGACGTCGGGCATCTGCACGACCTTGTTCATGTCTTCGTTCATGCGCTTGATGAGGGCCGGCGACATCTTCGCGGGGCCCGCGAGGCCGTACCACGTCGTCGCCTCGAAGCCGGGGAAACCGGATTCGGCCATCGTCGGCACGGTCGGGTGCGCCTTCGAACGCTTCTCGCGCGTTTGCGCAATGGCGATGAGCTTGCCGCTTTTCACGTGGGGCGTCGACGCGGCCATGGTGTCGAAGCTGTAGTTGACCGTCCCGCCGATCAGGTCGGTGAGCATCGGGCCGGAGCCCTTGTACGGCACGTGGATCGCCTGGATGCCCGCTTGCAGCTTGAACATCTCGAAGGCCAGGTGCTGCGCGGAACCGGTCCCGGCGGAGCCGAAACTGATCTTGCCCGGCTGCGCCTTGCACAGCGCGACGATGTCCTTCACCGTCTTCGCGGGCTGGTCGTGGTTGCAGATCAGCAGGTTGGGCGTGACGCCCACCAGCATGATCGGCGAGAAGTCGGTCTCGGCGTTGTAGTTCAGCTTGAGCAGGTTCGGGGTGATCGCCTGGCTGTTGATGTGCGCCATCAGCAGCGTGTTGCCATCCGGCGCGGCGTGCGCGACGTAGTCGGCGGCGATGGTGCCCGTGGCGCCCGCCTTGTTCTCGACGATCACGGTCGTCTTCCAGATGTCCTGCAGCTTCTGCGCCATGATGCGCGCGAGGATGTCGGTGCCGCCGCCGGGCGAGAAGCCCACGATGATGCGGATGGGGCCGGCCGGCAGCGCCTGCGCGCGCAGCATCGGGGCGGCCAACGTGGCTGCGGTGGCGATCGTGAATGTCCTGCGTTTCATGTTGTCTCCTTGGGTCCTGCAAATGTTCAAGCTGCTTTTTTCAATAGCTGCGGCGCGGGATGCGACGCGAAGAAATCCATCGCCGCCTGCACGCCCGAGCCTGCAAGCTTCACGCCCGAAAGCTTCAGGCCCATCTCGCAACCCGAGAGCGCAGCCATCAACGTGAGGTCGTTGCAATCGCCGAGGTGGCCGATGCGGAACATCTTGCCCTTGACCTTGCCCAGGCCCATGCCGAGCGAACAGTCGAAGCGTTCGTAGATCAGGCGGCGCACCGCATCGGCATCGACGCCTTCGGGCGTCATCACGCCGGTCAGCACCGGTGAATACACGGCCGGGTCCGCGCACTGGATCTCGAGGCCCCACGCCTTGACGGCGCTGCGCACGCCCTCGCCCCAGCGCTGGTGCCGCGCGAACACCGCGGGCAGCGCGCCGTGCCGCGGGTCGAGGAGCATGTCGCACGCCTCGGCAAGGCCATAGAGCAGGTTCGTGTTGGGCGTGTACGGGAAGTAGCCCGACTTGTTCATCTCGATCATCTCGTCCCACGCCCAGAAGGACTTCGGAAGCTTCGCCTGCTTGCTCGCCTCGGTCGCCTTCGGCGACACGGCGTTGAAGCTGATGCCCGGCGGCAGCATCAGGCCCTTTTGCGATCCGCTGATCGATACGTCCACGCCCCATTCGTCGTGGCGATAGTCCGCGCAACCCAGGCCCGAGATCGTGTCGACCAGGAGCAGCGCAGGATGCCTGGCGGCGTCGATAGCGCGGCGCACCGCGAGGATGTCGCTCGTGGCGCCGGTCGACGTCTCGTTGTGGACGACGCAAACGGCCTTGATCTCGTGGTTCGCGTCGCGCTTGAGGCGCTCTTCGATCATTTGCGCCTGCACACCGCGGCGCCACCCGTCAGCGCCCGGCAGGCCGATGAACTCGGGCTTCAGCTGCAGCCTCAGCGCGAGCTTGTTCCACAGCGCCGCGAAGTGGCCGGTCTCGAACATGAGGACGGCATCGCCCGGGCTCAGCGTGTTGGCAAGCGCCGCTTCCCACGCACCGGTGCCCGACGCCGGGTAGATGACGACGGGTTGCTTCGTCTGGAAGATCTTCTGCATGCCGCGCAGGACGCGCAGGCCCAGCTCCGCGAACTCGGGGCCGCGATGGTCGATCGTCGGCAGGCTCATCGCGCGCAGGATGCGATCGGGCACCGGCGACGGGCCGGGAATGGCAAGGAAGTGGCGTCCGGTGGGGTGGTAGTCGAGCGTGACCATGGCGGCTTTCGGAATGCGCCATTTTTGCATACAAAATATGCGTGTCAACCCGGCGTCACTCTAGAGTAAGGGTTTGACCCAGCCCACTTTTGAATACAAAATCGACCCATGTCTGCAGAAATCATCGCGATCCCGCGCGCCAACCTGCATGAGCAGGTCGCGCACCGGCTGCGCGAAATGCTGGTGGAAGGGCGCATCGCGCCTGGCGCGAAGCTCAACGAGCGCGAGTTGTGCGAAGTGCTCGATGTCTCGCGCACGCCCTTGCGCGAAGCCATCAAGATGCTCGCGGCCGAAGGCCTGGTCGAGCTGCTGCCCAACCGCGGCGCGATTGCGGTTTCGCTCGGTGAAGACGACGTGCGCCACACATTCGAAGTGATGGGCGGGCTCGAAGCGCTGTCGGGCGAACTCGCGGCGCAACGCATCACCGACAAGGAACTGGCCGAGCTGCGCGCCTTGCACTTCGAGATGCTGGCGGCGTGGACGCGGCGCGACCTGCCCGCTTACTACCGCATCAACGCGCAGATCCACCGCGGCATCAACGCCGCGGCGAAGAACCCGGTGCTTTCGGCCACGTATGACCGGGTCAATGCGCGCCTGCACGCCTTGCGCTTCCGCTCCAACCAGGACGAGGAGAAATGGAAGACGGCCGTGAAGGAACACGAACAGATGATCGATGCGCTCGCGAAGCGCGATGCGAAGGCCATGCGGGCCGTCCTGTCTGCGCACCTGAGGAACAAGCTCGACGTCGTGCTGCAGCTCTTGCAGAAGCCGCCCGGCCCGAAGAAGAAGGCGACGCGATGAACGCCCGCGTGCCCCTCACCTACGACGCCGTTGCGAAAGCGACGAACGAAGTCGCGGGAGCGCTCGCGCACCGGCTGGCCAAGGAAACGAAGGGCGAGGTGCTTTTCTCTGCCGCCGAACGCGGCCGATACGCGACCGACGCTTCGATCTACCAGGTGATGCCCGTCGGCGTCTTCGTGCCGACGTCGCACGAAGACGTCAAGACCGCGATCGACATCTGCCGCGACCTGAAGGTGCCGATCGTCGCACGGGGCGCCGGCACCAGCCAATGCGGCCAGACAGTGGGCGCGGGCCTCGTCATCGACCATTCGAAGCACCTGCGCAGCATCGAGAAATTCGACCTCGAGTCGCGCACGGCCGAAGTGCAGCCCGGCATGGTGCTCGACCACCTCAATCTCGCGCTGAAGAAGCTCGGGCTCTGGTACCCCGTCGACGTATCGACGAGCGCGCAGGCCACGCTCGGCGGCATGGCGGGCAACAACTCGTGCGGCAGCCGCAGCATCGCTTACGGCAACATGGTGCACAACGTTCTCGGCATCGACGCATGGACGGCCGATGGCGAACTGCATCGCTTCGCGAACTTCGAGGACTGCACGGGATTCGCACGCGAAGCCGGCGAGCAGGTGAAGGCATTGGCGCATGCGCTCGCGCCGGAGATCGACGCGAATTGGCCGAAGGTGCTGCGGCGCGTTGCGGGCTACAACCTGGACATCTTCCGCAACCAGAACGAGCGTGCGTACACGAGCGACGGCTCGGTCAACCTGGCGCACCTGCTCGTGGGCAGCGAAGGCACGCTGGCGCTCACCAGGTCGATCAAGCTGCAACTGGCCGAATTGCCGAAGGCCAAGGTGCTCGGCGTGGTGAACTTCCCGAGCTTCTACAAGGCAATGGACAGCGCGCAGCACATCGTCAAGCTCGGTAGCGACGGGTCGCTCACCGCGGTGGAGCTTGTCGATCGGACGATGATCGAGCTGTCGATGGCCAACCCGGCGTTCGCGCCGGTGATCAAGACTGCCGTCATCGGCAAACCCGATGCGGTGCTGCTGGTGGAATTCTCCGGCCCGCAGAAGGCGGCGCTGGTGCGCAAGCTCGACGAACTCGTGCAGCTGATGGGCGACCTCGGCATGCCGAAGTGCGTGGTGCGCATGGAAGAAGAAACGCCGCAGAAAGCGTTGTGGGAAGTGCGCAAGGCCGGCCTGAACATCATGATGAGCCTGAAGGGCGACGGCAAGCCGGTCAGCTTCATCGAGGATTGCGCGGTGCCCCTGGAGCATCTTGCGGAATACACCGACGAGCTCACGCAGGTGTTCCGCCGCCACGGCACGCGCGGCACCTGGTACGCGCACGCGTCGGTGGGCACATTGCACGTGCGGCCGATCCTCGACATGCGAGCGGGGGGCGCGCGCAAGATGCGCGAGATCGCCGAGGAAGCGTCGGTGCTCGTGCGCAAGTACAAGGGTGCGTACAGCGGCGAACACGGTGACGGGCTGTGCCGCGGCGAGTGGATCCAGTGGCAGTTCGGCCCGAAGATCGACGAGGCGTTCCGCCAGATCAAGCAGATGTTCGACCCCGACGGGCTGCTGGCGCCCAATCGCATCATCGACCCGCCGAAGATGGACGACACGCGGCTGATGCGTTACCCGCCGTCGTATCGCGTGATTCCGCTGAAGCCCGCGCTGGACTGGAGCGCGTGGGACGTGCAGAACGATGCAGCAACCGAACGCGTCACGCCGCCCGGCAGCGGCGACGACCCCGCACGCGGCTACGCGAAGGCGGTCGAGATGTGCAACAACAACGGGCACTGCCGCAAGTTCGATGCGGGCACGATGTGCCCGAGCTACCGCGTCACGCGCGACGAGGAGCACCTGACTCGCGGCCGTGCGAACACGCTGCGGCTTGCCTTGTCGGGGCAGCTCGGCCCCGAAGGAATCGCGAGCGAGGAAGTGCGCGCGGCCCTGGACCTGTGCGTCAGTTGCAAAGGCTGCAAGCGCGATTGCCCCACCGGCGTCGACATGGCGCGCATGAAGGTCGAGTTCCTCCACCACTACAAGGCGAAGCACGGGCACACGCTCAAGGACAAGCTCGTCGCCCGCCTTCCGGAATACGCCCGCACCGCAAGCCGTTTTGCCGGCCTGTTGAACCTGCGCAATGCCAGCGGGCTCTTGCGCGCGCTCGGGGAGAAGGCGGTTGGCTTTTCCGCCCGGCGCAAGCTGCCGCGGTGGCGCAGCGAACACTTCTTCAACGACATCCCCGTGACCGTCACACGCGAAGAAGTGTTGCGTGCGACGAAGCCGGTGGTGCTCTTCGTCGATACGTTCAACGGCTACTTCGAATCGCTCAATGCGCGCTGCGCCGTGAAAGTGCTGCAGGCGGCCGGCTACACGGTCCACGTCGCGACGAAGCTGCGCGTCGACGGCAAACACTTGTGCTGCGGCCGGACCTATCTCGCAAGCGGCATGGTCGACGAGGCCCGGGCGAAAGCGCGCGAAGTCATGGACTCGCTGCTGCCGTTCGCCGAACGCGGCATCCCGGTCGTGGGCCTGGAGCCGTCATGCCTGCTCACGCTGCGCGACGAAATGCTCGCCATGGGTTTGGGTGAACCGTCGCAACGCGTCGCGGACAACGCCCTGTTGTTCGAGGAGTTGCTCGCACGCGAGGCAGCGTCCGGCGCGCTCGGCGATTTCAAGGCGAAGCTCGCGCCACTGGACAAGCGCGTGATGCTGCACGGCCACTGCCACCAGAAGGCGTTCGGTGCGGTCACGCCGATCATGCAGGTGCTGCGCATGATTCCGGGCGTGGAGCCCGAATTGATCGAGACCAGTTGCTGCGGCATGGCCGGCAGCTTCGGCTACGAGGCGGATCACTACGACGTCTCGATGCAGATGGCCGAATTGAGCCTGCTGCCCGCGGTGCGCAGATATCCCGGCGCGATCGTCGTGGCCGACGGCACCAGTTGCCGCCACCAGATCCGCGACGGCGCCGGGCGCGAGGCCGTGCATGCGGCAGTGGTTCTCGCCGCGCAATTGCCTGCGGCAGAATAGCCGCATGGCTGCGCCGACGATCCGATCCGCCCTGCCCTCCGATGAACCCGCCTGGCGCGGGCTGTGGCGCGGGTATGTCGATTTCTACGCTGCCAGCGTTCCCGACGAGATCACCAATCGCACGTGGAAGCGCATCCTCGACCCCGACTCGGCGGTGATGTGCGTCGTGGCGGAGATCGACGGCAAGGTGTATGGCTTCGCGAATTGCGTCGTCCACGAGAACACCTGGGAAGGGCAGCCCGTGTGCTATCTCGAAGACCTTTATGTGGAACCGTCGGCGCGCGGCCATGGCATCGGCCGCGCGATGATCGAGTGGCTGCGCAATGCGATGCGTGCCGAGGGCTGGGCGCGGCTGTACTGGCACACGCGCAGCAGCAACGAAACGGCACGCCGCCTGTACGACCGCTTCGCGGAAGCCGACGACTTCGTGCGCTACGTGATCCGGCAGAAATGAATCGACGAGGAAGCCCCATGTACAAGCTCCACTGCTTCGCGCAATCCGGCAACTGCTTCAAGGTGGCGTTCGCGCTCGAAGCGCTGGAACAGCCGTGGGACGCGGTGCTCATGGACTTCACGGCGTTCGCGAAAGGTTCGACGCGCGATCCGGGCTGGCGCGAAGCCACCAACGAGATGGGCGAAGCGCCGGTGCTGGACGACGGCGGCAAGCTGCTCACGCAATCGGCCGCGATCCTGCTGCTCCTGTCGCAAAGGCACGGCGCGTTTGGCGGGCGCACTGAGGACGAACGCTTCGAAGTGATGCGCTGGCTGTTCTTCGACAACCACAAGTTCACGAGCTACTTCGCCACGTGGCGATTCATGAAGTCCTTCGCCCCTGCGGCGCCGGATCCGACTGTCGAGAAATGGCTGAAGGGCCGCATCGACAACGCGCTGGGCATTGCAGAGAAGCACCTTGCACAGCAGCCGTACATCGTGGGCGATGCGCCCACCATTGCCGACATGTCGATGTGCGCATACCTGCTGTACCCGAAGGAGGAGCACGGCTACGAGTTCGCGCTGTCGCACCCGAACATCGCGAAGTGGCTCGACCGTGTGCGCGCCGTTCCCGGCTACAAGGACCCGTACGCGATGCTGCCCGGCGAGCGCGTCCTGCCGCGCTGGTAACGCAGTCGTCCTACATCGCCGGGCGCGCGAAAGAGTTCACATGGAGCTCTCGTCCGGAAAGGAACGACACCATGCGTACTCCTGCACAAATTGGCGGCCACCCCATTCACCCGATGCTGGTCACGATCCCGATCGGCTTGTGGCTCTTCTCGCTCGTCGCCGATTTCATCGCCATGCGCGCGGACTCGCCCGACACGTGGCATGCCGCCGCGCTGTACACGATGGTCGGCGGCATCATCGGCGCCCTGGCCGCCGCATTGCCGGGCCTGATCGACCTGCTTTCGTTACGCGATACGGGCATCAAGTCCACGGCCGTCAAGCACATGGCCATCAACCTCACGGTCGTGGCGCTGTACGCGATCAACGCCTGGACGCGCGTGCACTCGTCGGTGTCGCCGAGGACGTCGCTCATTCTCTCGATCGTCGCGATTGCCTTGCTGCTCGTCTCGGGCTGGCTCGGCGGCAAGATGGTCTACGAGGCCGGCGTCGCGGTGCACACGGAAGAACTTGGATCATCCGGTGCGTGGAGCGGCGACCGTGCCGCCTCCAGGTCGACCTACGGGGCGACGCCGACAGGCGCGATGCGCGCCGACCGCGCGATGGCAGCCGATGCCGAACGGCCGTCGCGAGACAGCGGCGAGCCGCGCCGCTGACGGCAACGCCGCGCGTCAATCCACCCTGAAGTTGACGAACTGCCAGGGGTCCGCGGCGTCCTTGTCCTCGTCGTAGAGCGCGCTGCGGCCCCTGAGCGGCGTCCAGTCGCCCCACACGCCCGTCACTTCACCGAGGAAAGGCCGGGCGATATCGAGCACGAGTTCGTGGTCGATGTCGTCGGGCTCGACGACACCCGCTTTCGGGTTGCGAAGCGCCCACGCCATCCCGCCGAGGATGCCCGCGACCACCTGCATGCTGGTGGCGCTGTTGTAGGGCGCGATCTCGCGCGCTTCCTGGATCGACAGGCGCGAGCCGTACCAGAAAGCACCCCGCGGATTGCCCATGACGAGAACGCCGAGTTCGTCGATGCCCGACGCGATTTCGTCGCGCGCGATGCGCTGCTTGTCCTGCAGCTTCCAGTTGCGCCCCGCGAGCTCGTGCACCGAGAGCACCGCGTCGTCGCAAGGGTGGTATGCGTAGTTCACCGTCGGGCGATACACGACGCGACCGTCTTCGCGCACGGTGAGGTGATCGGCGATCGAGATCGACTCCGCATGCGTGACGAGGAAACCGTGGTACGAACCCTGCAGCGGCGTCCAGCTGCGAACGCGCGTCGCCAGGCCAGGGCGCTCCAGGTAGATCGCCGCGTCACAGCCGGACGCGTGCCGCGCACCGTCATCCGGCAAGTCCTTCTCGTGCGTGCCCCACCCGAGTTCGGCCGGCTGCAGGCCTTCATCGACGAACGCCTCGACGGACCACGTGTTCACGAATTCGCCGGCGGCCTTGCGCCTGGTGGGCGTCTGCGTGTCGCGCTCCGCGATGTGGATCACCTTGACGCCGAGCGACTGCGCAAGCCGTCCCCAGTCTTCGGAAGGCCGCACGCCGGTGCCTTGTGCCATTTCTGTCAATGCTTGCTTGACGAATTGCGAGACGAGGCCCGGGTTCGCGCCTTGCGTGAGGATCGCGGTGGGGCCGGGCCCGTTTTCCCGGCCCCATGCGAGCGCAGCTTCGCGCAGTGCGTAGTTCGAGCGTTGCGACACGGTGAGCAGCGCGTTGTCGTAGTGGTTGAGCCACGGCTCGGTGCAGGTATCGAGATAGAAGGCGCCGCGGGTGCGGCAGAAGCGAATGAGGTCCAGGCTCGAGACGTGCAGCGACGCGTTCAGCAGGAAGTCGCCGGGGCCAAGCAAGGGTGCGAGGACGCTCTCCAGGTTGCCGGGAAAGATGCCTTGGCGGATCACCCGCGCGCCGAACTCGGCAGCGGCCCCGGAGGCCTGCGCGTCGGGGGCGACGATGGTGATGCGCTCGGCATGCACGCCGAGCACGGCGCCCAGCAGCGGCAGGACGCCGCGGCCGACGCTGCCGAAACCGAGGATCACGACACGGCCCGCGAAGTTCGCGCGCCGCGCCGCGATGACGCGCGAGCTGCCCATGGCGCTAGAGTACGCCGAACGCTAGCGGCGTGCGCTCTTCTTCGCGGTGCTTGGGGCGTACTTGACGCCGTGGGCCGTAAGGTAGTCGCGGATCAGGCGGCGCATGACCTGCGACGGTGTCATGTCCTGCGCGTGGCAGAGCTTTTCGAAAGCCTCCTTGCGCGCGGGATCGATCAGTACCGTCAACCTGGCTGTCTTGTTCTCCATTGCGGCCTCGATGTTAACCAAATGATAATCGGTTTGCGAGGCTGTCGCGTGGCGTGAACGCTACGCAGGGGGACCGATGAGCTTCAGCCCACCTTGCGCGCTTTCTTCTTGTCGCCGGGTGAATACTGCACGCCGTGCTTGTCGAGGTATTGACGGATCAGTTGCCGAACCATCTGCGACGACGTGACGTCTTGCGAAGAGCACAGTTCTTCGAACGCCTTTTTCTTGGCCGGGTCGATCAGGATCGTCAGTCGCGCTTTTTCTTCCATGCAATCACCAGAATCTGAGGTTAATGACATGCTAATAGTCTGCGCTTAACCTGAGCTGTGGATGGTAGTGCTTTTGCGCTGGACGCGCTAGGACGGCTTCCGATGTGAGGCGGACGAACAACGCATGCGGCGCGTCCGACGCGGGGCGCGCCGTCCGTAGTCCGTACTACAACGAAGCAAGGCGTTTTCCTATGCTCGCCCCTCGTTTGTAGGACAACGCCGCAAAAATCCTGGGACGCTTTCTGACGAGCCAGCCCTCGCCCATAATTTCGCGGTGCCCCAGAACAACTCGACAGTGCCGTCGGCAGGAACGCCCGCGCATAACGACGATTCCCTTGAAGCGCGCCTCCAGCTGCTGGTCGAGGCCGTCGTCGATTACGGCATCTTCATCCTCGACCCGAAAGGCCACGTCGTGTCGTGGAATACGGGTGCGCAGAAGTTGAAGGGCTATGCCGCCGACGAGATCATCGGCAAGCACTTTTCGATTTTTTACCTGCCCGAAGCAGTGGCCAGCGGCTGGCCCGAGGAAGAACTGCGACGGGCGGTGCAGTTCGGCCGACTGGTCGACGAGGGCTGGCGCGTGCGCAAGGACGGCAGCCGCTTCTGGGGCAATGTCACCATCACGCCGATCTACGACAGGGGCGGCAAGCTGACCGGGTTCGCCAAGGTCACGCGCGACATGACGGAGCAACGCGCGCGCGAGCAGCAGCTGCGCGAGAGCGAAGAGCGCCTGCGCCTCCTCGTGGAAAACGTGCGCGACTACGCGATCTTCATGCTCGACGAAAACGGCATCGTGCGCAGCTGGAACTCGGGCGCGCGTGCGATCAACGGCTACGAGTCGCACGAGATCATCGGCAAGCCGCTTGCGACCTTCTACACGCCGCAGGATCGCGACGAAGGCAAGCCGCAGGCCGAGCTGGAGGCGGCGAAGCTGTTCGGCCGCGTCGAGAACGAAGGCTGGCGCGTGCGCAAGGACGGCACCGTCTTCTGGGTCAACGCGATCGTCAGTGCGATCCGGGGGGCCGACGGCAAGCTGCTCGGGTTTGCCAAGGTCACGCGTGACATGACCGAGCGCCGGCGTTTCGAGGAACTGGAGCGCTCCAGCCGGCGCATGAACGAGTTTCTCGCGATGCTCGCCCACGAGCTGCGCAATCCGCTTGCGCCCATCCGCAATGCGGTCACCGTGATGCAGCTCGAGGAGCTCCCCACGCCTGCCCTGCGCAACTGCCGCGACATCATCGACCGGCAACTCACGCACGTCACGCGGCTGGTCGACGATCTGCTCGATATCGGCCGCCTGTCCACCGGCAAGGTGAAGTTGCGGCTCGAGACGGTGCGCATCGCCGAGGTCATCAGCCGCAGCATCGAGGCCACCAAGCCCGTGATCGAGGCGCGCCATCACCAGCTGTTCGTCGACCTGCCGCCGCAACCGATCTACGTCAACGCCGACCCGACGCGGATGTCGCAGATCCTGCAGAACCTGCTCGTGAACGCGGCGAAGTACACGCGCGACGGCGGCAAGATCGCGATCACCGCCGAACTCACGGGCACCTTTGCAATGATCGCCGTCACCGACAACGGCCGCGGCATCGCGAAGCACGACATCGAATCGATCTTCGAGCTGTTCCGCCAGGCGCACGCCGATTCACCGACCGAAAGCGGCCTGGGCATCGGCCTGACTCTGGCGCGCTCGCTGGCCGAGATGCACGGCGGAACGCTCGAGGCGCGCAGCCCCGGCCCGGGCCAGGGCAGCACGTTCACCGTGCGCATGCCTGCGGTCGAGAGCGCGGGGCCCACGCCGCAAACCTCGGTGACGAACAACACCCAGGGCCGCCGCGTGCTGGTCGTCGACGACAACCGCGATTCGGCGGACACGTCGACGGCCATCCTGCGCCTGCTGGGCAACGAGGTTGAGTCGGCTTACTCCGGCTCCGGGGCAGTGGAACTCGCGAAGCATTTCCGCCCGAACGTCGTGCTGCTCGACATCGCGATGCCCGACATGGACGGCTTCGAAACGCTCAAGCGCCTGCGTGGAACGCCGGGCCTCGAGAGAATTTTCGCGATCGCGATGACCGGCTACGGCACGCAGGACGACAAGAAGCGCACGCTCGGCGCAGGGTTCGACGCGCACTTGACCAAGCCGGTGGAACTCGATGCGCTCGTCAGCTTGCTGAACTCGGCGCGCGACCGCGCGAACGCGCCGGCTTCCACCAGCGCGCCCGCGTAACGCGATTTACAACCGCGGCTCGCCGCGTTCGTTCACCGGGATCGTCCGGCCGGGGGGCTGTTGCATCTGCACGTGATGCTCGGCACCGCGGAAGACATACACCACGTCGTAGTACGCCGGCGTTGCATTGCCCACGTTCTCGCAGCGCTGCACGTCTTGCGTGGACACCACGCTGCCGCCGCCGTTCTGGTTGGCGACATTCGAGCCGATCACCGCGCCGGCGACCGCGCCGCCGGCCGTGGCCAGATCCTTGCCGGAGCCACCGCCGACCCGGTGGCCGAGGATGCCGCCGACCAGGCCCCCGACGATCGCGCCGCCGACGTTCGGCTGGTTCGACTGGGCGGGCTGCGCGATCTGCTGGCGCTCGACCCAGCAACGCTGGTTCGGCGCGCCGACGACGGCGCGAACGGACGACACGGGCACGTCATACGTGCGTTCGCCGGGGCGCACGCGGTACTCGTACATCGGCTGCGCGGGCTGCACGGCGACAACCGGCGGCGACAGCTCTTCGTAGCTGTAGCGGCGGCGGTTGTCGGCCGGCCCGACGGACGAGATCTGGTTGTTCAGGCCGAACTGCTGGAGCGTCGGGTATTCGCCGCGGCGCAGGATGACGCAGCGGCCTTCGAAGCGCGCGTGCTCGCAGACGATCCAGCGGCCGCGCTGCACGATGACGGACGAGATGCGGTCGTTCATCCCGCTGCGGTCGAGGTTGCCCATGCGGTCGTTGGCGGTGATGGACCGGCCGTGGAACCCCTCGCCTTCATACAGCGTGATTTGCGCAGCGGCGTGGCCCGCAACGACGACGGCGGCAGCGGCCAGCGTGGCTTTCAAGGTTGTGTTCATTTCTTCGTTTCTCCTTCTCGGTTGCGGGCGGGTGCCCGTATCCCTAGAACGGCTCTAGCGTAGCCGCTGCCGACAGCTTGTGGTAACGGCCGGGTGAAGTTCTGTTAACGGCTGAGCCACTTTGCATCCTCGCAGCGCTGCAGTGCAGCTTGATGAGCTGGCCGGACAGGCTTATGGTCGCGCTGCCGCGCACCGCGGCGAGGAGAGACAGATGAAAAGAGAAATGTTCTTCACCGTGACCGGCATCGTCGCCATGCTGTTCGGTATCGGGTTCGTTCTGGTGCCCGCCATGTCGCTTGCCATGTACGGCGTGCCGACGGAGCCGCACAACCTCATGCAGTCGCGTTACTTCGGCTCCGCGCTGCTGGCCGTCGGCATCATTTCGTACCTGGCGCGCGACACGCAGGACCCGCTCGCCTGGCGCGCAATCCTGTGGGGCGGCCTCGTGATGGACCTGATCGGGCTGGGGGTCAGCTTCTCGGCGGCAGGGTCGCTGCAGAACGAGATGGCATGGGGCTCCGTCGTGCTCTACGCCGTATTCGCGGCGGGCGGCGCGTACTTCCTGTTCGGCGCCAAGCAGCCTGCGCCCGCCGCGGCCGCATAGACGCAGTTACTGCGCGAACAGCTCCTTGTGCTGTTCGCGCAGGAGGTTCTTCTGGACCTTGCCCATCTGGTTGCGCGGCAGCGCATCCACGATGAAGCATTTCTTCGGGATCTTGAAGTTGGCGAGCTGCGACTTCAGCTTCGCGACGATCGCTTCGGCATCGACCTGTGCGCCGGCCTTCGCGATGACGACGGCGACGCCGACTTCGCCAAAGTCCGGATGCGGCACGCCGACGACCGCGCTTTCGGCCACGCCCGCCATTTCATTGATGTAGCCCTCGATCTCGGCCGGGTACACGTTGTAGCCGCCGCTGATGATCAGGTCCTTGCTGCGCCCGACGATGGTCACGTAGCCGTCGCCGCCCACCTTGCCGACGTCGCCGGTCTTGAACCAGCCGTCTTCGGTGAACTCCTCTTTCGTCTTCTCGGGCATGCGCCAATAGCCCTTGAAGACATTCGGCCCGCGAACCTGGATGCCGCCGATCTCACCGGGGGGCACCTCCTTGCCCTCATCGCCGAGCACGCGCACGCCCACGCCGGGCAGGGGGAAGCCGACGGTGCCGCCCCGCCGCTCCCCGTCGTAGGGGTTCGACGTGAGCATCACCGTTTCGCTCATGCCATAGCGCTCCAGGATCGTGTGCCCCGTGCGCTCCTTCCAATCGTTGAACGTCTCGATCAACAGCGGCGCAGAGCCCGAGATGAAAAGGCGCATGTTCTTCACCGCGCCGCGGTTCAGTGCTGCCTCGCCCAGCATGCGCACGTACAACGTCGGCACGCCCATGAACACCGTCGCGCGCGGCATGTTCGCCACCACGACCCTCGGGTCGAACTTCGCGAGCCAGATCATCTTGCTGCCATTGAGCAGCGCGCCGTGGATCGCGACGAACAGGCCGTGCACATGGAAGATCGGCAGTGCGTGGATCAGCACGTCGCCCTCTTCCCAATGCCAGTAGTCCTTGAGGACGCGGGCGTTCGACAGCAGGTTGCCGTGCGACAGCATCGCGCCCTTGCTGCGGCCGGTCGTGCCGCTGGTGTACAGGATGGCGGCGAGGTCGTCTTTCCTGCTCTCGGCGATCTCGTGCTCGTCGCTGTGGTGCATCGCGCGATCCAGCAGCGAGCCGGTGCGGTCGTCGTTCAGCGTGAAGACGTGCCGGGTGCCCGCCTTGAAAGCGATGCGCCCGACCCAGCCGAAGTTCTTCGCGGTGCAGACGACGACGGCGGGTTCCGCATTGCCGACGAAGTATTCGATCTCGGCGCTTTGGTAGGCAGTGTTCAGCGGCAGGAAGACGTAGCCCGCGCGCAGCGTGGCCAGGTACAACATCATTGCCTCGACCGACTTGTCGACTTGCACTGCGACGCGCGAGCCTTCCGGCAGCGCGAGCGCACGCAGCAGGTTGGCGATCATCGCCGTGCCGCGGTCGAGGTCGCGCCACGAATACACCAGGCCGTTGTCGGTTTCGACCGCAGGCGAATCGAGGTCCGAGGGGAAACCGGCGCGCAGCGCCGCGAAGAGGTTCGCGTTGTCCATCGTCAGCGCTTGACGACCGCGCCCATCACGGCGTCGGGCAGCCCCGTCGAGATGCCGGGGAAAATGCAGATCAGCAGGACGGCGACGAACATCAGCAGCACGAACGGCAGCACGCCCCACACGATGTCCGACAGCGGAATGTCCGGCGCGATGTTCTTGATCACGAAGATGTTCAAGCCCACGGGCGGATGGATCAGGCCGGCTTCCATCACGATCGTCATCAGCACGCCGAACCAGATCAGGTCGAAACCCGCGGCCTTCAGCGGGGGCAGGATGATGGGCGCCGTCATCAGGATGATGCTCACTGGCGGCAGGAAGAAGCCCAGCACGATCACCATCACGAGGATCGCCGCCAGCAGCACCCAGCGCGACAGTTGCAAGCCGACGATCCACTCCGCCGTCGACTGGCTGATGTGCAGGTAGCTCATGACATAGGAAAACAGCAGCGACATGCCGATGATCATCATCAGCATGGTCGATTCCTTCAGCGTGGCCGCGAGGATCGGCGCGACATCGCGCGGGCGCCAGACCTTGTAGATGACGGCGATCAAGACGAGCGCAAGCAATGCGCCGAGCCCGGCGGTTTCACTGGGCGTGGCGAACCCGCCGTATAGAGCGACCATGACGCCGATCAAGAGGATCACGAACGGCAGCACGCGCGGCAGCATCTCGAACTTCTGGCGCAGCGTGAAATGCTCGATGTCGAGCAGTGCCGACGCCGCGCCGCTCTCGGCGTGGGCCTTGATCGCGCTGCGGTGCTCCGCGCGATAGCGAAGCGACGCATACGTTGCGAACAGCCCGACGAGCAGTACGCCCGGCATGATGCCCGCGAGGAACAGGCGGCCGAGCGACTGCTCCGCCGCGACGGCGTACAGGATCATCGTGATCGAAGGCGGCAGGAGGATCCCGAGCGTTCCGCCCGCGGCAATGATCCCCGAAGCAAATCCGGGCGAGTACCCCCGCTTGCGCATCTCGGGAATGCCGGCACTGCCGATCGCCGAACACGTCGCGGGGCTGGAACCCGCCATCGCCGCGAAGAGCCCGCACGCGAATACGTTGGCGATGCCCAGCCCGCCGGGAATGCGGCCGAGCCATACGTGCATCGCCGCGTACAAGTCCTTGCCGGCCGGAGATCGCCCGATTGCCGCGCCTTTCAGGATGAACAGCGGGATCGACAGCAGCGTGATGCTGGCCATCTCCTCGTAGACGTTCTGCGTGATCGTGTCCAGCGACGACGCCGGCATGAAGAAGTACATGAAGATCACGGCCACGCTGCCGAGCGCAAACGCGATGGGCGCGCCCGAGAACATGACGATCAGCGTGACGGCGCCGAACAGCAGGCCGATCGCGAGCATGCTCATGCGGCCTCCTTGCGTTTGCCGGTGAAGCCGTTGATGCGGGCCGCGAGCTGCACTGCGAGCTGCAGCGTCAGCAGGATCATCCCTGCGGCCATCAGGCCGTAGGGAATCGACAGCGGCGGCGCCCAGGACGACGACGTGGTTTGCTTGTCGACCCACGCCTCGTGCAGGAGCGTGCACGACTTCCATGCGAACAGCGCGCAGAAGGCAACGCAGATCACGTCCACGAAGAGCATGCGCACGCGATTCGCAAAGGGCGGCAGCACCGACGCGATGGCCTCGATGCCGATGTGGCCACGCAACTGCTGCACGAACGCGCTGCACATGAACGTGGCGCCCACCAGGCAGAACACCGCGGCTTCGTCCTGCCAGTCGGTCGATGCGTGCAGGAAGTAGCGCGAAACCACGCTGTACGTCAGCACGAACGACGCGACGAGCAGCGCGATCATGCCGATGAACAGCATGCCGCGATTGGTCCACGAGAGGAAACGCGCCAGCGGCAGCAATGCGCGCGGCGTGTCGGGGTCGACCCCGCCGGGAAAAACCGGGTCCGCGAGGCCCGGGCTCGTCATGCCAGTTTCTGTGCTGCCTTCAGGAGCGCCGCGCAGGTTTCGCTCTTGGCGCCGTAGTCCTTCCACGCCGTTTCGCGCGCGATGGCCTGCCACTCCTTCAACACGGCGTCGTTGATGTCATACACCTTCGCGCCGGCCTTGCTGTAGACCTCGGCGACCGCCTTGTCGTCGGCCTTCGCGGCTTCGGTGCCGAACTTCTCCATCTCGGCGCCGGTTTCCATGATGGCATCGCGCTGCGGCTTGGGCAGGGCGTCGAACACTTCCTTCGAGATCAAGAGCGGCTCGAGCATGAACCAGTAGGTCTTGTCGCGGCCGGTGGTCAGGTGCTTGGCGATCTCTTCCAGCTTGAACGAGATGAAGCTCGTGCTCGACGTCATTGCGGCGTCCATCGCGCCGGTCTGCATCGCGGCATAGATTTCGTTGGAGGGCAGCGAGATCACCGACGCGCCGGCCTGCTTGAGCATCATGTCCATCTCGCGGCTGCCGCCGCGCACCTTCAGGCCCTTGGCGTCGGCGGGCGTGACCAGCGCCTTGTTGCGGCTGGCGACGCCACCGGCCTGCCACACCCAGCTCACGATCACGATGCCCTTTTCCTCGAGCACCTTCGTGAGCAGCTTGCCCGCTTCGGCGTTCTTCCACTGCGCGCCGGCTTCATAGCTCGGGACGAGCGCGGGCATCAGGCCGATGTTCAGTTCGGGCACTTCACCGCCCGAATAGGAGATCGGCACCAGGCTCATGTCGAGCGCGCCCTTGCGCATCGCACTGAACTGCGAGTTGACCTTCATGAGCGACGAGCCCGGGTACACGGCCGCCTTCAGCGCGCCGTTGGTGCGCTTTTCGACGGTTTCGGCGAAGCGGCGGCACAGGCGGTCGCGGAAGTCGGTGTCCGTGCCCGCACCGCCGGGGAACTGGTGCGAGATCTTGAGCGTGCGGCCTTGCGCCTGTGCGGTGCCGGCGACTCCGGCAAGGGCCGTGGCGCCGGCTGCGGCGACGAATTCGCGGCGGGTGAAGTTCATGTCTTGTCTCCTTGTGTTCTGCGTCTGTGCATTCGAGCCGTCAAAGATAGAGGTCTTCGACGGCCCCAGAAATCGGGATTTGTCCCTGCGCCAGCATCGCACGATGCTTGTCGAGCCGCTTCAGGTCATATAAATAGTTCACCATGAGGCCATACGACTGCCTCACGCCCTTCGGGGACGGGTCGCCGCCCCAATTGAGCCGCTCCACGCGCGCGCCGTTGCCCAGGTGGAAGCGCGCGACGGGGTCGAGCGGTTTGCCATCGTGCATCTCGCGCCCGAGGTACTGCGCCGCCCAGCCCAGCAAGAGCGCGCGGTACGGCGACTTCGCGCCGAGGGACAGCGGATCTTCGATCTTCGACAGCAGTTCTGGCGCCGCGTTCTTGTGCATCCAGGCCCGCAGGCCCGGGATCGGCGAGAGCGTGGCGAATGTCTTGAGCCGCGGGAATTCCATCCTCAGCGTTTCGACCACGTGCTTGATCAGCGAGTCGCCGAAGCTCACGCCCCTCAGCCCCGCCTGTGTGTTGTTGATCGAATAGAAGATCGCATGCGTCGCGCGCTCGAGATCATCGGGTGCGGCGCCTTCGTCCAGCAGCGGCGTGATGCAGTCCGCCATCTCGTCCATCAATGCAACCTCGACGAAGATCAGCGGCTCGCCATCCAGGCGCGGATGGAAGAAGCCATAGCAGCGGCGGTCGCTGTCCAGGCGGTTCTTCACGTCGGCCCAGCTGCGGATGTCGTGCACCGCTTCGTACTTGATCAACTTCTCGACGAGCGACGCGGGCGAGTCCCAGCTGATGCGGCGCAGCTCGAGGAACGCGACGTCGAACCACGTCGAGAACAGGCTTTCGAGTTCCGCGTCGAGTGCGACCAGGCGCTTGTCGCTCTTCAAATGCGGCAGCAGTTCGGCGCGCATGTCCACGAGGAAGCGCATGCCTTCCGGGAACACGGAAAAGCGCTGGAGCATTCGCGTGCGCGGCGACTGGTAGGCCTTGCGCAGGCGGATTTCGGCGTGCGCTTCGTCCGGCGTTCCCAACACGGCTTCGTAATGCTCGCGCGCCGCCTTGGTCTTCTTCGGGTCGGGCGCGAATTGTTCGCTCATGAGCAGCCAGCAATCGCGGCGCTCTTCGGGCGACGCTTTCGCGTACCAGCCCGCGACGCCCATCGCGCGCCGGCCGCCTTCGACTTCGCTGACTTGCGGATCGACGATGGCCTGCAGTTCGGAAAGCGTGCGGCGAAGCACGCGCGGGGACAGCGCTTCCTGGCGGCGCCGCAGCGTGGCTTTCAGGCGCTCCTTGATCGGTCGCATCATGGGCAGGGAAGGCGTGCGCATTTCACCCGCGGCGCCGATCGCGGCGACCGCATGCCCGTCGCGCGTGAGCCAGTCGGTGGGTTTCATCCACGAAAATTATCAGCCAACGGACGTTGCAGCGGGGCGATGTTTCCCAGCTCTCAAGGCCGAGCAGGCAGCGCCTGGGGGCGGCGCGAGGCCCACACCCACAAGAGCACGCCCGCGAGGATCATCGGGACGCACAACCACTGCCCCATCGACAGCCCCGTCACATCCTTCAGCCATTCAAGGTGCGCGTCGGGTTCGCGGAAGAACTCGGCCACGAACCGCAGGAAGCCGTAGCCGATGAGGAACATCGCGGACACCTGCCCCTGCAGCCTCGGCTTGCGCGCGAACAGCCACAGCACGACGAACAGCAGCAGGCCCTCGAGCAGGAACTGGTAGACCTGCGAGGGATGCCGCGGGAGGTTGTCGCCGCTTTGCGGAAAGATCATCGCCCACGGGATGTCCGCTTCGGTGTGCCGGCCCCACAGCTCGCCATTGATGAAGTTGCCGACGCGGCCCGCCGCAAGGCCCGGCGGCACGCACGGCGCAATGAAGTCCGTCACCTGCAGGAACGGCTTGCCGCGCGAGTGCCCGTACCACCACTGCGCCGCGATCACGCCGAGCATGCCGCCATGGAAGCTCATGCCCCCGAGCCACACGAAGAAAATCTCCAGCGGGTGCGCTGCGTAGTACTCGGGCTTGTAGAACAGGCAATACCCCAGCCGCCCGCCGATCACGACCCCGAGCACACCGAGGAACAGGATGTCCTCGATGTCCTTGCGCGACCACGCCGGCAGCGATGCGTAGGGTTCGTGGCGCAGCCTGCGCGACGCGAGGAACATGAACAGGCCGAAAGCGACAAGGTACGTGATGCCGTACCAGTGGATCGCGAGCGGGCCGAGCCGGACCGCGACGGGGTCGATGTGGGGGTACACCAGCGGTGTCGTCATGCGCCGTATTGTGCTCGACGATGCGTGCTCAGCCGCGCGCGCGCAGTTGCTGCCGCGCGTAGGCGAGGAAGCGCTCCAGCGCAGGCGGCGTGCGGGCGGCGGGCCAGATCAGGCTGGTCTCGCACGAGGGCATCCGTGGCACGGCGCGATAGGTCACGCCGGCCCGCTGGAATTCGCGCACGCTGTCGGGCACCCATGCAACGCCCAGCCCGGCGGCGACGAGGTTGACGATCGTCTGCATCTGGATTGCCTCCTGCGCGACTTGCGGTGCGCGCGCGTGCGCGTGATAGACACCGAAGATGGCATCGTGGAGCGACGGGACGATGCGCCGCGGAAAGATGACGAGCGGCTCGGCCAGCAGCGGCTCGAGCTTCAGCGAGCGGGAGCGTGCAAGAGCATGCTGCGCGGGGATCGCAGCGACGAGCGCTTCGCGGCCCACACGCAAATGCTCCATGGAAGGCGGTGCGAACCCCGGCGAGTGGATGATGAAACCGGCGTCGATGCCGCCGCGTTCGAAGGCCGCCATCTGGACATCGCCGGTCGCTTCGATCAGTTCGAATTCGACCTGGGGGTGCTGGGCCCGAAAGCCTCTCACCCACCGCGGCAGCAGCCCGAAGCCGACCGTCGAGACAAAAGCAATCCGCAAGCGGCCGATCTCGCCGTGCGCTGCGGCGCGCGCGTGCGAAGGCAGTGCGGCGGCGCGTGCGAGGAGGTCGCGCGCCTCGGGCACCAGCGCCGCACCGGCCGGCGTGAGGTTGACGCTGCGCTTGGTGCGGTCGAACAGGCGCACGCCCAGCCTGTCTTCCAGCAGCGCGATTGCCTGGGTGAGCGGTGGCTGCGTGATGTGCAGGCGCTGCGCCGCACGGCCGAAGTGCAGCTCCTCGGCCAGTGCCAGGAACTGCCGCCACAGCCGCAGCTCGATCGCGCCTTCACTCATATGCAATACATATTAATCGATCCGGCAGAACGGATTGGTATGAATCAGCGCCCCGGCGCATACTTTCAGCATGGACAAGAAGATCATCCCCCTGCGCTCCGACAACATCACGCAAGGCAAGGCGCGTGCCCCGAACCGTTCCATGTACTACGGCATGGGCTACAAGGAGACCGACTTCGGCAAGCCGATGGTCGGCGTCGCGAACGGGCACAGCACGATCACGCCGTGCAACAGCGGGCTGCAGAAACTCGCCGATGCGGCCGTGGAAGCGATCGCGGCAGCCGGCGGCAATCCGCAAATCTTCGGCACGCCGACGATCTCCGACGGCATGGCGATGGGCACGGAAGGCATGAAGTACTCGCTGGTCAGCCGCGAGGTGATCTCCGACTGCATCGAGACCTGCGTGCAAGGCCAGTGGATGGACGGCGTGCTCGTCATCGGCGGCTGCGACAAGAACATGCCCGGTGGGCTGATGGGCATATTGCGCGCGAACGTTCCGGCCATCTACGTTTACGGCGGGACCATCCTTCCCGGCAGATGGCAGGGGCAGGACCTCAACATCGTCTCGGTGTTCGAGGCCGTCGGGCAGAACGCCGCGGGCAAGATCAGCGACAAGGACCTCAAGGACATCGAGCAGCACGCGATCCCGGGCACGGGCTCTTGCGGCGGCATGTACACGGCGAACACGATGTCGTCGGCGTTCGAGGCACTCGGCATCTCGCTGCCCTACTCGTCGACCATGGCCAACCCGCACGACGAGAAGACGAACTCGGCCAGAGAATCGGCGAAGGTGCTGATCGAGGCGATCAGGAAGGACATCAAGCCGCGCGACATCGTCACGCGCAAGGCGATCGAGAACGCAGTGGCGGTGATCATGGCAACCGGCGGATCGACCAACGCCGTGCTGCACTTCCTCGCGATCGCGCACGCGGCCGAGGTGGAATGGACCATTGACGACTTCGAGCGGGTCCGCAAGAAGACACCGGTGATCTGTGACTTGAAGCCCAGCGGCCGGTACCTGGCAGTGGACCTGCATCGCGCGGGCGGGATCCCGCAAGTGATGAAGATCCTGCTCAACGCGGGATTGCTGCACGGCGACTGCATCACGATCACGGGCCAGACGATCGCCGAAACGCTGAAGGACATCCCCGACCAGCCGCGCGCGGACCAGGATGTGATCCGCCCGATCTCGAAGCCGATGTACGAGGAAGGGCACCTTGCCATCCTCAAGGGCAACCTGTCGCCCGAAGGTGCAGTCGCGAAGATCACCGGCCTGAAGAACCCGGTGATCACCGGACCGGCGCGCGTGTTCGACGATGAACAGTCAGCGCTGCAGGCGATCCTCGACGGCAGGATCAAGGCCGGCGACGTGATGGTGCTGCGCTACCTCGGCCCGAAGGGCGGCCCCGGCATGCCGGAGATGCTCGCGCCGACGGGTGCGCTGATCGGTGCGGGCTTGGGCGAGAGCGTCGGCTTGATCACCGATGGCCGCTTCTCCGGCGGCACATGGGGCATGGTGGTCGGGCATGTCGCACCCGAGGCCGCGGCGGGCGGCACCATCGCTTTCGTGAACGAAGGCGATTCGATCACCATCGATGCGCACAAGCTGGTGCTGCAGCTGAACGTGGCCGACGCGGAGATCGCGAAACGCCGTGCGGGGTGGAAGGCGCCTGCGCCGCGCTACACGCGCGGTGTGCAGGCCAAGTTCGCTTTCAATGCGGCGAGCGCGAGCAAGGGCGCGGTGCTCGACAACTATTGAACAAGCCGCTCAGCGCCTGCGCGGCTTGATGCCGAGCGATTCCTTGCTCTTGTCGATGCGCTTCTGCTTCTTTTCGTTTTCACGCTCGACGGCCTTCTTCTTGGTATAGCCGGACCAGTCGGCATACCACCACCACAGCACGGCCAGCCCGAACGGCGAGAGCACGACCCACCAGTCCCATGCGGCGACCGGGCCGAACTCCATGTACTTCATCGAGAGCAGGATGATTCCGGTTATGAGAAAGAGCATGTTCGTCCGCGTCAACGGCGCTCACTAGAATGGCGTTGGAAGGACTGTACCCGACCCATCCATTTCCCAGCAAAAGGAATTGCCCATGAAACGCGCCCTGCTCGCCGCCGCACTGGTGGCCGCCGCCGTCTCTCCTGCCTTCGCCCAGCTCGAACTCGCGCAGTCGAAGAACTGCCTGGCCTGCCATGCCGTCGACAAGAAGGTCGTCGGCCCGGCCTACAAGGACGTCGCGGCGAAGTACGCCGGCGACAAGACCGCCGCGGACAAGCTGGCGCAGAAGATCATGAAGGGCGGCTCCGGCGTGTGGGGCCAGGTGCCGATGCCCGCGAACCCGCAAGTCAACGAAGCCGAAGCGAAGAAGCTGGCCGCGTGGGTGCTGTCGACGAAGTAACTCAGACGTTTTGCCCGAGCTGCTCCAGGATGGCCGGGTTCTCGAGGGTGGTGATGTCCTGCGTGATCGCCTCGCCCTTGGCGATCGAGCGCAGCAGGCGGCGCATGATCTTGCCGCTGCGGGTCTTGGGCAGGTTGTCGCCGAAGCGGATGTCCTTCGGCTTCGCGATCGGCCCGATCTCTTTCGCCACCCAGTTGCGCAGCTCGGTGGCGATTTGTTTTGCTTCATCGCCCGTCGGGCGTGAACGCTTCAACACCACGAATGCCACGACTGCTTCGCCGGTGAGGTCGTCGGGCCGGCCGACCACGGCAGCTTCGGCAACGAGGTCGGTCTTCGACACCAGCGCAGATTCGATCTCCATCGTCCCGAGGCGGTGCCCGGACACGTTCAGCACGTCGTCGATGCGGCCCGTGATGCGGAAGTATCCGTTCTTGGCATCGCGCACTGCGCCGTCGCCGGCGAGATAGAGCGTGCCGCCCAGCTCCGGCGGGAAATAACTTTTCTTGAAGCGCTCGGGGTCGCCCCAGATGGTGCGGATCATCGAGGGCCAGGGACGCTTGACGACCAGCATGCCGCCCGAGCCGTTGGGCACGTCGTGCCCCGCCTCGTCGACGATCGCGGCCATGATGCCCGGCAGCGGCAGCGTGCATGAACCCGGCACGAGCGGCGTCGCGCCCGGCAGCGGCGTCATCATGTGGCCGCCCGTTTCGGTTTGCCAGAACGTATCGACGATGGGGCAACGCTCGCCGCCGACATTGCGGTAGTACCACATCCATGCTTCGGGGTTGATCGGCTCGCCCACGGTGCCGAGGATGCGCAGTGACGTGAGGTCCCAGTTTTTCGGGTGCACCTTGGCGTCGGTCTCCGCCGCCTTGATCAGCGAGCGGATCGCGGTCGGCGCCGTGTAGAACACGGTGACCTTGTGCTTCTCGATCATCTGCCAGAAGCGGCCGGCATGCGGGTACGTCGGGATGCCTTCGAAGATCACTTCGGTCGCGCCCGCGGCGAGCGGACCATACGCGACGTAAGTATGGCCGGTGACCCAGCCGATGTCGGCCGTGCACCAGAAGACGTCTTCGGGCTTGATGTCGAACGTCCAGTCCATCGTGAGCTTGGCCCACAGGAGGTAGCCGCCCGTCGAGTGCTGCACGCCCTTCGGCTTGCCCGTCGAACCCGACGTGTAGAGGATGAACAGCGGATGCTCCGCACCTACGGGCTCGGGCTTGCACTCGGTGCCCTGCCCTTGCTGGATCTCGGTGAACGTCTTGTCGCGACCCGCGACCATGTTGCACGGCGTGGCGGTGCGCATGTAGACGAAGACGGACTTGAGCGTGTCGCATGCGCCCATCGCGATGCCTTCGTCGACGATCGCCTTCAGCGGCATCTCCTTGCCGCCGCGCATCTGGAAGTTGGCCGTGATCACCGCGACCGCGCCGGCATCGATGATGCGTTCGTTCAGCGACTTGGCCGAGAAGCCGCCGAACACCACGCTGTGCGTTGCGCCGATGCGCGCGCACGCCTGCATTGCGATGACGCCTTCGATCGTCATCGGCATGTACACGATGACGCGGTCGCCTTTCCTGATTCCCTGGGCCTTCAGTGCGTTTGCAAACTGGCTGACCTTCGCAAGCAGTTCCCGGTATGTGATCCTGGTGACTGTGCCGTCGTCCGCCTCGAAGATGATCGCGGTCTTGTTCTCGACCGGCGTGCCCATGTGCTTGTCCAGGCAGTTGGCCGATGCGTTGAGCTCGCCGTCCTCGAACCACTTGTAGAACGGTGCCTCGGTTTCGTTCAACACTTTCGTGAACGGCTTCGTCCACTGCACGTTCTCGCGTGCCAGGCGGGCCCAGAAGCCTTCGAAATCCTTGTCGGCCTCCTTGCACAGGGCCTCGTACGCCGGCATGCCCGAGATGCGCGCCGCCTTGATGGTGGCTTCGCTCGGGGGGAACACGCGGTTCTCGACCAGGACCGATTCGATGTTGCTCATTACCTGTCTCCGCTGGGATGGGTTTGGCCCGTAATGTCAGTCTTGCCACTTACACGCCACTGACGCTCATGGCGACAAATCTACTCCCAACCCCGCAAGCTGTCATTGCGGGCTTGACCCGCAATCCAGTGTCTTACTAGACCATCCTGTCGGGACGCACCCATTCGTCGAACTGTTCGGCCGTGACGAAGCCCGTGGCTACCGCGGCTTCGCGCAAGGTTAGGCCTTCCTTGTGTGCCTTCTTCGCGATCTGCGCCGCCTTGTCGTAGCCGATGTGCGGATTGAGCGCCGTCACCAGCATCAGCGAGCGATCGACCAGCTCCTGGATCCGCTCGCGGTTCGGCTCGATGCCCGCAGCGCAGTGGTCGTTGAAGCTCGCCATGCCGTCGGCCAGCAGCCTGACGCTCTGCATGAAGTTGTAGGCAATCATCGGACGGAACACGTTGAGCTCGAAGTTGCCCGACGCGCCGCCGATGTTGATGGCGACGTCGTTGCCGAAGACCTGGCAGCACAGCATCGTCACCGCTTCGCTTTGCGTCGGGTTGACCTTGCCCGGCATGATCGACGAGCCCGGCTCGTTCTCGGGAATGCTGATCTCGCCCAGGCCGCTGCGCGGGCCGCTCGCGAGCCAGCGGATGTCGTTGGCGATCTTCATCATGCTGGCGGCCAGTGTCTTGATCGCGCCGTGGGCATGAACGAGCGCATCGGCCGCGGCCATCACCTCGAACTTGGTGGGGGCGCTCACGCAAGGCAGGCTGGTCAGCCGCGCCAGCTCCGCGGCCACCGTCCCGGCATAACCGGGCGGCGCATTCAGGCCAGTGCCCACCGCGGTGCCGCCGAGGGCAAGCTCGCACAGATGCGGCAGCGTGCCGTGCAGGTGGCGATCGCATTGCTCCAGCTGCGCGACGTAGCCGGAGAACTCCTGTCCCAGCGTGAGCGGGGTCGCGTCCTGCAAATGCGTGCGCCCGATCTTGACGATGTCCTTGAAGGCCACCGACTTCGCGGCCAGCGTTGCCTTCAGCCGCATCAAGGAAGGCAACAGCTTGTTGCGGATGCCTTCCACGGCCGCCATGTGCATCGCGGTGGGAAATACATCATTGGACGACTGGCTCATGTTGACGTCGTCGTTGGGGTGGACCTTTCGCCCTTCGCCGCGAGGTCCGTTCAGCAGCTCGCTGGCACGGTTGGCGATGACCTCGTTGACGTTCATGTTGGTCTGCGTGCCGGATCCGGTCTGCCACACGACGAGCGGGAACTCGTCGTCGTGCTTTCCTGCAAGCACTTCGTCGCAGGCCGCGATGATCGCGCCCGCCTTGTCCTGCGACATCAGGCCCATGAGGTGATTGACGACGGCGGCCGATCGCTTGACCTGCACCAGCGCGCGGATGATTTCCCTGGGCTGGCGCTCGCCCGAGATCGCGAAGTTCTGCAGCGAGCGCTGCGTCTGCGCGCCCCACAGCCGGTCGGCGGGGACCTCGATCGGGCCGAACGTGTCTTTTTCGATTCGGATCTTGTCCATCACCGAAACGTAGCAGTTTTCACGGAACCATGGCTCTTGTGGGCCGAAGTGACAACCGTCACTCGCCCGGATGAGCCATTGCTCGCCTAATCGCGCGCCATGCAGCCGTTCCACGAGTTCCTGGTGCGTTGGTCGCGCGCCGACGTCACCGCCATCGCCTATTCAATGGCGCATGCGGGGAGCGAGCGGCCCGAACACGCGTTCCTGTCCGCCCAGCTGCGCATCGTCGCGGACCGGTGGGAGCAAGGCTTGCGGCTGGAAGCGCGCCACATGCAGCAGCGCATGCCGCGGGTCCAAGGTTGAGGATAATCGCGGGTGCCATGAGCACCACTACCACGATCAAGCAAGACGACCTCGTCGAATCGGTTGCAGCCGCGCTGCAGTACATCTCCTACTACCACCCGGCCGACTACATCGCGCACCTCGCGCGCGCGTACGAGCGCGAACAGAGCGCGGCCGCGAAGGATGCGATCGCCCAGATCCTCACCAACAGCCGCATGAGCGCGACGGGCCATCGCCCGATCTGCCAGGACACGGGCATCGTCAACGTGTTCCTCAAGATCGGCATGGACGTGCGCTTCGAAGGTTTCAAGGGCAGCCTCGACGACGCCATCAACGAAGGCGTGCGCCGCGGCTACAACCATCCCGACAACACGCTGCGCGCGTCGGTCGTGGCCGATCCGCAGTTCGACCGCAAGAACACCAAGGACAACACGCCCGCGGTGATCTTCACGGAGCTCGTGCCCGGCGACAAGGTCGAAGTGACCGTCGCGGCCAAGGGTGGCGGCAGCGAGAACAAGAGCAAGTTCGTGATGCTCAACCCGAGCGACTCCGTCGTCGACTGGGTGCTCAAGACCGTGCCGACGATGGGCGCGGGCTGGTGTCCGCCCGGCATGCTGGGGATCGGCATCGGCGGCACCGCGGAAAAGGCGATGCTGATGGCGAAGGAGTCCCTGATGGACGACCTCGACATGCACGAGTTGCAAAAGCGCGGGGCTTCGAACAAGACGGAGGAGTTGCGCCTCGAGCTCTACGACAAGGTCAATGCACTCGGCATCGGCGCGCAAGGCCTCGGCGGCTTGTCCACTGTGCTCGACATCAAGATCAAGATGTACCCGACGCATGCCGCGAGCAAGCCGGTGGCGATGATCCCGAACTGCGCCGCGACGCGACACGCGCACTTCGTGATGGATGGATCGGGCGCGGTGTACCTCGACCCGCCCAGCCTCGACCTCTGGCCGGACGTCGAGTGGGCACCCGACTACAACAAGAGCAAGCGCGTCAATCTCGACACGCTCACCAAGGAAGAAGTCGCAAGCTGGAAGCCGGGCGACACGCTGCTGCTCAACGGCAAGATGCTCACGGGGCGCGACGCGGCGCACAAGCGGATCCAGGACATGCTTGCCAAGGGCGAGAAGCTGCCCGTCGATTTCACGAACCGCGTGATCTATTACGTCGGCCCGGTCGATCCGGTGCGCGACGAAGTGGTCGGCCCCGCCGGCCCGACGACATCCACACGCATGGACAAGTTCACCGACATGATGCTGTCGCAGACGGGGCTGATCGCGATGGTCGGCAAGGCCGAGCGCGGCCCGGTCGCGATCGAAGCCATTCGCAAGCACAAGAGCGCCTACCTGATGGCGGTGGGGGGTGCGGCCTACCTCGTGTCGAAAGCGATCAAGAAGTCGCGAGTCCTCGGGTTTGCGGACCTTGGCATGGAAGCGATCTACGAATTCGACGTCGTCGACATGCCCGTGACCGTTGCGGTCGACGCGGGCGGCACGAGCGCGCACATCACCGGCCCGGCCGAATGGAGCAAGCGCATTGCCAGCGGCGAGTTCAAGGGCATCGCGGTTGCTGCCGCTGGTGCGTAACTAGCCCGCTTCGACTGCGCTGCGCCGCCCGCGTTGCACGTCGATGGGGCCCAGGAGCACGAGTCCCACGATGAAGAGGCCCGTCGTCGCGAGGATTGCCGCTCGCTGGTTGCCGCCTGTCGCCCACGTGATCGCACCGTAGCCGAGCGGGCCGATGATGCTGGCCAGGCGGATCGCAAACGTCCACAGCCCGTAGAACTCCGCGAGCTGTTTCTGCGGCGCGAACATTCCGGCGAGCGCCCGGCCGGCCGATTGGCTGGAGCCCATGCACAGCCCCGCGATCGCCGCGGCCCACCAGAAGCCGCCCTTGGTCGTCGTGATCGCCGCGATGATGCAAGTCGCGATCCAGCCGACCAGCGTGCTGCCGAGTGCGAGCTTGTGGCCGATGCGGTCCTGCAGGTAGCCCCACACGAAAGCGCCGAGTGCCGCGGCGATGTTCAGCACGAAGATCAGGACCATGGTCTCCTGCTGCTTGAACCCGATTTCACCTTCGGCATAGATGGCGGCCAGCGTGATCGCCACCGCGACTCCCGCCTGGTAGAAGACCGCGCACAGCATCAACCACATGAAGTCCTTGAAGTGCCGTGCCTGGGCGAATGTCGCCCGCAACTGCCGCAGCGACGCGATGAACCCGGGCTCGCGCGACGCCTGCGCGTTGGGTTCGGCGCGCTCCCCCATCAGCACGAATGTGGCGATCGACGCCGCACCATAGAGCACTGCAGTGATGACCATCGTGACCGGCACGAACTTGTCCGCGGCAATGCCCTTCCCTTGCGCCCAGATCACGTACGCCAGGCACAAGCCCAGGGCGAGCATCCCGCCGAAGTAGCCGAAGCTCCAGCCCCAGCCGCTCACCTTGCCGAGCGCCTCGGGTCGTGCGAGCTCGGGCAGGAATGCGGCCGTGAGCGACTCGCCATACGAATAGAACGTGTTCGAGATGACGATCAGCACGATCGCGGTCGCGACACTTCCGGGGCCCGCAAAAGCCAGCGCCGCGGTCGAAATGACGCAGCCGGCGGTGAACAGCGCGAGCAACTTCTTCTTGGATGCCCGCAGGTCGGCGTACGCCCCGATGCTGGGCATGGTGAACATGACGATCGCGTACGAGATCGATAACGCCGCCGTCCATGCGAAGGTCGCCCACTCCGCCTTGCCCGCGATGCCCCCGACGAAATACGCAGCGAACACCGCGGTGATCACGACTGTGGTGTAGCCGGAGTTCGCGAAGTCGTACATCGCCCAGCCGAACACCTCGCGCTTGCGCACGCCGGGGTTCAACGCATCTTGAGAAAAAAGTGCCATCGCCCGCCTCCTCCGGGCCGATGCTACTTCACGGCCGCGGCGGGAGCGGTCAATATGCGCCGCATGAGCCCGCATCCGCCCGTTTCGTCTTTCGCGTCCTGGGTGCAGTTCCAGGCGCGCACCAACCCGCATGCGCTCGCGGTCACCGCGGGCAACCGGAACGTCAACTACCGCGGCTTCGCGGAACACATCGAGCGTGTCACGCGCCGCCTCGCCGCGAAGTCGATCGAGGCCGGTGCGCGTGTTTCAGTCACCGTCGACGATGAGTACCTGCACTGGCTGGTCGTGATGGCGCTCTCACGAATCGGGGCCGTTTCCGTGTCCGTCTCGCGCGGGGTCGATGCGCACGGGTTCGTGAAGGCCGCTTTCATCGTGACGGACGGTGCGCGGATCAAGGGACCCAAGAACGTCGCGATCGACGCGGGCTGGTACACGCAAGCCGCCGATGACCTTCCGGCGTTCGAGGAAGCCCCGCACGACTGGGACGCGCCCTGCCGCATCGTGCTTTCGTCGGGCACGACCGGCGCCGCACGAAAGATCCTGCTGACGTACGGCGACCTGAGGCTGCGGTTCATCTCCACCGGACGCACGTACGGGCTGAATGCGACCGCGCGCATCCTCACCACGATGGGTGTCGGCTCGATCGGGGGCTTCATCACGCCTGCACGCACGTGGGCGGGTGGCGGCTGCGTGATCCTGTCCGCAGGCCCGGAAGAAAACTTCACGCGCCTTTTCTTGCGAAACCACCCGAACGTCATTCTCGCGTCGACGGTGCAGCTCGCAACGCTGGTCAAGGCGCTGCCCGCGGACTATTGGCCGATCGAACAGGCGATCGTCTACGTGAGCGGCAGCGCATTGCCTGTTTCCGTCAATCGCCGCACGCGCGCGCGACTGAGCCAGGCGCTGTTCGTCGTCTATGGATCCACCGAGGCCGGCACCGTCGCGACCGCGCATGCAGCGGGTGCCGAAGGCAAGCCGGGCTTCACGGGCTTCGTGCTCCCGACGGCGCAGCTGCAGGTCGTCGACGACGCACGCAAGCCCGTGCCGGCGGGGACGCCGGGCGAGATTCGCGTGAGCGCGGAAGGCGGCGCAACGCGTTACCTCGATGACGATGCCGCGTCGGCGGAGACGTTCCGCGACGGCTGGTTCTACCCCGGCGACCTCGGGATGCTCGATGGCGAAGGGCAGCTGTTCGTTTTCGGCCGCAAGAGCGAGGTCATCAACTTCGGCGGCGTGAAACTCTCGCCGCAACTGCTGGAAGACACGCTGGCGAATTTCCCCGGCGTCGCCGACATCGCGGTGTTTGCGCATGAACCGAAAGGCGGCATGTCCCGTCCGGGCATCGCGGTCGTCGCAGGCAAGGAGTTCGACGAGAAGGGCCTGAAGGAGCGCTTCGCGCGGATGCACAAGCTGCCGGAGCCCGCGATCCTGCGCGTGAAGGACATCCCGCGCAACGAGATGGGCAAGGTGCTGCGCAACGAGCTTGCGCAGGCAGCAGCGAAACTGGCCTAGTGCAGGTGGCGCGGACGGCGCCCGCCGTGGCCGCCTTGTCCACCGCCGCCACCGCTGCCCCGCGGGGGCTTGCCGATTTCCAATGAGCTCACCAGCGCATCGAAGCGCTGGGAGAACAGGCGGTCGACTTCCGCCACGACACCTGCGAGCTCGGATGCATCGAAGTGGCGCTCCATCAGGTTCACCACGTCCTCGACGAGCAGGTCGCGTTGCACCTGCATGATGGCCGCCGGCGTCGGACCGATGAACAGCATGAGGAAATCGTCGCGCGCCTCGGTGTCGGGCGGCTCTTCTTCGTCGTCGAACTCGGCGTCGTAGAAGGTGACCTCGATGGCCGCGCCCTGCTCCGACAGCTCGTTGAGGCTCATGCACATCTCGTCGAGGGACTGGCGGAAGTCGTCGTCGCCTTCGAGGGTCCAGCACATGCGCAGCACATGCTCCGTCGCGTCGAACTTGATGCCGGGCTCTTCCTCGTAGGCGCTCTCCGCCGCGTCGGCAAGCGATTTCGCGCCCGCGTACGTCCACATCGGTTTCAGCGCATCCTGCAGCTGCGCGTACGTGACGTCCGGGCGCAGTGGCACGTCGCCGTGCACGTGGATTTCGAAGGGGGCGTTGTCGAAGCTAGGCATGGGGAACCGCCCTTTCTATTCTGGTACCTCGGGCCGGACTCGAACCGGCACGCCGCTTTAGGGGCGAGCGGCGGATTTTAAGTCCGCTGTGTCTACCGATTTCACCACCGAGGCATCGGCCCCATTGTGGCTCATTGGTAAAGAAGGGGATTTCTGGAGGCGCGTCCCGGAGTCGAACCGAGCTAAACGGATTTGCAATCCGCTGCATAACCGCTTTGCTAACGCGCCGGTGTCCTGATGTAGGAACGGGAAGCATTGCTTCCCGTTTCTTAGAAAATTGGAGCGGGCAAAGAGTCTCGAACTCTCGACCTCAACCTTGGCAAGGTTGCGCTCTACCAACTGAGCTATGCCCGCATCGAGCTTTCGATTATAGCGTAGATTTTTCGGGGCCTTTCCCCGCCATCAGTGTTTCACGCCTGCCTGCGGCTGCCGCGGGGCGGCCCCTTCCGCGATCGGCGCGACTGCCGCAACCTCTTCGTCGGTGAGCGGCGTCGGCGCGCGTTCGAGCGCCACCTCGAGCACCTTGTCGATCCACTTCACCGGCACGATCTCGAGGCCGTTCTTCACGTTCTCCGGAATTTCCTGCAGGTCCTTCGTGTTCTCTTCGGGGATCAGCACCGTCTTGATGCCGCCACGCAATGCGGCGAGCAGCTTTTCCTTCAGGCCGCCGATTGCGGTGACCTCACCGCGCAACGTGATCTCGCCGGTCATCGCGACGTCCGCGCGCACGGGGATGCCCGTGAGCGCGGACACGAGCGCCGTCGTCATCGCCGCGCCGGCGCTCGGGCCGTCCTTCGGCGTTGCGCCATCGGGCACGTGGATGTGGATGTCCTTCTTCTCGAACAACTCCTCCTTGATGCCCAGCATGCGAGCGCGGCTGCGCACCACGGTGCGCGCGGCTTCGACCGATTCCTTCATCACGTCGCCGAGCGAGCCCGTGCGCTGGATGTTGCCCTTGCCGGGCATCAGCGCGGATTCGATCGTGAGCAGGTCGCCGCCGACCTCGGTCCACGCAAGGCCGACCACCTGGCCCACCTGGTTCTGCTTTTCCGCGCGCCCGTAGGTGTACTTGCGCACACCGAGGAAGTCGTTGAGGTTGGCGCCGTCGACAACCACCTGCGGCGTCATCTTCTTGAGCTGCAGGCCCTTCACAACCTTGCGGCAGATCTTGGACAGGTCGCGTTCGAGCGAACGCACCCCGGCTTCGCGCGTGTCGTAGCGGATGATGTCGCGGATCGCCTCTTCGGTGACCTGCAGTTCCTCGTCCTTCACGCCGTTGTTCTTCATCTGCTTGGGCAGCAGGTACTTCAGCGCAATGCTCGTCTTCTCGTCTTCGGTGTAGCCCGACAGGCGAATGACTTCCATCCGGTCCAGCAGCGCCGGCGGGATGTTCATCGAGTTGGAGGTCGCGACGAACATCACGTCCGACAGGTCGAAGTCGACCTCGACGTA
>DATLBJ010000229.1:0-29361 GCA_035526975.1 Ramlibacter sp.
CGAAAAGCCGCCGATCGCCAACGGTCCCGAAGCCGCTTCGGTCGCGATGATGTGGAGCATGTCGTCGGTTTCGCCGCGGCCTTCGTCGTGTGTTCCAGCCGACGCGCCGACTCCGCGGAAGTTGAAGCGCAGCGAGCGCCAGCCGCATTGCACGAATGCACGCGCGAGCGTCTGCACGACCTTGTTTTCCATCGTCCCCGCGAAGAGCGGGTGCGGATGCGCGATCACCGCCGTGCCCCGCAGCGCGGCGCCGTCACCCGGCTCGTCTCGCAGCATCTCGATCGGGCCGGCCGGCCCGTCGATCTGGAAGCGCTTGGTGCGCAGGTTCATCGACCCAGGTGCGGCGGTGTGAGCAGCCGCTCGACGACGCGCCCGTTCTTCAGGTGCGTCTCGACGATCTCGTCGATGTCCTGTTCGTCGACGTAGGTGTACCAGACCGCTTCCGGATACACGACGCAGACCGGCCCGCCCTGGCAGCGGTTCATGCAGCCAGCCTGGTTCACGCGAACACCGCCCGGGCCCGCCATGCCTTCCTGTTTTACTTTCGCCTTGCAGCGGTCGTAAGCGTTGCGCGCACCGTGCGGGGCGCACGACGCCTCACCGTTGGTGCGTTCATTGAGGCAAAAGAAGATGTGACGCTGGTAGTACGACGAAGCCGGTGCGGTCATCGGCTGATTCTATTTTGCGCATCCGAGCGCGAGACGCGCACCAGCACATAGGCCAAGGCCGCGTAAGGCCAGAGCCAGCCGAGCCATTGGGCCAGCCCGTTGAAGCGGATGAACCGGCCCTGCTCCCAGGTCTGCAGCGTGTGGGCCAGGTAGGCGCTGGCCGGCGCCTGATTGAGCACGCTCAGGTTCAGCACGAGTGCGAGCAAGGCGAGCGCTGCACAAGCGCGTCGCGGAGCGGGGAGCAGCGCAAGTGCGAACAGCAGCGACGCAGCAACTCCGACTTGCACTGGCAGGCTCAACCACGCCCATGCATGGGTCGGTCCCCAACTGAGCGCAGCCGACAGCGCGGTCGTCGCCACGCCCAGGAGGATCACGCCTACGCCAAAAACCGCGCGATTGCCGATCGAGCGGAGCACCGAATAGCCGAGCAGGCACGGGATCAGCGCACCGAGCGTCACGCACATCAATTCCGCGGCGGGAACGAGGGGTTGCAACTCGACGTCGCGCACCGGGAGCCATTCGAGGAAAGGCGTGTCCGCGAGCCAGTCGGCCAGGCCCGCTTCAAGCCGCTCCAGCACCTGGCCGAGACCGAAGGGCACGGATGCAGGAAACAGCAACGCAAACGGCCACAGCGCCAGCAGCACGAGCGCACCGCGCGCCTCTTCGACGAACCAGCGGCCGCGCACGCGGTTCCAGTGATCCACCGCGCCGGCGCGCTCGAGCCCCGCCGCCACCAGGGCGCCGACGAGCGCACCGGCCGTGTTGAGCGCGAAGTCCAGGTTCGAAGCCACGCGCGACGGCAGGTAGCTTTGCAGCGACTCCATCCCGAACGACAGCACGAGCGACGACACGGTGGCGGCCCCCACGGCGAAGAGGTTGCTCGCCGGCACGAACCCGGGGTTGCCGCGCCGCAGGAAGCTCAGCGCGATGAGGAAGCCGAGCGGCATGTAGCCGCCGATGTTCGCGGCGAGGTCGAACGCGGTCCAGTACTTCGGCCATGGGCTCGAGAGCCACGCCCAGAACGCGATGCCCTGGTCGCGCCATCCGGTGAACGGATAGAGGCTCGCGTAGACGATGAGGGCGACGTACGCCTGCGACAGCGGCCACGCGGTGGTCTTTCGCATCGGCTAGAAAGGCTTGACGACGACGAAGATCACGGCGGCGACGAACAGCAGCAACGGAATCTCGTTGAACCAGCGGAACCACACGTGGCCGCGCCTCACGATGCCGGCTTCGAAGCGGGTCATCATGCGCATGCACGACGCGTGGTACGCCATTGCGAGCAGCACTGTCGCCAGCTTGGCGTGCATCCAGCCGGCCCCCTTTCCAATGCCGTAGCCCAGCCACAGCCACAGGCCGAGCGCAATCGCCGGCAGGGCCAGGAGCGTCGTGAACCGGAGCAGCTTGCGCGCCATCAGCAGCAGGCGGGCGCGTTCCGCATCGGAGCCGGCGGGCACCGTCGCGAGGTTGACGAAGATGCGCGGCAGGTAGAACAGCCCGGCGAACCAGCTCGCGACGAAGACGACGTGGAACGCTTTGACCCAGAGCATGGCGCGAGTGTATGGGCCTGCAGGCAAAAAAAAGCCCCGGCCACAAGCCGGGGCGTCCAAGCCTTTTTGCTGTCACACATTAAGGCACCCGCTCAGGGAGGAAAAGCGGGGAGCGCCAAAGCGCCCAGCCGTAATCTACCAAACCCCACCCCCCGTATCAAGCGAAGGTCATACCTTCCGGTGACCGGGAGATCGTTGCTTGGAGCACAATTTCCGCATGACCCCGCACGCGCCCTTTCCCCAAGGCCGGCCGCGCCGCCTGCGCCGAGACGAGTTCACCCGCAACCTCGTTCGCGAAACGCGCCTGTCGCCGCATGACCTGATCTACCCCGTGTTCATCCTGGACGGGCGCAACGAGCGGCAAGCCGTGGCGTCGATGCCCGGCGTCGAACGCGTCACTGTCGATCTGCTCATGCCCGTTGCCGAGCAATGTATGTCGCTCGGCATTCCGGCCCTCGCGCTGTTTCCCGTGATCGCGCCGGAGCTGAAATCGCCCGACGGACGCGAGGCGCTCAATCACAAGGGCCTGATCCCGCGCGCCGTGCGCGAGCTGAAGTCGCGCTTTCCTGGCCTGGGCGTGATGACCGACGTCGCGCTCGACCCGTTCACCAGCCACGGCCAGGACGGCTTGCTGGACGAGTCCGGATACATCGTCAACGACGACACGGTCAAGGTCCTGGTGCAACAGGCGCTGGTGCAGGCCGAGGCGGGCGTCGACATCGTCGCACCCTCGGACATGATGGACGGGCGCATCGGCGCAATCCGCACCGCGCTCGAGGGCAAGGGCCACATCCACACGCGCATCATGGCGTATAGCGCGAAATACGCGAGCGCGTTCTACGGGCCGTTTCGCGATGCCGTCGGCTCGGCGTCGAACCTCGGCAAGTCGAACAAGAAGGTCTACCAGATGGACCCGGGCAACACCGACGAAGCGCTGCGCGAAGTCGCGATCGACATCGCCGAAGGCGCGGACATGGTGATGGTCAAGCCGGGCATGCCTTACCTGGACATCGTGCGGCGTGTGAAGGACGAGTTCCGCGTGCCGACGTTCGCCTACCAGGTCAGCGGCGAATACGCGATGCTCAAGGCTGCCGCGCAAAACGGCTGGCTCGACGGCGAAGCCGCGATGATGGAAAGCCTGCTCGCGTTTCGCCGCGCAGGCGCCGATGGCGTGCTGACCTATTTCGCGCTCGACGCTGCGCGCGTCTTGCGCCGGTGACCGGTCGAGCGATGCACATAGTCGAGTTCACGGGCGGCACGCTCCGCTTCCTCGAGCACCTGCCCGCGCATGCGCCGGCATCCGGGTTCGTTTGGGTGTACCTGGACCGGGAAAGCCTCCACGCCGAAGCCGCGCAAGTGCAGACGGCCGCGCAGCACCTCGGCGGCTCGTCGATCCTCGACGTGCATCTTGCGGACCTCGACAACGCGCTGCACCCTTCGGGCTACGACTACACGTCGGTGTACGACCTGATCGTGTTCCGCCGGCTCGCGACGGAGGCCGAAGTGCGGGCCGAAACGAAGGACGTGCAGGCGCGCCGGCGCGGCGAGTTGCAGACCTTTGCCGGCATCCGCTCCCGCGCGGTGGGATTCGTGGTGTTCGACCGCCTGCTCATCTCCGTCCACCCCTCGGGTTGCTACACGGCCGAGACGTTCGTCAAGCGTTTCCTCGGCGATGCGGTGCAGGCCGAAGGCCTCAGCGCCGCGGCGCGCAGCCGCCTGCCGGCCAGCCCCGCCGACCTCATGCTGCGCATGACCAACGTGATGGTCGACAGCTACCTCGAGCTGCGCAAGCAGCTGAGCACCGAGCTCGACGATTGGCAAGGGCAACTGCTGGCACCCGGCTCGCGGGGTGCCGACTGGCGCGCGTTCATGACCGCGCGCAATGCGCTGCACACGCTCGAAGACCTGTCCGAGGGCCAGCACGATGCAATGCAGGAGTGGGTCGACACCTTGCGCGAGCAACCGCTCGCGGGCGCGCACCAGGCCGATCGCGACAGCCTGCTGGCGCGAGCCCGCGACGTGATTGAACACGTCCAGCGCGTGGTGCTGCATGTGCGGCGCATGGAACAGGCCGCGGAGACCGCGATCCAGATTCATTTCTCCGCGCTGGGCCATCGCACGAACGAAATCATGCGCGTGCTCACCGCGCTGACAGCGGTCTTCCTGCCGCTCAATTTCATCACCGGGTTTTTCGGGATGAACTTCGAATTCCTGCCGCTGATCCACTCGGACCAGGCCATGTGGGTGGTGCTCACCATCATGCTGCTGACGCTCGTCGTGATCGTGATGCTGTTCTGGCGCAAGCGCTACCTCGAGCGCTCGGGCCGCTGAAGGTGGCAGGCGCGATGTCCGCGGCCTGCTACATCGGATGCGCGGGCTGGAGCCTGCCGCGCGACGTGCAGCATGCGTTTGTGCAGGAAGGCTCGCACCTGCAGCGGTATGCGCAGCGCTTTGCCGCGGCCGAGATCAATTCATCGTTCCACCGGCCGCACCAGCCGTTCGTGTGGCAGCGCTGGGCGGACAGCGTGCCGCCGACATTTCGCTTTTGCGCCAAGTTGCCCAAGACAATCACGCACGACAAGCGGCTGGCCGGCGCCGAGACGGAGCTCGATGCTTTCCTCGCGCAGGTCGCGCCGCTGCGCGACACGCTCGCATGCCTGCTCGTGCAACTGCCTCCGAGCTTTGCTTTCGATGCCGGCATCGTGCAGCCTTTCCTCGATGCGCTGCGTCGCCGCTGGCGCAAGGACGTCGCGCTCGAGCCGCGCCATGTCACATGGTTCGCGCCCGAAGTCGATGCGCTGCTGGCGTCGCATCGAATCGCGCGCGTCCTCGCGGACCCGGTGCGCTTCGCGGCGGCGGCTGCGCCCGGCGGGTGGCCGCAACTCGTGTACTTGCGGCTGCACGGGTCGCCGCGCGTCTACTACTCGTCCTACGAGACTTCCCTGATCGACGCATTGGCACATCGCATTGCGATGGAATTGCGTGCCGGCCACACCGTGTGGTGCATCTTCGACAACACGGCCAGCGGGGCCGCGGCCCATAATGCCCTTGCATTGCAGGCCGCGCTGGCCCGGGAGACGCCATGAAGAAGCCCCGTGAAACCCAGGTCAATTACCGCAAAGCCGCGACCGGCGAGGATGTCACGCGCGAAAACGTCATCGCGATGCGGCGCCTCGAAGAAGCCGAACAGGCGCGGCGCACGTTCACCGATCGCGTCGCAGCGGCCATCGCCCGCTTTTGCGGCAGCATGACCTTCGTGTGGCTGCACGTCGTGGGCTTCGCGCTGTGGATCGGCTACAACTCCCTGCCTGGATTCCCCGCTTTCGACCCGTATCCATTCACGTTCCTCACGCTCGTCGTGTCGCTCGAGGCGATCTTCCTGTCCACTTTCATCCTGATCAGCCAGAACTACGAGATGCGCATTTCCGAGCGGCGCAACCAGCTGGACCTGCAGATCAACCTGCTGTCGGAGCAGGAGAACACCAAGATGCTGCAGCTGCTGGAGAAGATCGCGAAGAAGGTCGGCGCGCACGATTCGGATCCGCAAATCCGCGCGCTGGAGGAAGCCACCCGGCCCGAGTCGCTGGTCGAACAGATCGAAGAGGCGTATCGCGACGCCAACAAGAAGTAGCCGCAGCTACTTCACGCCGAAAATTTCGGCGCCGTTCTCCCACCCGATTCGCCGCGCAACGGCCGGCGGCAAGTCACCGAGCCACGCGCGGTAGCCGCGCATCAGGTCCTCATACGATTCCCAGCGGCCGTTGACCCACGTGTCGGATCCGATCATGAAACGCTGCGGATGCTTGAGTATGAGCGCGCGCCACTCGGGGCACAGCTTGCCGCCCTCACACGTCAGGCCCGGGCGATACGACAGCTCGCCCATGAGCAGCGGGTATTTCGCGAGCAACTGGCCGACGCGCGCAATCGACGGCCCGCTGATCCCGGTGTGGGCCCAGATCAGCCGCACCTTGGCGCCTTTCGACGGCGTGTTCGCCATCAGCAAGTCGATCGCCGCGTCGTCCACGTGGGCCAGCACCGCGAGGCGCTTCTCCTCCGCCAGTTGCATCAGCTTCTTCGCGACGGGCCCGTTCGCGTTCGCGCTGTCGTACAGGTGGAATTCGCCGAGGCCGCGAAAGGGTCCAGCGGCCGTTCCGCGTGCGAGCTCGGACTGCACCATCGTGTAGATGCTGTCGTCACGGAACCAGTTGTCGTAGTCGGCGCGGTCGCGGTACAGGCGCACGAATGGCACCACCGTCACGCCGGCCTGCTTCGTCAAAGGCGACGAGGCCAGCGCGTGGGTGCCGTCGTTGGGCCGGGAGTTCGCCACGATGGCGCGCACGCCGCTGTGATGGAGGCGAGCGAGCGCATCGGGCAGCGGGTGCGCCCCTTGCGCGGCCTCGACGTTGAAGTGCAGGTGCGCGTCGAACAGCGGCCCGTCGTAGTCCGCGGCCTGCGCCGCAACGGCGACGAGCGCAGCGGCTGCGACGAGCGCGCGCATCAGCCCACGTGCTTGGCGAAGAACGCCAGCGTGCGCTCGCGGGCGAGCCTGGCGGCCTCGGCGTTGTACGAGCCGCGCTGGTCGCAGTTGAAGCCGTGGTTGGCCGCGTAGATGTGCACCTCGACCTCGGGGTGCGCCTTCTTGAACGCTTCGACCGAATCGAGCGGAATCCAGTGGTCCTGGTCCCCGAAGTGCGCAATCACGGGGCACTTCGGCCTGCGGGCAATCTCGTCGGGCGTGGTCACGCCGCCGCCGTAGTACGGTGCCGCAGCCGCGAGTCCATCGAGCAGGCATGCCGAGCGCCACGTGAGCAGGCCCCCGTAGCAATAGCCGACGATGCCGACCTTTCCCGCCTGTTTCGCGTGGTGGATCGCAGCCTGGATATCCGCGAGCACTCCCGGTGCGGGCAGCGCCTCCACTGCCGCCTTCAACGCGGAGCCTTCCTTCATGTCGTTGTCGCCATAACCCAGTTCCACGCCGGGCTTGACGCGATGGAACGTCGAGGGCGCGACGGCGAGGTAGCCGTTGCTGGCGTAGCCGTCGGCCACCGAGCGGATGTGCGAGTTGACGCCGAAGATCTCCTGGATCACCACGACCCCGCCCTTCGGCTTGCCCGCGGGTTGCGCGACATACGCGGGGAAAGTGAAGCCGTCGGACGATTTGAGTTCGGTGAATTGGCCCATGGGTGCTCCTTGAAGACCGCGTAGCTTGGACCCGGCCCCGGCCGCGCGTCAAGGCGCGATCTTTTGCTGTAATGGCGTCTTCAGGAGAAATATCTTGGATGAAGTCCTCCTCGTCACCGGCGCGAGCCGCGGCATCGGTGCCGCGACCGCCCGGCTCGCCGCCCGGCGCGGCTATGCCGTCGCGGTCAACTACGCGAACAACCGCGCCGCGGCCGACGAAGTCGTGCGCGACATCGCGCAGGCAGGCGGCCGCGCGATCGCGGTGCACTGCGACGTTGCCAAGGAAGAGCAGATCCTTTCGATGTTCGCGACGGTCGACCGCGAACTGGGCGCGCTCACCGCACTGGTCAACAACGCCGGCGTGGTCGACATCGCGCAACGCGTCGATGAAATGCCGCTGGCTCGACTGAGACGCATGTTCGACATCAACGTGCTCGGGTCGATCCTCTGCGCGCGCGAAGCGGTCAAGCGGATGAGCACGAAGCATGGCGGGCGCGGCGGCGCCATCGTGAACGTGTCGAGCGCGGCATCGCGGCTGGGGGCGCCGGGGCAGTACGTCGACTATGCGGCCGCGAAAGGTGCGATCGATTCATTCACCGTCGGATTGGCAAAGGAAGTCGCGGCCGAAGGCATTCGCGTCAATGCCGTGCGGCCGGGCCTGATCGAAACCGACATCCACGCGTCCGGCGGCATCCCCGATCGCGTCAGGCAACTGCAGCACCTCGTGCCGATGCAGCGCGGGGGCAGCGCGGAGGAAGTGGCCGAATCCATTATGTGGCTGATGTCGGGCCAGGCGAGCTACGTCACCATGTCCCTGCTCGAAGTTTCCGGAGGACGATGAGCATGAGCGCAAGCCGATATTTCTGGGAAGACCTCGCGGTGGGCAGCGTGCGCGAGCTCGGCCGCGTCAGCGTGAGCGCGGAAGAGATCAAGGATTTCGCGGAGCAGTTCGACCCGCAGCCGTTCCATGTCGACGAACTCGCGGGCAAGCGCTCGATCTTCGGCAACCTGTGCGCAAGCGGCTGGCACACCTGCGCACTCGCGATGCGGCTCACCGTGGACAATTTCCTGAGCGAGGCCGAGAGCATGGGCTCGCCCGGGCTGGAAAGCCTGCGGTGGCTCAAGCCCGTGTACCCCGGCGACACCTTGTCGCTCAAGCACACGATCACCGAGTCGCGGCCGCTGCGCAAGCGCATCGACGTCGGCCTCGTGCGCTCGCGCTGGGAGATGTCCAACCAGAACGGGGAGAAAGTGATGGAGATGGAAGGCTACGGCATGTTCCGCCGCCGCAGCCCCGCCACGCCCGAGGAGCTCGCGCAGTACGAACGCGAACGCAGCGGCGGCTAGGCGCGCCGATGGATTTCATCAAGCCGCTGATCACGCTGCTGGCCGTCGTCAACCCGCTGGCGATCGTTCCCTTTTTCATCCATTACACACAGGGCTTCTCGCATTCGCAGAGGCGCCGCACCATCATCACCGCGTCGATCACTTCTTTCCTGGTGATCGCCGCCAGCGCGCTGCTCGGCCTGCAGATCCTCGAGTTCTTCGGCATCTCGCTGGCCAGCTTCCAGGTCGGCGGCGGGATGCTGCTTCTCATCAGTTCGATGAACATGCTCAATGCGCAGCCCGCGGAAGCCAAACCGCCGGCTCGCGACATGGAGGCTGGTGCACAGAAGGCCGCGGCGGGGGCGAGCATCGCGGTGGTGCCGCTGACCATTCCGCTGCTGACCGGGCCCGCGACGATGTCGACGGTGGTGATCTACGCGGAGCGCGCTCACACCCTCTGGGAGCTGATGGCGCTGGTGTCCTATGGCATCGTGATCGGCGTGGCGACGTTCATCTGCTTCGCGCTGGCCGAACCGATCGCTCGCGTGCTGGGCGACACCGGCATCAAGGTGATGACGCGGCTGATGGGGCTGATCCTCGCTGCGCTGGCGGTCGAAGTCATGGCCGTCGGCCTGGTCAAACTGTTTCCTGGCCTGGGCCACTGACCGAGTCGGGCCGCAGCTTTTGCAATGCCTTGACCAGCTTGCTGCTGGTGTTGCGCAGGCGTTGCGCGAGCAGCTGCGTCAGCTTGACCAGCAGCTTCGCGCCGATCGTGGGGTAATGCGCGATGAGGTGGCTGACCGCGGCGCGACTGAGTACGGCCGCTTCCACATCGGACAACGCGCGGCAGCTCGCGTAACGCGGCTCGCCGTCGAGCATCGACATCTCGCCGATCACCGCGCCTTCCTTGATCACCGCCAGCCGCGCGGCATCGCCCGGCTCGGTTTCGTCGGCGCCCGTGCCCACCTTGCGCTTGCGCACGTCCACCGTGCCGGAGAGCAGCATCATCATCCAGTCGCTCGATTCGCCTTCGGCAATCAGCAACTGCCCGGGACGCGCGCGCACACGCACCATGCTCGTGCCGAGCAGCTCGGCCTCCTCGGGCGTGAAGTCCTGCAGGATCGGCGAGCCACGCAGCAGCCCGGTGTTCTCCGACAACTTCACGCACGGGCCCAGCACCTCGAGGCCGCGCAGGCGCAACTGGTTTTCGAGTTCGGCACGATGCGGCATGGGCGGTGCGTCAGCGCATCTGCGCGAGCCAGGCGGAAATGTCTTGCGCGACCGCGTCCGTCGCGGCCGTGATCGCGCGCACGCCGCCCGAGGCGTCGGCTGCCGCCGCGGGCTGGCGCTGTGCGAAGACCCGCTGCCCGATCAGGCGCTCGCCCCCCGGCGTGTTGTCCAGCAGCGTGGCGCGCACGCGCACGACGCCGAAACTCTGCGTCGCGGAATCGAACACGTGCGAAAACTCCTCGAGCTCGACGCGCAGCACACGCGGCATCTGCCCTGCGGTGCGCGCCAGCGTCGCCGCTTCCGTCGGATCGAGCACCGCACGATCGCGCCCGAGCCGCTCGCGCAGGCGCTGGCGCACCAATTGCGGCGGCGGCGCCGACCACCGGGCGTGCGCATAAGGCAGCAATTGATGCGCGTCCGCATACCCCAGGCGATACAGCAGCGCCGACGATTCGAGCGCGGTCGACGACTCGAGGTCGGCCAGCACGATTGCGGGTTGCGGCGTCGCCGGCGCGGCGGTGTCCGCCGCACCCGGGCCGAAGTCGTACATCGTCGCGCGCACGGGCTTGTCGGGGGCGATCGATGAACACGCCCCGAGCGCAAATGCCGCGGCGACCATCCACAGCCGCTGCGCGATCATTTCGCACCTCCGGGGGCGACGAAGCCCGGTTCGCCGGGCCCGGGCGGCACGGGGCCGGAGCCGTAGATCAGCGATTGCGGGTTGTCGCCGATGTTGGTGACCGTGCGCCCGAGCAGCTTGACGGCGCGCGATGTTTCATCCGTCACGCGATTCAGTCGCGGCAAGGTTGCCGCATTGAACGAATCGGCGGCATGTGACAGGGACTGCGTGCCTTGCGCCAGACGGTCGATGGGGCCGTCGGGGGCGTTGATCCGCCTGGCCGTGCGCCCGAATTCGTCCGAGCTCGTTTGCACCGACTGCAATGTCTGCTTGGCTTGCGCGAGCGCGGGGTCGACCTTGGTCTGCACGGTGGCGTTGAGGCTGTTCGACAGCTGCGTCACCTTCTCCGCTGCGCTCCCCAGGTTGTCCAGCGCAGTGGAAACGCGTTTCTGGTTCGCGTCTCCCAGCAGCGTGTTGACGCGTGCCAGCGCGGACTCGGCCCGGTCCAGGATCTGTTCGCCCTTTTGCGTGAGCTTTTGCAGCAGCCCCGGGCGCAGCGGAATGCGCGGGGGATGGCCGTCATCCGGCTGCAGGCGCGCACCCGGATGCCCTTCGTCATCGAGCTGCACGTACGCAAGGCCCGTGACGCCCTGGTACCCCAGGGTTGCGAACGTGTCCTTCGTGACCGGGGCCTGCCGGTCGACTTCGAGCTTGATCAAGACGTTGCCTTGCGCCTTGGGGTCGAAGCCGATCGCGTCGACCTTGCCGACGTCGACGCCGCGGTATCGCACCGCGGCCTGCGGCTGCAGCCCCGTGACCGACTCGCGTGTCGTGATCTCGTAGGCGTCGCGCTGGCCGGTGTCGCGCGTGAGCCAGGCGGCCAGCAACACCATCAGTGCGGTGGCCACCAGCACGAAGATGCCTGCCGCCAATGCATGTGCCTTGTTTTCCATCAGCTTGCCTTTTTACACGTTTCAGACGGCGAACGGGTATTCGCGCAATAGCTCCATTGCGCGCTGCCCCCGTTCGCCGAGGAAGAAATCGTGGACGAAGGGGTGCTGGAACGCGATCACCTCCTTGGGCGGGGCGGCAATGATCACGCGCTTTTCGGCCAGGACGGCGATGCGTGTGGACAGCTCGAACAGCGTGTCCAGGTCGTGGGTCACCATGATCACCGTCAGCTGCATCTCGCGATGCAGCGAGCGCAGCAGCGTCACGAAGCCGTCGGAGCTTTCCGGGTCGAGTCCGGCCGTGGGCTCGTCCAGCAGCAGCAAGGGCGGGTCCATGATCAGCGCCCGGGCGAGCGCGGCGCGTTTGATCATGCCGCCGGAGAGGTCGGCCGGCCTTTTTTCCGCGTCTTCGGGATGCAGCCCCACCATCTGCAGCTTGACCATCGCGGCTTCACGCACCAGCGCCGGCGGCAGCGATTTGAGTTCGCGCAGCGGAAACTCGATGTTCTCCAGCACCGTGAAGGCCGAGAACAACGCGCCATGCTGGAACAGCATCCCGATGCGGCTGGCGGCCCCGCGCTGGCCGAGGGTCTGGACGTCCTCGCCCATCACCTTGATCTCGCCGCGCGCGGGCGACTCCAGCCCGAGGATCTGCCGCAACAGCACCGTCTTGCCGGTGCCCGAGCCGCCGACGATCGCCAGCACCTCACCGGGATTGACGGTGAGGTCGAGGTCCTGGTGGACGACGAAAGTGCGCTCGGGCGTGTTGAACTGCGTCCACAGCTTGCGGATTTCGACGACCGGTTGTTGCGCATCCGCCATCAGAACCCCACGTCATTGAACAGCACCGCGAACAGCGCATCGACCAGGATCACGATCGTGATCGCAGTCACCACCGAGTTCGTGGTGCCTTCACCGAGACTTTGCGTGTTCGGCTGCACGCGCAAGCCGAAGTGGCAGCCCACAAGCGCGATCAGGATGCCGAACACCACCGACTTGCCCACGTTGAGGATCAGGTTGCCGATCTGCACGGCCTCGGGCAGCGCATTGATGAAAAAGCGCGGCGTGATCCCCAGCGACACGTCGGACGCGATCATCCCGCCGATCAGGCCGCAAGTCGTCGTCCACACGCTGATCAAGGGCATCGCCACGGCCAGCGCCATCGCACGCGGCATGACCAGGCGGTAGCTGTAGGAGATGCCCATCACGCTCATCGCATCGAGTTCCTCGGTGACGCGCATCGCACCGATCTGCGCGGTGATCGCGGAGCCGGAGCGGCCTGCGATGAGGATGGCCGCGAGCATCGGGCCGAGCTCGCGGATCAGGCCGACACCCATGATGTTCACGATGTACGCATTGGCGCCGAACTGCCGCAGTTGCACCGCGGTGAGATAGGCGAGCACCACGCCGATCAGGGTCCCGACGAGCGCCGTGATCGGCAAAGCCGTCGCGCCGATGCGATACAGGTGCCCCGAGAAATCACGCCACGGCCCCTGGTGCGGCGCGCGCGCCAGTTGGCCGATGTTGAGCGTGAGCATCCCCATCAGCCGCGTGAAGCCCTTGAAATGATCGCCCGCGCGCAGCAGTGCGCCGCCAAATGCGAGGTACAGGTCGGCGAGCGTCGCGCGCTTGCGCGGCGGCGGCGGCACGGTGAATTTCGCAACGCGCTCGAACACGGAGCGCTGCCCCGGCAAGGTTTCGACCTTCTCGGGCCAGCGCTGGCCCCAGTGGTCCCACAGCAGCTGCGCGCCCACATGGTCGAGCTGCGCCGCGCTCAAGTCCCACGCACCGCGCGGCGCCGCGCCCAGGCCGGCCTGCAGCTCGCGCAGCCGGTGGCGCTCGGCCAGTTGGGATGCGGTCCATTGCCCCAGCACGCGCACGCGCGCGCCGTCGGGTGCGTCCTGCGGCTCGAGACGGGGCGAGGCGTCGGCCATGGGGCTGCATCGTAACTGCGCCGGGCGCACCGCGGTATAAGCTTCGGGCCTCGACCTGCAAAGGAGCGCGAAAACCGTGCGCAAGAACGTGAGGATTGGCGGCGCTTCCGCGTTCTGGGGCGACAGCAGCGTCGGTGCGCCCCAGCTCGTCGCAAAAGGCCAGGTCGACTATCTCGTGTTCGACTACCTCGCCGAACTCACGATGTCGATCCTTGCCGCCGCAAAGGGCAAGGATCCCAGCCTTGGCTATGCGACCGACTTCGTCACCGTGACGATGGCGGCGATCCTGAAGGACGTTGCCGGCCTAGGCATCCGCGTGATCAGCAACGCGGGCGGCGTCAACCCGCGCGGCTGCGCCGAGGCGCTGCGGGCGCTCGCGCGCGAGCAAGGCATCGACCTTCGCATCGCGGTGGTCGAGGGCGACGACGTGATGCCCCGGATCGAATCCTTGCGCAGCGATATCCGCGAGATGCAAAGCGGCGCGCCCTTGCCGGCGAAGGTGCTCACCGCGAATGCCTACTTCGGCGCGCTGCCGATCCGCGCGGCGCTCGATGCGGGTGCGCAGGTCGTGATCACGGGGCGGTGTGTCGACAGTGCGGTCACGCTTGGGGCGTTGATGCACGAATTCCGCTGGTGCGACGACGAGTGGGATCGCCTCGCGCAAGGCAGCCTCGCGGGCCACATCATCGAATGCGGTTGCCAGGCCACGGGCGGGTTGCACACGGACTGGGAAGACGTGCCCGACTGGGCGAACATCGGTTACCCGGTGATCGAGTGCAGCGAGGATGGCACCTTCATCGTGAGCAAGCCCGAAGGTACGGGTGGGCTCGTGAGCGCGGCCACGGTGGCCGAGCAACTGCTCTACGAGATCGGCGACCCGCGGCGCTACCTGCTGCCGGACGTGACCTGCGATTTCACCGAAGTAACGATGACGGAGCTTGGCCAGCAGCGTGTGCAAGTGCGCGGCGCGCGCGGGCTCGCGCCGGGGCCGCACTACAAGGTGTCGGCGACATACCTGGACGGCTTTCGCTGCACCGGCCAGCTCACGATCGTCGGCCTGGGCGCAGCGCGCAAGGCGCAGCGCACGGGCGAGGCGATCCTCGAGCGCACGCGCGCGATCTTCAGCCGGCTGGACCTGGCCGACTACACCCGCGCGAACATCGAAGTGCTGGGCTCGGAGCTGGCCAACTACGGTCCGCACGCGCAGCACGCGGATGGGCGCGAAGCCGTACTGCGCGTCGCGGTGATGCATTCGCAGAAGGCGGCGCTCGAAGTCTTTGCGCGCGAGATCGCACCCGCGGGCACGTCATGGTCACCCGGCACGACGGGGGCCGATGGACGGCCGAAGCCCGGGCCTTCGATCCGGCAGTTCGCTTTCCTCATCGACAAGACCGTGCTGTGCCCGCGCATCGTCATCGGAGAAGAGGCGCTCGATGTCGCGGTGCCCGCCGGCCAGGGCGAAATACCCGCCCCTCGCGCCGAGCCTGCCGAAGCGCCGGCTTCGACAGCCCCGACGCGAGTGGATGAGACGACCGCCGAGGTGTTGCTCGTCGAACTCGCGTGGGCTCGAAGCGGCGACAAGGGCGACATCTCCAACATCGGCGTGATCGCGCGCCGCCCCGAATGGTTGCCCGCGTTGCGCGCGCAACTCACCGAAGCACGCGTGCGCGAATGGCTCGGCCACCTGGTCAAGGGCACCGTCACCCGCTATGACCTGCCGGGCATCCATGCCATGAACTTTGTTTGTACCCATGCCCTCGACGGCGGCGGAATGGCTTCGCTGCGCAATGACCCGCTGGGAAAAGGCATGGCCCAAATCCTTCTTTCGATGCCCGTGCGGGTGCCCGCCGGCTGGAAGCGCTATTCTTGAAGTTCCCCCTCAGGCCAGCAGGTGAGCCCATCATGAACGCCCCCGACAAGATCTCCACTTCCGCCGCTTCGATCGATCACTGGATTTCGGGCAAGGTGGCCGCAGGCCGCAGCGGCCGCGCAGCGGATGTCTTCAATCCCGCGACGGGAACGATCACGGGCCGCGTCGCACTCGCGAATGCAGCGGAGGTCGACGCCGCAGTGCAAAGCGCACGCGCAGCGTTCCCGGCATGGGCCGACACGCCGCCGATCCGCCGGGCGCGCGTGATGTTCAAGTTCCTCGAACTGTTGAACAAGCGCCGCGACGACCTCGCCCGCGCGGTCACCGCCGAACACGGCAAGGTCTTCACCGATGCGCAAGGCGAGGTGACGCGCGGCATCGACATCGTCGAATTCGCGTGCGGCATCCCGCAGCTGCTCAAGGGCGATTACACCGACCAGGTCTCCACCGGGATCGACAACTGGACGATGCGCCAGCCGCTCGGCGTGGTCGCGGGCATCACGCCGTTCAACTTCCCGGTGATGGTGCCGATGTGGATGTATCCCGTCGCGATCGCCGCGGGCAACTGCTTCATCCTGAAGCCGAGTCCGCTCGATCCGTCGGCGTCGCTCATGATGGCGGAACTGCTCAAGGAAGCGGGCCTGCCGGACGGCGTGTTCAACGTCGTGCAGGGCGACAAGGAGGCGGTCGATGCGCTGCTCGAACATCCGGAAGTCAAGGCCCTCTCCTTCGTCGGCTCGACCCCCGTCGCGCAGAAGATCTACGAGACCGGCGCTCGCCACGGCAAGCGGGTGCAGGCCCTGGGCGGCGCGAAGAACCACATGGTCGTCATGCCGGACGCGGACATGGACCAGGCGATCGATGCGCTGATCGGCTCGGCGTTCGGGTCGGCCGGGGAGCGCTGCATGGCCATCTCGGTGGGCGTGCTCGTCGGCGATGCGGCGGACAAGATCATGGGCAAGCTCGCCGAACGCACGCAGCAACTGAAGGTGAAGAACGGCACCGAGCTCGACGCGGAGATGGGCCCGATCGTCACGAGCGTTGCGCACCAGCGCATCACCGGCTACATCGGGCAAGGGGAGAGCGAAGGCGCGAAACTCGTCGTGGACGGGCGCAAGTTCCAGGCGGCGAAGGCGGGCACGGGGTGCGACAGCGGTTTCTGGATCGGTGGCACGCTGTTCGACAACATGACGCCCGATATGAAGATCTACAAGGAAGAGATCTTCGGTCCGGTGCTCGGCTGCATGCGCGTGAAGGATCTCGCAGCGGCCGTGGAGCTGATCAACTCGCACGAATTCGGCAACGGCGTGTCGCTGTTCACGCGCGACGGCAACACAGCGCGCGAGTTCTCGCGCCGCGTGCAGGTCGGCATGGTCGGCGTGAACGTGCCCATTCCGGTGCCGATGGCATGGCACGGATTCGGCGGCTGGAAGAAAAGCCTGTTCGGCGACATGCATGCGTACGGTGAAGAGGGCGTGCGCTTCTACACCAAGCAGAAATCGATCATGCAGCGCTGGCCCGAGTCGATCGGCAAGGGCGCGGAGTTCGTGATGCCGACGGCAAAGTGAGCGAGTGAGCGACACCGACTTCGACTACGTCATCGTCGGCGCGGGCACCGCGGGGTGCCTGCTCGCCAACCGGCTTTCGGCCGATCCCACGAAGCGGGTGCTGCTCATCGAAGCGGGACGCAAGGACGACTACCACTGGATCCACATTCCGGTCGGCTACCTCTATTGCATCGGCAACCCGCGCACCGACTGGTTGTACAAGACCGAGTCCGATCCCGGCCTGAACGGCCGCGAGCTGAAGTACCCGCGCGGCAAGGCGCTGGGGGGCTCGTCCAGCATCAACGGCATGATCTACATGCGCGGCCAGGTGCGCGACTACGACGGCTGGGCGCAAGCAACGGGCGACGACAGCTGGAAGTGGAACAGCGTGCTGCCGTATTTCAAGAAGCACGAGGACTACTACAAAGGCGCCGATGAAGTGCACGGCACCGGCGGCGAGTGGCGCGTCGACAAGCAGCGCCTGCGCTGGGACATCCTCGACGCATTCGCGCAAGCCGCGCAGGAAGCGGGCATCCCGCATTCGACCGACTTCAATCGCGGCAACAACGAAGGCGTGGGCTACTTCCAGGTGAACCAGAAAGCGGGCTGGCGCTGGAATACCGCGAAGGCCTTCTTGCGCCCGATCTGCTATGGCCGTCCGAACTTCGAGATGTGGACCGGCGCGCATGTCATGCGCCTTTCGGTCGACAAGGGCCCCGATGGCGTCCTGCGTTGCAACGGCGCGCTGGTGTGGGACGGCAAGCAACTGGTCAACGTCGAAGCCGCGAGGGAGATGATCCTGGCGGCCGGCAGCATCGGCTCGCCGCAGATCCTGCAGCTGTCGGGCATCGGCCCCGCCGCCCTGCTTCGGCAGCACGGCGTTCCCGTCGTGCACGACTTGCCCGGCGTCGGCGAAAACCTGCAGGACCATCTGCAGATCCGCGCGGTGTTCAAGGTCAAGGGCGTGACGACGCTCAACACGCTGGCGAATTCATGGTGGGGCAAGATGAAGATCGGCCTCGAATACGCAATGCACCGGACCGGTCCGATGAGCATGGCGCCGTCGCAGCTCGGCGCTTTCACGCGCAGCTCGCCGGAGCACGAGTGGCCGAACATCGAATACCACGTGCAGCCGCTTTCGCTCGACGCGTTCGGCGAGCCGCTGCATTCGTTCCCGGCGTTCACCGCCAGCGTGTGCAACCTGAACCCCACGAGCCGCGGCAGCGTGCGCATCCGCAGCAACAAGTTCGAGGATTCGCCGTTGATCCGTCCCAATTACCTGTCGACGCCCGAAGACCGAAAGGTGGCCGCCGATTCGCTGCGCGTCACCCGCCGCATTTGCGCGCAACCGGCACTGGCGAAATACGAGCCGCAGGAATGGAAGCCGGGCCCGCAATACCAGAGCGACGATGAACTCGCGCGGCTCGCGGGCGACATCGCGACGACGATCTTCCATCCGGTGGGCACGACGAAGATGGGAGGCGCGGACGACGCGATGGCCGTGCTCGATTCGCAACTGCGTGTGCGCGGCATCCAGAAGCTGCGGGTGGTCGATGCAGGGGCGATGCCGAAAATCACCAGCGGCAACACGAACTCGCCGACGCTGATGATGGCCGAGAAGGCCGCGGAGTGGATCGCGCGGGACGCCCGGCGCTAGACCAGCCCGGCGAGTTCCGCGGTGTTGGTCGTGATCGTCTTCTCGTACGTCCCGTCGCCGTTGGCGTCGACCTGGATCGTGACGGTGCTGTCGGCGTTGATCGTGAGCAGCAGCTGCGAGCTGGCCGCGCCGGTCACGTGGACCGCGCCCGCGGTCGCCGTGCGGGTCGCCGCATTGAAAGTCACCGGCGTCGTCGTTGCGATGGTGTAGCTCACGGGCGTCGTCGCGATCTTGCTGCTGTCAGTCTCGACGCTCGCGTTCAGGCTGCTTGCAATCACCGTGCCATTGATTGCCACGGTCTGCGTGTAGTTGCGCAGCGTGGTGGTGTGCGGGGTGCCCGCGATCGTCTCGCGCGAGGTCAAGGTCGTTCCGGTCGCGACCAGCGTCTGCGACGTCGCGCTCGATGCGGTCCAGTCCAGGCGCACATCGCCGCTCGTGACGGACGTGATGCCGCCCATTTGCACGGAAAAGTTCGTCGTCGTGACCGCGATCACGACATGGAACGGCAAGGTGGACAAGGTGCCGCTCACGAACGTCATCGTCATCTGGCCATTCGTGACCATCGTGCTGCTGCCCACCGGCTCCGAGCAGTTGTTGGCGGTGATGGCGAGCGTGTCGCCGGCCGTGGGGCCACTGGCTCCCGAGACATTCCCGGAGATGGATACGGTGCCGCCGAGCGTGCACTGATCGGTCTCGCTCACGGCGACTCCGACGGGAAGGCTTGCGGTACGGCGATTGATCGCGCCGATCGCCTGCGACATGGGAACCATCGCCGAAGCACTTGACTGCACGCCGGTCGGGCCCGTGACGCCCACGGTGGCCGAAGTGTTCTGCGCGGCATCGAGGGCATTGGCGCCGACGGGCTTGGCGTTGCTTTCGTTGATGGCCACATTGCCGGGGCCGCCGCTGCCGATCGGTGTCGAGCCGGTGCCCGATCCGCCCCCGCCGCCACCGCACGCGCCGAGGACCAACGTGGAAACGAGCAGGACGGCGCGCAGCATGCAACTCATCGGTTCTCCCTTGGGAATCTGCGAAATGATCCTAGCACCATCGTTGACGTAAGCATGCTTACAGTCGCGCCGCGCGAAAGCGACGCGGGCCGGGAAAGTCCCGATGCACCGGCGCGGGGCCGCACCTACAGTGCGTGCACTCGTAAGCCGTGCGCCAGGCGCACCGCGAGGGCGAGGGACCGAGGAGACAATCCCAAAGAACACGACCAATCATGCAAGGCATCGGTGTCGATGCCCCTTCACAAGGCGCCTTCCGGGGCGCCTTTTTATTTGCCGGGCTGGGCGGGTTCGATAATGAAGCCATGGACGACATCGTTCGCCAGGCGATCGCCAAGTGGCCGAACGTGCCGCATTGCTGGGGCTGGCTCGGCCTTGACGCACGCGGCAACTGGTACATGCGCGACGATCGCACGCAAGCGGGCGGGGCATTCCCGCACGCGAAGGGCTCGCTGCTCAGGCACGAGAAGCTGGTCGATTTCATCCAGCGCAACTACGAATGCGACGAGCGCGGCCAATGGTTCTTCCAGAACGGGCCACAGCGCGTCTACGTGGAACTCGAGTCGACACCGCTCGTCTTTCGCATCGGCCCCGCTCGCTGCGTGACGGCGCACACGGGGCGCGAAGCCCGGGACGTGCGGGGCGTGTTCGTCGACGAGGAAGGCCGTGTCTATCTCGACACCGACATCGGGTTCGGCCTGGTGCACACGCTCGACATGGAAGCTGCCGCCGATGCCATCGAGCAAGGCGCATGGAAGACGCAGGACGTCGCGGCCAGCGAGCTTCCGTCGCGCTTTCATTTCCTGCGCAGTCCCGCCCAGGAAAAAGCCGGCACGAGGCCGGCTTGACCGGATGCCGCCGCGGCCTACTTCGCGGCGTTCACCATGTACTGGACGGCGGCGCGCATTTCCGCATCGCTGGCGCTCGAACCGCCCTTCGGCGGCATCGCGCCTTTGCCCTTGATCGCGCTCTGGACCAGGTGGTCCATGCCTTCCTTGATGCGCGGCGCCCACGCGGCCTTGTCGCCGAACTTCGGCGCACCGGCGACACCGGCGCCATGGCAGGCAACACAGGTCTGCTTGTAGAGCGCTTCGCCCGCGTTCGCACCCGCGCCTGCGGCGGCGGTTTGCGTTGCGGCGGGTGCTGCGGGAGCGGCTGCCGCGGCTGTTGCAACAACCGGCGTGGCGGCCACGGCCGGCGCAGCTTGCGCCTGCGTCGCGGCAGCAGCGCGCTGCGGCTCAGGGAACTTCGCGCCGGCGGCATTGGCCATGTATGCCACGCCGCGCGCAATCTCCGTGTCTTCGAAATCGCCGCCGCCCTGGGCCGGCATCGCGCCCTTGCCGTGCAGCGCCGACTGGACAAGCGCATCGAAACCCTTGGCAATGCGGGCCCCCCAGGCGCCGTTGTCGCCGAACTTCGGCGCGCCCGCCGCGCCGGTCGAGTGGCATGTCGTGCACTGGGCCTTGAAGACGTCCTCGCCGCTCTTCAGCGGCCGGTTCGCGTCGCGGATCTCGACTGCGCCGACCTTGCGGATGCGCTCGGCAATGCCGCGGTCGAGGTCCTGCGCCGTCGTGCCGCCGAGCGCCTGGTCTTCCGCCTGAGTGCTGCCCGACGGCTTGTTCTCGGCCACGACATAGGCGACCAGCGCGATGATCACGAACACCGGGACGACGAAGGCGAAGATGACGGTGACGAGCAGCTGCTTGGGGGTCTGGATCGGCCCCGTGTGGCCTTCCAGTGCTTGTTCTTCGTTGTCGGCGTTATCGGTCATGGCGTCCTCGTGGGCGGGGCGTTTTTGGGTGCAACATTCGATTATATCGGCGCGGTTTTGCCCGCCCCGGGCGGTGCGCGCGCATCGCGGATAATGCGGCCTGCACGTCCACCACGCGGCTGTAGCTCAGTGGATAGAGTATTGGCCTCCGAAGCCAAGGGTCGTGGGTTCGATCCCCGCCAGCCGCGCCATCCATTTCCGGCCCCAGCTCAAGCGCTGAAAGCGCGAGCGTCCTACATGCCTGCCGCGCTGTGTGCGCCACAGTCAGCGCGCAGGAGACGCCAGCATGGACCAGCAGTTGCAGCAACCGTGGAACGGCGAGGAGCGGCGGCGCGCCAGCGATCGCACATTCCTCGCGCAGCAATTGCCCCGCCGCACTGTCGCGATGGTGCTCGCGGGCGGGCGCGGGTCGCGGCTGCACGACCTGACCGACCGCCGCGCGAAACCGGCGGTGTACTTCGGCGGCAAGTTCCGCATCATCGACTTCGTCCTGTCGAACTGCATCAACTCGGGCATTCGCCGCATCGCGGTGCTCACGCAGTACAAGTCGCACTCGCTGCTGCGCCACCTGCAGCGCGGCTGGAGCTTCCTGCGCGGCGAAGTGGGTGAGTTCATCGACCTGCTCCCGGCACAGCAGCGCGTGAACGAAACGGACTGGTATCGCGGCACGGCCGATGCGATCTACCAGAGCATCGACGTCATCCGCGGGTACGACCCGGAGTACATCCTGGTGCTCGCGGGCGACCACATCTACAAGATGGACTACGCGCTGATGCTGCTCGACCACGTCGAGCGCAAGAGCCGCTGCACGGTGGGGTGTGTGGAAGTCCCTCGCATGGAGGCGACCGCCCTCGGCGTCATGGCCATCGACACCCAGCGCAGGGTGACGGCCTTCCTGGAGAAACCGAAGGACCCTCCGGGCATGCCGGGCAAGCCCGATCGCGCGCTCGGCAGCATGGGCATCTACGCGTTCGATGCCGACTATCTGTACCACCTGCTGGAGGAAGACGCGGCCGACGAGAAGTCGGAACACGACTTCGGCAAGAACGTGATCCCGCGCGTCGTGCGCGAGGGCGCGGCGCTCGCGCACCCGCTGGGCATGTCGAGCGTGCCGTACAACTCGCCGCACGAACCGTATTGGCGCGATGTGGGCACCATCGACGCATTCTGGTCCGCAAACCTCGACCTCGCCTCCGACCTGCCCACGCTGAACCTGTACGACCGCGAGTGGCCGATCTGGACCTACCAGGAACAACTGCCGCCGGCGAAGTTCGTCCCCGACGAGCAGGGACAGCACGGGGTGACGGGCAACGTGATCATCTCGGGCGGCTGCGTCGTCGAAGGCTCGGACATCACCGAGTCGGTCCTGTTCTCCAGCGTGCGCGTGCAATCGCAGTGCACGATCCGGCAGTCGGTGATCATGCCCGGCTGCGAGATCGGCCGCGGCTGCAAGTTGTCCAAGGTGGTGATCGACCGCGGCTGCCGCATTCCCGACGGCCTCGTCGTGGGGGAGGACGCACAGCTCGATGCACGGCGCTTCTTGCGCACCGACAGCGGCGTCGTGCTCATCACGCACGAGATGCTCGGCACCGTCTAGGGTCAGGCGAGGTGCGCGTCCGGCTTCACGCGCCGCAATAGCGCCATCATCTCGCGCTCGATGCGCTGCATGGCTTCGGCGGTCTGACCTTCGAATCGCACCGTGAGCACGGGATTGGTGTTCGACGCGCGCACGAGGCCGAAGCCATCGCCCCAGTCGACGCGCAAACCATCGAGCGTGCACACCTGCGCGCCTTCGAAATCCGCCATCTGTGCGAGCCGGCTCGCAACCTCGTGCGCCTCGCCGTCCGCACACGGCACATGCATCTCGGGCGTCGAGCAGCTTTCGGGCAGGGCATCGAGCACCGCGCTCGCGTCGTCGTGCCGCGACAGGATTTCGAGCAGCCGGCACGCGCTGTACGTGCCGTCGTCGAAGCCGAACCAGCGCTCGGCAAAGAAGATGTGGCCGCTCATCTCGCCAGCGAGCGGGGCATTCACCTCCTGCATGCGTTGCTTGACGAGCGCGTAGCCGCTCGGTCCCATCACCGGTCGGCCACCCGCCGCTGCAATGGCCTGCGGCAAGCGTTGCGACGACTTCACGTCGAACACGATGGACGCGCCGGGCGCGCGCGCGAGCAGGTCCTGTGCGAGCAGCATCAGTTGCCGGTCCGGATAGATCACGTGCCCGGTGCGCGTCACGACACCGAGGCGGTCGCCGTCCCCATCGAGCGCGAGGCCCAGCTCCGCGCCCGCCTGCTGCACCTTGGCGATCAGCGCCTGCAGGTTCCGCGGATCGCCGGGATCGGGATGATGATTGGGGAAGCGCCCGTCGACGTCGCAGTACAACTCCACCACGTCACACCCGATGGCACGCAAGACCCGCGGCGCCGAGGCCCCCGCGACGCCATTTCCGCAATCGAGCACCACCCTCATCCGCCGGTGCGGACGCACGTCGGCCGCAATACGCTCCGTGTACGCGTCCAGCACGTCGACGCGCTTGGCCGTCCCGCGATCGGTCGGCGTGGCGAATGCCGCCGTGTCGATGCGCCTTCGCAGCGCCTGCAGGTCATCGCCGTGCAGCGTGCGGCCGCCGAGTGTCAGCTTGAAGCCGTTGTGGTCGCGCGGGTTGTGGCTCGCGGTCACCTGGATGCCGCTGCGCACGAGGGTGTGCGCGGCGAAGTACAGCATCGGCGTGGTCACGGCGCCGAGCTCGATCACATCGACGCCGCTGGTCATGAGGCCGCGAATGAGGGAGTCGGCGAGCGTCGGCGAACTCAATCGGCCGTCGCGCCCGACCGCCACCCCGCGCTCGCCCTCGCGCCGCACCAGTTCGCCGAACGCGAGTCCGAGATGCTGCGCAAATTCGCCATCGAGCGCGCCGGGCACGACGCCGCGGATGTCGTACGCCTTGAAGATGCCGGGGGAATGCACGCCACGATGATAGTGAGCGCGCGAGCTCAGCCGCGCTCACCGCATCGCAGCGGGAAACTGCCGAGTTACTCGCCGTCCCAGTAATCGAGCGCCTGCCGGGTACGCGTCATGTGGCGCACGGCCCCGCCCCCGAACGCGCCGATCTTGTCCGAGTCCGGGTACTCGCACACTTCGGCGGGCATCATCGTGCTGACCGAGATGAATTCGAGCGGCTCGTTCGAGTCATTGATGATCTGGTGCGCAGTCTCGGGCCCGCCGGTGGGGCAGCAGATGAAATCGCCCGCGCGGATCTTTCGCGTCTCGCTGCCATAGCGCAGCAAGCCGGAGCCGCGGATGATGAAGAACATTTCTTCCTCGGCGCGGTGCGAGTGGAACGGGCAGCCCGTCTTGCCCGCTGGCAGCACATCGTAGGAGTAGCCAAGATGCTTCGCTCCCACCAAGGGGCCGACGCGCAGTGCGTTGGACTCGAACTTGTCGCCCTGCCTGAAATGTTCCAGCTTCAGTTGGTCGATGTTGATGACGCGATCGCCGACGGCCATGGGGCACCTCCAAATCCCGGATCATCGCCCAGGTCGCCTTGGCGATTGTCAGGAATCCGCGCCGGTGCAATGCTTGCCCGATGACGAACCCACCACCGCGCATCGCCCCCGTCCCGCCACCCTTCGAGCCGCAACTGCAGGCGATCTTCGACGCCGTCATGCGCGGCAAGCCGCCGCTGGTGCTGTTCACGACGCTGGCCCGCGACGCGCGCCTGTTCGAAAAGTTTCGCGCGGGTTCGCTGCTGGACCGTGGTCACCTGACGCTGCGCCAGCGCGAGATCGTGATCGACCGCACCACGGCACTGTGCCGGTCGGAATACGAGTGGGGCGTGCACGTCGCCATCTATGGCCAGAAGGGCGGGCTCACGCCGGAACAACTCGGCTCGCTCGTACACGGCGGACCGGCAGACGCGTGCTGGGGCGAAGCCGATGCGATGCTGCTGCGATTTTGCGATGCGCTCCATGCGAACTGCACGGTGGACGATGCGCTGTGGTCCGAACTGCGCGCGACGTTCAGTGAGGAGGCGATGCTCGAGTTGATCCTGCTCGCGGGCTTCTACCGCACGGTGAGTTACCTCACCAACTCGCTCGCGCTGCCGCTGGAAGAATTCGCGGCGCGCTTTCCCGAATGAGAAACGCCTCCCGTTGGGGAGGCGTTGAATTTGGTTGCGCGGGCAAGATTTGAACTTGCGACCTTTGGGTTATGAGCCCAACGAGCTACCAGACTGCTCCACCGCGCGCCAGAACCTGCAATTATACGGTCAGGACGAAGCCTCTTCGCCCGTGTTGGCATTGTCCTGCGGCTCGGGCCGATCGACCAGCTCGACGAGTGCCATCGGCGCGTTGTCGCCGACACGGAAGCCCATCTTCAGGATGCGCGTGTAGCCGCCCGGGCGCGCCTTGTAGCGGGGCCCCAATTCGCCGAACAGCTTGGTGACGTTGTCGCGGTCGCGCAGGCGATCGAACGCGAGGCGCTTGTTCGCGACCGTCGGTTCCTTGCCGAGCGTGATCATCGGCTCGACGACGCGGCGCAGTTCCTTCGCCTTCGGCACGGTGGTCTTGATCACCTCGTGCTCGATCAGCGAGTTCATCATGTTGCGCAGCATCGCGAGGCGGTGCTCGCTCGTGCGATTGAGTTTACGCAGTCCGTGTCCGTGGCGCATGGTGTGTTCCTTTCCTTATCTAAGACGCAGCCGTGTCAGGTACTGCGAATTCACCAATGGTTGATTAACGCTTGTCGAGACCCGCGGGCGGCCACGACTCGAGCTTCATGCCGAGCGTGAGGCCGCGAGAGGCCAGGACTTCCTTGATTTCGTTGAGCGACTTGCGGCCCAGGTTCGGGGTCTTGAGCAGCTCGTTCTCGGTGCGCTGGATCAGGTCGCCGATGTAATAGATGTTCTCGGCCTTCAGGCAGTTGGCCGAACGCACGGTCAGTTCGAGTTCGTCGACCGGGCGCAGCAGGATCGGGTCGAACTGCTGCGAGCTGCGCTGCACCGGCTGGTCGAAGGCGGCGAGTTCGCTGCCCTCGAGCTGCGCGAAGACCGCGAGCTGCTCGACGAGGATCTTGGCCGACGCACGCACTGCGTCTTCCGCGGTGATCGCGCCGTTGGTTTCGATTTCGACCACCAGCTTGTCGAGGTCGGTGCGCTGCTCGACGCGGGCGCTTTCGACCGTGTAGCTCACGCGCTTGACCGGCGAGAACGACGCGTCGAGGACGATGCGGCCGATCGACTTGGTCGGCTCGTCCGCATAGCGGCGCATCGTGCCCGGCACGTAGCCGCGGCCCTTCTCGACCTTGATCTGCATGTCGATCTTGCCGCCTTGCGACAGGTGCGCGATGACATGGTCGGGGTTGATGATCTCGACGTCGTGCGGCGTCTGGATGTCGGCGGCCGTGACGACGCCTTCGCCGTCCTTGCGCAGCGACAGCGTGACTTCATCGCGGTTGTGGAGCTTGAACACCACGCCCTTCAAGTTCAGCAGGATCGACACGACGTCTTCCTGGACGCCGTCGATCGACGAGTACTCGTGCAGCACGCCGGCGATCGTCACTTCGGTGGCCGAGTACCCCACCATCGACGACAGCAGCACGCGGCGCAGCGCGTTGCCGAGCGTGTGGCCGTAGCCGCGCTCGAAAGGCTCGAGCGTGACCTTGGCGCGGTTCACGGCGAGCTGCTCGACGTTGATGGACTTGGGTTTCAGCAGGTTCGTTTGCATTCAGGACTTCCTCTCAATACCCCCGGCTCGTTACACCGGTAAGGCTGGTGAAGCGCCCCGCGCGCAGTGCCCCACGCGCAGGGAACGGGAAAACAAAATTAACGGGAATACAGTTCGACGATCAGCGACTCGTTGATGTCGGCGCCGAATTCGTCGCGGTCGGGCACCTTCTTGAAGGTGCCTTCGGCCTTGTCGGCGTTCACTTCGACCCAAGCGGGGATGCCGACTTGCTGGGCGAGCTGCAGCGCCTCGACGACGCGGTTCTGCTTCTTCGACTTTTCGCGCACCGCCAGGACGTCGCCGGCCTTGACCTGGTACGACGGGATGTTCACGGAAGCGCCGTTCACGGTGATCGCCTTGTGCGACACGAGCTGGCGCGCTTCGGCGCGCGTGGACGCGAAGCCCATTCGGTAGACGACGTTGTCCAGGCGCGTTTCGAGGATCGTGAGCAGGTGCGTGCCCGAGTTGCCCTTGCGGCGTGACGCTTCCTCGAAGTAGCGGCGGAACTGGCGCTCCAGCACGCCGTACATGCGCTTGACCTTCTGCTTCTCGCGCAGCTGCAGGCCGAAGTCGGACGTGCGCTGGCCGGAAGTGCGGCCGTGCTGGCCGGGCTTGGAATCGAACTTCGCCTTGTCGCTGATCGAGCGGCGCGCGCTCTTCAGGAACAGGTCGGTGCCTTCACGGCGGGAGAGTTTGGCCTTGGGGCCGAGGTAACGTGCCACTTTCTATCCTTTGCTGTTTCACTGCCCCGGCCTTCTTGCCGGGGGAGCCGCCATGCGCATGCACATCGGCGGCGGTGGGCTTGTATCGACGAACCTAGATCCGGCGACGTTTTTGCGGGCGGCAGCCGTTGTGCGGGACAGGCGTCACGTCGCTGATCGACGTGATGCGGATGCCCAGCGCGGCGAGCGCACGCACCGACGACTCGCGACCCGGGCCGGGGCCCTTGATCTCGACGTCGAGGTTCTTGATGCCTTGCTCCATGGCGGCGCGGCCGGCCTGCTCGGACGCGACCTGCGCGGCGAACGGCGTGGACGTGCGCGAGCCCTTGAAGCCCTGGCCACCGGAGGACGCCCACGAAAGCGCGTTGCCCTGGCGATCGGTGATCGTGATGATCGTGTTGTTGAAGGACGCGTGCACGTGGCAGACGCCATCCGACACGTTCTTGCGGACCTTCTTGCGCACTCGCTGCGCGGCGTTATTGACGGGAGCCTTGGCCATGTCTTCTTCCTAGATCGACTCGGTTATTTCTTGAGCGACTGCGCGGCACGGCGCGGGCCCTTGCGGGTGCGTGCGTTCGTGCGCGTGCGCTGGCCACGGACCGGCAGGCCGCGGCGATGACGGAAGCCGCGGTAGCAGCCGATGTCCATCAAACGCTTGATGGCCATCGTGTTCTCGCGGCGCAGGTCGCCTTCGATCGTGAACGTGCCGATCGCGTCGCGGATCTTTTCCAGGTCGGCGTCGGTCAGGTCCTTGATCTTCTTCGAGAAGGCGATGCCCGTGGCCTCGCAGATCTGGCGGGCGCGCGAGCGCCCGATGCCGAAGATTGCCGTGAGGCCGATTTCGGCGTGCTGGTGCGGCGGAATGTTGATACCGGCGATACGTGCCATGTCTTTTCCTCTAAACCTTTATCAGCCCTGGCGTTGCTTGTGGCGCGGATCGGTGCAGATCACGCGGACAACGCCCTTGCGACGGATGATCTTGCAGTTGCGGCAGATCTTCTTGACGGAAGCCGAAACTCTCATTTGCTCTCTCCTAAACTCTTTCCATTCAGAGGTGCCCGAGCACCGCTTCGCTTGTGATCCGGCACGCCAGTCATGACTTAGCGCGAAAAACAATTCGTGCCCTCGACAAGTCGTAGGGCGTCAACTCCACGGTGACCTTGTCACCCGGAAGGATCCGGATGTAGTGCATCCGCATCTTTCCCGAAATATGCCCGAGCACCGTGTGCCCGTTTTCCAGCTTCACGCGAAACGTCGCGTTCGGCAGGTTCTCGATCACCTCACCCTGCATCTGGATGACGTCGTCCTTGGACATCGTCTTCTTCAGCCGCCGAGCGAGGTCTTGAAATTCGCTTTCTTCAACAAGGATTCGTATTGCTGGCTCATCAGGTAGTTCTGCACCTGCGCCATGAAGTCCATCGTGACCACCACGATGATCAGCAGGGACGTCCCGCCGAAGTAGAAAGGCACGTTGTATTTGAGGATCAGGAACTCCGGCAGCAGGCAGACGAACGTGATGTACACGGCGCCGGCGAGCGTGAGGCGGACCAGGATCTTGTCGATGTAGCGCGCGGTCTGCTCGCCCGGGCGGATGCCCGGGATGAAC
>DATLBJ010000230.1:0-8049 GCA_035526975.1 Ramlibacter sp.
TGGGCGCTTTCAGTTCCAGCACTTCGGCCTGCAGCAGCACTTGCTCCAGCAGTTCTTCCACGCCCTGGCCCGTCAGCGCCGAAACGCTCACGAACGGCGATTCGCCGCCGTAGTCCTCGGGCACGACTTCCTCGACCACCAGTTCCTGCTTGACGCGCTCGGGGTTGGCGCCCGGCTTGTCGATCTTGTTCACCGCGACGACGATGGGCACGCCCGCCGCCTTCGCGTGTTTCACGGCTTCCTTTGTCTGGGGCATGACGCCGTCGTCGGCAGCCACCACCAGGATCACGATGTCCGTGGCCTGCGCCCCGCGCGCACGCATCGCCGTGAAGGCCTCGTGGCCCGGCGTGTCCAGGAACGTGATCGAGCCGCGCGGCGTATCGACGTGATAAGCGCCAATGTGCTGCGTGATGCCGCCCGCTTCGCCCGCGGCTACCTTCGTGCGGCGGATGTAGTCGAGCAGCGATGTCTTGCCGTGGTCGACGTGGCCCATCACGGTGACGACAGGCGCGCGCGGCTGGGCTTCGCCTTCGGCTTCGGTTTCCTGCTGCGCGAATGCTTCGGGATCGTCGAGCGCGGCGGTGACCGCCTTGTGGCCCATTTCCTCGACGAGGATCATGGCCGTGTCCTGGTCGAGCGGCTGGTTGATCGTGACCATCTGGCCCAGCTTCATCAGCGCCTTGATCACTTCCGATGCCTTGACGGACATCTTGTGCGCGAGCTCGGCGACCGTGATCGTCTCCGGCACGTGCACTTCGATCACGCGCTGTTCGACCGGTGCCGACTGCGTGTGGTCCTCGCGGTGGTCACTGCGATCGCCGCGGCGCCCACGAGGGCCACCCCGCCATGAGTTGCGGCCGACCCCGCCCGAGGCATCGCCGCGCGTGGGGATCGCCTTCTTCTTCGATGGGTCGCCGGCCCAGCTCGACGAGAGCTTGGCCGATTTGACTTCCTTGTTGCCGCCGGGGGCGGACGGCGCGGGCGCGCCGGTGCCGGGACGAACGACCGTCGGCTTGTGCAACGTGCCCTTGGCAGCCGGCTTGGCCGCGGCGTCGCCGGGCTTCGCGACCGGCTTTGCTTCCTCGGGCTTCTTCGCCACGAGGACCTTCTTGGCCGGCGTGGACATCATCGAGCGAATCGCTGCCGCTTCGGCTTCCGCCTTCTTGCGGCGGTCGGCGAGGTCGGTGGCCCTCTCCGCTTCCTCGGCGGCCCGCGCCTTCGACTCGGCGTCGGCTTTGGCGCGCGCCTCGGCGTGCGCGGCGACGCGGGCAGCCTGTGCTTCTTCGGCTTCCTTCGAAGCCGTCGCACGGTCGGTCTGCACCTTTTCTTTTTTCGCGTCCTCGTTCGCGGCGTGCGCGGCGGCACGCTCGTCGGCTTCGCGTTCGCGGCGTTCAGTTTCCTCGCGCTCGCGGCGCTTCTGCGCCAGGTCTTCTTCCTGGCGGCGGATCAGCTCCGCCTGGCGGCGTGCTTCTTCCTCGCGGCGGGCAAGTTCCGATTCATCGACGTGCGGCGCGGCCGGTGCCGGGGCTTCCTGCTCGGGCGCTTCGATCACGGCGGTGTCGCCGCCCTCTTCGCGCTTGACGAAGGTGCGCTTCTTGCGCACTTCGACCTGGATGGTCCTCGCCTTGCCGCTGGCATCGGCCTGCTTGATCTCGCTGGTCGATTTCTTCGTCAGCGTGATCTTCTTGCGCTCGGGTGCGCCGGCGGTGCCGTGGCTGGCCTTCAGGTAGCCGAGCAACTTCTGCTTGTCCGTTTCGGAAAGCGAATCGGTCGCGGCCGACTTGGCCACGCCCGCGCTCTTCAGTTGCTCGAGGAGCAGGTCGGGTGATTTCTTGAGTTCTGCTGCGAACTCTGCGACGGTGGTACTGGACATGTGTTCGTTTGCCTCCCGTTATTCATGGGCAGCCGCCGTAGCACTGGTGAACCAGTGCTCGCGCGCCTTCATGATCAGGGCCTTGGCCTCGTCCTCGGACTGGGCGGTGATGTCGGTCAATTCGTCGACGGCCAGGTCGGCCAGGTCGTCGCGCGTATGCACGCCGTTGTCGGCGAGCTTGGCAATGAGTTGCGGCGTGAGGCCGTCGAGGTCGCGCAGGTCCTGCGAGACTTCCTCGACGCTTTCTTCACGGGCGATCTCCATCGTGAGCAGCGCGTCCTTCGCGCGGGCGCGCAGCTCGTTCACGGTGTCTTCGTCGAACGCTTCGATCTCGAGCATTTCCTGGATGGGCACGTAGGCGATCTCCTCGAGGCTGGTGAAGCCTTCGGAGATCAGGATGTCGGCGATCTCTTCGTCGACATCGAGCTTTTCCATGAAGAGCGTGCGGATCGTGCTCGACTCCTCGGCCTGCTTCTGTGCGGATTCGTTCGCGTCCATGATGTTGATCTTCCAGCCGGTCAGCTCGCTGGCGAGCCGCACGTTCTGGCCCCCACGGCCAATTGCGATCGCGAGATTCTCCTCGTCGACCACCACGTCCATCGCGTGCTTTTCTTCGTCGACGACGATTGACGTGACGTTCGCGGGCGCCAGCGCGCCGATCACGAATTGCGCCGGGTCTTCGGACCACAGCACGATATCGACACGCTCGCCGGCGAGTTCGTTCGTCACGGCGTTCACGCGCGAGCCCCGCACGCCGACGCAGGTGCCGATCGGGTCGACACGCTTGTCATGCGACAGCACCGCGATCTTCGCGCGCGAGCCCGAATCACGGGCGCAGCTCTTGATCTCGAGCAGGCCCTGTTCGATCTCGGGCACTTCCTGGCGGAACAGCTCGATCATGAATTCCGGCGCCGAGCGCGAAAGGATGATCGGCGCGCCCCGCAGCGTGAGGTCCACTTCCATGATCATGGCGCGGACGCGGTCGCCGTTGCGCAGGTTTTCCTTGGGGATCATCTCGCCGCGGCGCAGGCGCCCTTCGACGCGGCCGCTCTCGACGATGATGTCGCCCTTGTCCATCCGCTTGACGGTGCCCACGAAGATCTTGTCGCCGCGCGACATGAAGTCGTTCAGCAGCATCTCGCGTTCGGCATCCCGGATCTTCTGCAGGATCACCTGCTTCGCGGCCATTGCGCCGATGCGCCCGATCGGCACCGAGTCCACGGGCTCCTCGATGTAGTCGCCCGGCTCGACGTCGTCGACGCGATCCTTCGCATCCATCAGCATCTCTTCGGCGTCGGGGTTCTGCAGGCCCTGCTCGTCGGGCACGACCAGCCAACGCCGGAAGGTCTCGTAGTCGCCGCTTTCGCGATCGATGGCGACACGGATGTCGACTTCGCCTTCGTAGAGCTTCTTCGTGGCTTGCGCCAAGGCGGACTCCACCGCGCCGAACACGACATCGCGTTCGACGTTCTTCTCGCGCGAAATGGCTTCGACCAGCATCAACAGTTCGCGGTTCATGTCACTACTCTCCTTGCGCTCGGGACTTGCGGCCCTTGAAATCGACTATCGACGCCAGACGCGCTTCCTTCACTTCGTCCAGCGTAAAACCCAACGCCTGCAGCGGGGCAGGCTCCCTTTTCTTGCTCACGCGGCGCCCGGGCTTTTCTTCCGGGGCATCGCTCCACACGATCTGCCAGCGGTCGCCGGCTCTTTCCAGCGTGCCGCGAAACTTCTTGCGGTTCGCGGATACCTGGCCCGCTGCCGCTTCACCGACCGGCTTCTTCAGCGTGATGTCCACCATCTCGCCGGCGAAGCGCTCGAAGTCCGCATCGTTTTTCAAAGGCCGGTCGATTCCCGGCGACGACACTTCGAGACGCTTGTATTCGACGCCGTCGACTTCCAGCGCGTACTGCAATTGCCGTGTCACTTTTTCGCAGTCCTCGACGGTCACGAACTGCTCGGCGGCGTCACGCTGCCACTTCTGGTCGATCGTCACGCGCAGCAGGCCCCCGGCGGATCGCTCCACCTCCACGAGGTCGTAACCGAGGCCGGCCACTGTCTGCCCGACGATTTCCTCTAGTGCCATGCTTGCAATAACCGTTCGGCCATAAAAAACGGGCGGTAGGTTCCGCCCGTGTTTCTGGTCGTGAAGCAACTATTGTACCTCGCAACCCCTTGATTTGCAACGGCTTGCACCCTCTTGGGCAATAATCGCCGGCTACCTTGCTACGGGACTCCCATGGGCTTTCTTGCCGGAAAAAAACTGCTCATCACTGGCGTGCTGTCGAACCGGTCGATCGCGTACGGCATCGCAAAGTGCTGCAGGCAGCAAGGCGCCGAGCTCGCGTTCAGTTATGTCGGCGAACGGTTCAAGGACCGGATCACGGAATTCGCGGCTGAGTTCGACTCGAAACTCATCTTCGATTGCGACGTCGGCGACGATGCACAGGTCGACAAGCTCTTCAAGGACCTGTCGGCAACCTGGCCGAAATTCGACGGTTTCGTGCACAGCATCGGCTTCGCTCCGCGCGAAGCGATCGCGGGCAATTTCCTGGACGGCCTCACGCGCGAGAACTTTCGCATCGCGCATGACATCAGCGCGTACAGCTTCCCCGGCATGGCCAAGGCCGCATTGCCTTACCTCAACGACAAGTCGGCGCTGCTGACTCTCACGTATCTCGGTGCACTGCGCTGCGTTCCCAACTACAACACGATGGGCCTAGCCAAGGCGTCACTCGAAGCCTCGGTGCGGTACCTGGCGGAAGCCGTCGGCAAGCTGCCCGACGGCCGCTCGATCCGCGTGAACGGCATCAGCGCCGGGCCGATCAAGACTCTCGCTGCAAGCGGCATCAAGGACTTCAGCAAGCTGCTCGGAGTGGTCGCAGGCGCCGCCCCGCTTCGCCGCAACATGACGATCGAAGACGTCGGTAACGTCGCGGCTTTCCTGCTGAGCGACCTCGCGGCCGGCGTGACTTCCGAGATCACATACGTCGACGGCGGCTTCAGCCACAGCGCCGTAACGCTTTCCGAAGGCGGGTAAGCGAAAAAGCGGCCCACCTGTTCCAGGCCCCCGGTCAGGACGCGCGGAACAGGTGGGCGAAGCTGCGGCTGACCTCGAGCACCTCGGCGTGCTCGCGGATGTGAACCCGCTGGCGACCCGTGTCGTCTCGCGTCACTGCCGCAATGGCTCCCAGGTTGACGATCGCACTGCGATGGATCTGCCAGAACAGCTGCGCATCGAGTTGCGGCAGCAGTTCGCGGATCGGCGTGCGGATGAACGCCTCCTGGTCGCGGGTCTGCACCCGCGTGTACTTTTCGTCCGACTTGAAGAACAGCACGTCCTTCACGTCGATCAATTTCGTGGTGCTGCCGGTGGTCGCCTGAATCCAGCGCAGCGGCTCCGCCGGGCGGGGCGCCATTCCCTGCTGGAGCTTCGACAGCTTGGCCATCAGCGCATCGAGCGCTTCTTCGTCCTCGGGCGTCGGCGGAGTCGTGCGCTGCGCGATGCGCGCTTTCACGCGGTGGGCAGTTTGCGTCAGCCGTTCCGGCTCGACGGGCTTCAACAGGTAGTCGAGCGCCCCTTGCTCGAACGCGGCGACGGCGTATTCGTCGTACGCTGTCACGAAGACGATCTCGCCTTGCCAATCGGGCAGCGCGAGGATTTCGCGCGCGGCTTCGATGCCCGTCATGCCCGGCATGCGGATGTCGAGGAACATCACGTCGGGGCGCAGTTCTTCGGCCTTCGCGAGAGCCTCATTGCCATCGCGCGCTTCGCCGAGGATCTGGAGATCGGGCCACACCGATTGAAGGCGTGTCTTGAGTTGTTCGCGCAGGAGCCGTTCGTCGTCGGCGATCACCGCGGTGATGGGCTTGCTGGTCGCGTTCATGCAGTCTTCTCGCGCAGGCCGTCGATGTTCGACACGGTTTCAGGACCGACCTGGTAGGGCACGACGATCTTGACCGTGGTGCCTTGCGTGTCGTCCGACATCAGGATCAGGCGGCTCTTGCCGGGGTACAACATCGCCAGGCGCTCGCGGATGTTCTGCAGGCCCAGGCCGGTGCCGGACGTGGCGCTTTCGAGGCGGTCGGTGTTCGGGATGCCGATGCCCGTGTCCTTCACTTCGACCCACAGCTGGCCGTTCTGGATGCGGGCGGCCACCGTGACCTTGCCGCCTTCGGGCTTGGGCTCGATGCCGTGCTTGATCGCGTTTTCCACGAGGGACTGGAGCATCATGGGCGGGAAGTCTGCGCTCTCCGCGCCTTCGGGCACCTGGAAATCGACATCGAGCCGGTCTTCCATGCGCATCTTCAGCAGGTCGAGGAAGGACTTGATCAGGCGCATCTCGCGGCCCAGCGTGGAAGACTGCTGGCGCATCTGCGGCAGCGCGCCGCGCAGGTAGGTGATCAGCGCCTTCTGCATCTGGCTCGCTCGCGGCGGGTCCGTCTCGATCAGGAAATCGATCGCCGACAAGGTGTTGAACAGGAAGTGCGGCTCGACCTGCGCTTGCAGGACCTGCAGCCTGGCCTGGGCCAGCTGGCGCTCCATTGCTTCGTGCTCGGCGGCGTGCTGGGCGGAACGCACCTTCGCATCAGCCTGGGCGACCTTGCGCACGACGATCTTGGCTGCCACAAGGTAAGCGAAGACGATCACGAGCAAGGCCGAGCCGAGGTCGCCGATCAGCCCGCGGAAGGTCCAGTCCTGCCGGGTGATGGTGCGCGTGACAGGCTTTTCGTCATCGTCGTCCGTGTCGACATCGGGCACGGGCGGGATTTCCCCGCTGGCGGCAGCGGCCGGGGGCGCCGGAGGCGTCTTGTGGCGCCGCGTGATCCGCACGCCATCGGGGCCGCCGATCACGACGTCGACGTCCTTGTCCTTCTTCGTCACGACCTTGACGGTGTCGTGCTTCAGGCGCAGCTGGTCCGACAGGATCGCCCCGGCGGACATCACGATGATGAACAGCAGGATCAGGCGCCACCAAGTCATCGAGGCGGCCCAGGACGAGACCTGGCTGTTGGCCCGGCCGAGCCACTGCGCCATGCCTTCGCGCGGCGCTGCTGCGGGGGGATTCGTCGTCTTCTCGTCCATGGCAGATTATTCCTGTCGCCGGCCCGCGCCGATCAGAGTTCGTTCGTGGCGTGCATCGCGTTGTTGGAAGCGAGCGCGGTCTCGGGATCGGCGGCCATGCGGCGGGCAACGATCTCGACCGACGGCAGCGTCACGTAGATGGGGCGCGGGGCCATCGCGGCAGCCGAATTCACCACGGCCTTTTCGCTCTCGTGGCCCGCGGCCAGCCAGGCAGCCGAAACGAAACCGGCCACCGCCACGAAGGTGGCGATACGGGTGCCGGTGGACAGGGTTTGCAGAGTCGTCGTCATGTTTTTCTCCGGTTCAAGGCCGTCGTGGCCTGCTGGAGACGGACTGTAGGGACGCGAAAAGCGCCCCGCGAGCGGGATGCGACGAACTGCGGGACCGCGCGACGAACCGCGCCTTGGCGGGATGGGCGGGCCGCTACGCCTGCACGCAATCGGCGTAATAGCGGATCTTGCCGTCCTCGGAGGTCTCCTCGACCAGGCCGTGGATGTCGGTCTCGAAGCCCGGGCACATCGAGTTGAACTCGCGCGAGAACCGCAGGTAGTCCACGATCTTCTTGTTGAACACTTCGCCCGGGATCAACAGCGGGATGCCCGGCGGGTACGGCGTGACGAGCGAAGTCGTGACCCGGCCTTCGAGGTGGTCGATCTCCACGCGCTCGGTCTTGCGGTGCGCGATATAGGCGAAGGCGTCGCTCGGCTTCATGGCCGGCGTCAGGTCGGACAGGTACATCTCCGTCGTCAACCGGGCGATGTCGTAGCGCGCATACAGCTCATGGACGTGCTGGCACAGGTCGGCCAGGCCCATTCGTTCGTAGCGCGGGAACTGCTGGCAGAACTCCGGCAGGATCCGCCACATCGGCTGGTTGCGGGCGTAGTCGTCCTTGAACTGCTGCAGCGCCGTGAGCATGGTGTTCCACCGGCCCTTGGTGATGCCGATGGTGAACATGATGAAGAAGCTGTAGAGGCCGGTCTTCTCCACGATGATCCCGTGTTCGGCCAGGAAGCGCGTGACGATCGAGGCCGGGATCCCGGTCTTGGCGAACTTGCCGTTCAGATCGAGCCCGGGCGTGACGATGGTGGAC